>JAVBUZ010000255.1:0-4210 GCA_031554725.1 Lachnospiraceae bacterium | reverse complement strand
CAGTAAAGAAGTAATGACAAGAGCAAAGGCGGGAGAAGAGATAACGGTAGGATTTTTAGGGGGCTCTATCACACAGGGCTCTCTCTCTTCGCTTCCAACAACCTGCTACGCCTATTTAGTATATGAATGGTGGAAAGAGACCTTCCAAAGCGCAAAGATTAATTTTGTAAACGCGGGCATTGGAGGAACTACTTCGCAATTTGGTGTGGCAAGAGTGGAAGCGGATTTGCTATCAAAACAACCAGATTTTGTTGTGGTGGAATTTAGTGTAAATGATGATAACACTCCTTTTTATAGGGAAACCTATGAAGGTCTTGTTAGAAGAATATACGCAGATAAAATAAAGCCAGCAGTTATGCTGGTACATAATGTGTTTTACGAGACCGGTACCAATGCTCAGGATCAGCACGGATTAATTGGAAGATATTATGAATTACCTTGCGTGAGTATGAAGAACTGCGTATATTATAAGGTAGCGGACAAGAGCATAAATAGTAAAAATATAGCACCAGATGACTTGCATCCAAATGATGCAGGGCATAAAATTTTAGCAAGACTTGTAACAACTCTCTTAGATAAGATATATGTAGATATGGAGAATGCTGAAAACCCAAGTGCTGTAGAGGAAAAGCTACCAGAGTCTATGACATTAAATGAATATGAGGCCTCGGTAAGATATCAGAACTACAATTGCACCCCCACTTTGGAGGGTTTTCTTGCTGATAAAGAGGAGCAGAGCCATATTACAGATATCTTTAAAAGAGGCTGGACGAGTAAAAAAGAAGGGGACAGTATTTCCTTCGAAATAGGAGGAAGTGGCCTAGCAGTTCAGTATAGAAAATCAGTAAAACACCCCTCTTGTATTGCCACAGCGGTAATTGATGGTGAAAAAGAGGTTATATTAGATTCAAACTTTGAGGAAACTTGGGGAGATTGTCTATATTTAGAGAATTTACTTGTACATGGTGAAGATAAAATACATACCATTAAGGTTACAATAACCAAAACATTTGGGGAAGAAACAGTACCCTTTTATTTAGTATCTGTTATTGGGTCAAGGAGCAAGGAGGAAATGTAATGTTTCGTGATGATTTTGTATGGGGGGTAGCAGCAAGTGCTTACCAGGTGGAAGGAAAACTGCCAAACGACAAAATTGGAAAAAATATTTGGGATACCTTTGCAGAGGAGGGCAGGATTTTAGATGGCTATAATGCTGATGTATCCTGTGCTCATCTTGCACATTATAAAGAAGATTTTGCCCTAATGAAGGCTCTTGGAATACCAGCCTATCGCTTTAGTATTAGCTGGGCAAGAGTGATGCCAAAGGGAACGGGTGAGGTGGATAAGGATGCCATTCGCCTATATCGTGATATGATTCTAGAAATGAAGAAAAACGATATTGTACCATACCTTACCATGTATCACTGGGAATTGCCTCAGGCCTTACAAGATAAAGGGGGCTGGTTAAATCCCGAAATCGTGGATTGGTTTGGAGAATATGCCAAGGTAGTGGCAGAGAACTTTTCTGACCTTTGTGATTATATTATTACCTTGAATGAGCCACAGTGCTTTGTTGGTTTAGGTCATCTTTCTGGTGTTCATGCGCCAGGGCTAAAGCTAAGCTTGCAAGAAACCTTTCAGGTTGCGCATAACGCATTAAAGGCTCATGGCACGGCAGTTATCAATTTGAGAAAATATGCAAAAAAAGATATTCAGGTAGGCTATGCACCTACTTGTGGTGTGGCGTATCCTGCGACTGATAGTCAGGAGGATATTGCGGCCGCAAAGGAGTGGTATTTTACACAGAATAACCCAATGGATAATTGGACCTGGAATGTTGCTTGGTTTTCTGATCCAGTATTTTTAGGAAAATATCCAGAGGATGGACTTGAAAAATATAAAGAATATTTGCCAGAAATTACAAAAGAGGATATGGAGCTTATATCTCAGCCTTTAGATTTCATGGGCCAGAACATTTATAATGGTTACATGATAAGAGCTGGGAAAGATGGAAAGCCAGAATATGCCGATAGACCGATGGGTTCATCAAAGACGGCAGCAGGATGGCCTGTTACTCCAGATTGCCTTTATTGGGGAATTCGCTTCTTATACGAAAGATATCAGCTTCCCATTTATATAACTGAAAATGGCATATCCTGTCATGATATTGTATCCGAGGATGGCAAAGTTCATGATAGCAATCGAATTACCTTCTTAGACCAGTATCTAAGTGCCTTACAGAGGGCAAGTGATGATGGTGCGGATATTAGAGGCTACTTTTTGTGGACCTTTTTAGATAATTTTGAGTGGGACAAGGGATATACAGAAAAATTTGGAGTTATTTATGTAGACTTTTTAACCCAGCGTAGAATCGTAAAAGACTCCGCTTATTGGTATAAAAATATTATCAAAACCAATGGTAAGGCCCTTTCTATTAATCAGCCTTTAAAAGAAATTATATTTTTAGAGCCTGAGTTTAAACAAATGATTTGGGGTGGAAAACGCTTAGAAACGGATTGGAACTATAAAATACCAGGTGAAAATACCGGTGAATGTTGGGCAATAAGTGCACATCAAAACGGTGACTGCACTGTTTTGGGCGGTAGCCTGCATGGTAAAAAACTATCCCAGGTTTGGGAGATGTATCCAGAAGCTTTTGGCAATTTAGATGAGACGGGAAAGAAGAAACTAGAAAAGTTTCCACTTCTTACAAAGATTATTGATGCCAAAGAGGACTTATCTATTCAAGTTCATCCAGAAGATAGCTATGCCGTGAAAAATGAAAATGGTTCCCTAGGCAAAACCGAATGCTGGTACGTGCTTGATTGTGAAGCAGATTCAACCCTTGTAATCGGCCATAATGCTTCTTCGAAAGAGGAAATGCAGGCAATGGTGAAAGAGGGAAGATGGCAGGAGTTTATTCGAGAAATCCCTGTGAAAAGGGGTGATTTTATTCAAATTGATCCGGGCACTCTTCATGCAATTAAGGGCGGCGTTATGCTACTGGAAACTCAGCAAAATAGTGACATTACCTATCGTGTATATGACTACGATAGACTGAGTGATGGAAAACCAAGGCAGCTTCATGTAGAAAAGAGCATGACGGTTATAACTGCTCCAGCAAAAAAAGCTGAGGATAGTGTATTACAGCCAAAGGCTGAAGAAAATAAGCTACGGGCTTTTTTTGAAAATGAATATTATAAGGTGTTTTTAACCAAGGTTGACGGTATATTTGAAGTGAATATGGGAGCATCATTTATGCTTATTAGTGTATTAGACGGATGCGGCATGATAAATGGTAGTGTTGTTTCTAAGGGGGATCATTTTATACTTCCAAGCGAATATGGTAAAGCTACATGGGAAGGAAATATGACGATTTTTGCCTCGACAATTGGTGAAACAAAGTAGAGAGTTATGGAGAGAAATATGAGTAAATATAGCAAAGATTTGGAGGCTTTTCTTGAAAAAGGTGAGGTAGCTATTTACCCTACAGACAAGGCCCTTCAGTATAGTGGAAGAATTGATTTTGATGATGCAGATGCTCCAGAGCTTGTTTATTCTTGTAGCAGCATTAGCACCATATTCTATGGAACACAAATGAAAGCAATAATTAGTAATAATCACTCTTGCTGGGATAATTACTTAGGTGTTATAGTAGATGGCAAGCAGAGCAAATTCCTTATTAAAAATGATGGAGAAAAGCAGTGTATTACCTTGGCACAGGACTTGCCACTAGGAGAACATCAGGTGTTATTTTTTAAGAGAATGGACTCTTGCCACATGATTCGTTTCTATGGCTTTATTTTGGATGAGGGTGGTAAAGTGACGGCACCTGCACCAAAGCCTACTAGGCGTATAGAAGTGTATGGAGATAGCGTATCAGCAGGTGAAGTATCCGAGGCAATCGAATATGTGGGAATGCCTGATCCAGAACATCAGGGACAGTATTCCAATAGTTATTGGTCTTATTCTTGGTATACAGCACGTAAACTGAATGCAGAAATACATAATATTGCGCAAGGAGGAATTGCTCTTCTTGATGGAACTGGTTGGTTTATGGCACCTACTTTTCGCGGGATTGAAAATACTTATGACCTAATTCAATACAACGAAGAACTTGGCCCCACAAAGAAATGGGATTTTACAACATATGTACCTCAGGTGGTTATTGTAGCAATTGGCCAAAATGACAATCATCCAGAGGATTATA
>JAVBUZ010000059.1:0-4364 GCA_031554725.1 Lachnospiraceae bacterium | reverse complement strand
ATCAGGTTGTTAATAATATTGGCTGCTTCCTTATCTGATAAAGAGGTAATAATCATCTGTTGATTTTCCACCTCTAAATAAGAAAAAACATCTGCTGCTAAGTCTTTAGGCAGAATGCGAAAGACCTTCAGCATACCCTCCTCGTCCATCTCATCCATGAGCGCCGCGATATCCGCAAAGTTCATTTCTGCCATCTTTTGACGTAGAGAAGTGTACTGCTTAGTCTCTAATAATTCCTTTATATCTTCCATGGTATTTCTCCTTTTTCTGTAGAGAAAGCCCCAACCCCTGGGATTCTCTCGTGGTTTTTATACCCGCGGCGGGGAGTGGGTTATCAGTACTATAAGTCTTACTTCGCGTCTTCATAAAAACCACCACCTTTCAAAATACCATTTTATTTCTTCATAATTTCTTAAGAACCGACTTTCATTTTACTAAAACGGTTATTCCTTGTCAACGTAATAAATTTCTTCCAAAACCTCAATGTGCGCTTTCCCGCTTGTAGCCTCTGTGACTTCTTTCTCTACTACATTTTTTAATCTCGTAGGAATAATTACATATAGGCAAACATTATCAGTATACTCTGATTCTAGGGGTTCTATGCCTTGCTGTGCCAAGATATATTGTATCTTTCCTATTCCAGTATAATCGGTTGTTATTTTAACCCTTACGCCAGCTTTCATCACTCCTATTTTGCAGACCTCTAGACCTGCCTTGAGTGCTCCTGAATATGCCCTAACTAATCCACCAGTTCCCAATAGTACACCACCAAAATATCTAGTGACTACCACTGCTATATTTCTTATTTCCTCACTCAATAATATTTCAAGCATCGGACGACCTGCTGTACCACTTGGCTCACCATCATCACTGCATCTCGTTAGCTGTGCTTTTTCTCCTATTACAAAGGCAGAGCAATTGTGTCTTGCATCCCAATACTTTTTCTTGGTTTCTTCTATAAAAGCTGTTGCTTGCTCCTCATTATCTACTTTCGCAATGGTTGCAATAAATCTGGACTTTTTCTCCACGATTTCTGCGCTTCCACCTTCCATCAAAATACGATACGCTTCCATTTCTGTCGCTCTCCACTTTTAATCTTAAGATAGAAAAATTATAGCATAAATGTGTTTATTTTTGTGAACAATTCTTAATATCAACAAAAAACCTTTATTTACCGATTCTAATTTGGTATAATATCTAGGGTATGCCTGTTTAAGGCTACATATTTTTATCGTCTGAACTACAGACAGAAAGGTGAATGGATTTATGAATTATGGAAAAAAAGGCATTCGCGCCAGACAAAAGAAACTAAATTCTAAGTCTATGAAGTGGGGGAAAAAAATAGCACTTACATTTATTAAAGTGCTTTTAATAGGATTTATTGCATTAGCAATCGTTGGAGTATCTGGTGGAATTGGCTTATTTAAAGGTATCATTGCTACCGTAGAAAATGTTGACAGTAAGGACCTAGCTCCATCAGGTTTCTCTACCTTCGTATATGACAACCAAGGAAATCAAATTTCTAAGCTTGTAGCAAGTAACTCCAATCGAATATCTGTAACTATGGATAATGTTCCTGAAAACTTAGCTAATGCTTTTGTTGCTATCGAAGATCAACGTTTTTATCAACATAATGGTATTGATATTCAAGGTCTTCTTCGTGCTGGATTTCAATTTTTAAAGACTGGTGGAGAAGAGACACAGGGAGCAAGTACCATTACCCAGCAGCTTATTAAAAATACGATCTTTACCGACTGGGTTAATGAAGATAGTATGTTGGAAAAAATTGAACGAAAGATTAAGGAGCAATATCTCGCCCTAGAGTATTCTAAAATTTTAACTAAGGAACAGGTTCTGGAAAGTTATATGAATACCATTAACCTAGGTCAAAATACTTTAGGTATTCAGGCAGCTTCTTATCGCTATTTTAACAAACCTGTTAGTGAGCTTAATTTGTCAGAATGTGCAACCATTGCCGGAATTACTCAGAACCCTTCTAAGTATAATCCGATCTCTCATCCTGACAAAAATGCTGATCGTAGAAAAAGAGTTCTCAACAAAATGTTAGAGCTAGGATATATTAATCAGGTAGAATATGATGAAGCACTGGCTGACAATGTGTATGAACGAATTCAAATGGTAAATATTGAGGTCGAAAACTCCTCTGTTAACTCTTACTTTGTAGATGCGCTGACTGAAGAGGTTTACGATGATTTAATCGAAGCTGGATACAGTGCTACACTTGCTTCCAGCCTAATGTACAGTGGCGGTCTTAAGATTATGTCCACTCTAGATCCCGATATCCAAGCGATTGCCGATGAATCATTTTCTAATCCTGACAACTTCCCAATCGCTACCAAATGGCAGCTCAGCTTTGAATTAACCGTCAAAACAAAGAATGGCGAATATGTAAACTATAGTCGTGAAATGCTTTCTACTTGGTTTAAAGAAAATGTAAATAAGGACTTTAACCTTATCTTTACATCACAAGAAGACGGATATGCGGCTGTTGAGCAATATAAGGAAGCTGTTCTTGCAGAAACAGATACTTTAATTGATGAAAAGATTACCTTTGCAGTTCAACCACAAATGTCCTTAACCATTCAAGATCAATATACGGGATACGTGGTTGCAATGATTGGTGGCCGTGGTGCAAAGGAAGGTAGCCGAACCTTAAACCGTGCAACCTCTGCTTATCGTTCACCTGGTTCTTGTTTCAAGGTACTTTCTACTTATGCACCTGCATTTGATACAAGTGCAATGACCCTTGCCACCGTTATCAACGATGCTCCATTTGCATATGATGATGGCAAGTTAGTAAGTAACTGGTACAAGAAAACCGGATATCGAGGCCTATGTACCTTAAGGCAAGGTATTTATGACTCCCTCAATATTGTAACGGTAAAGGCTTTAACCATTATTACTCCTCAGCTAGGCTATGACTATTTAGTTGATTTTGGTTTTACCTCTTTAAACCCAAAGGCTGACCCATATCAATCTATGGCATTAGGTGGTTTGTCAAAGGGTGTTTCCAATATTGAATTAAATGCCGCATATGCAACCATTGCAAATGGTGGTGTTTACAATAAACCGAAGCTCTATACACAAGTAATAGATTCAAATGGCAAAGTAATTTTAGATAATACAGAACGTGAATCGCACCAAGTATTAAAAGAAACCACCGCGTTCCTATTAACAAGCGCTATGGTTGACGTTGTAACAAAAGGAACTGGTGGTGCCGTAAACTTCCCTGGCATGGCAATTGCTGGTAAAACAGGAACCACCTCCGATACTCGTGATGTTTGGTTTGCAGGCTTCACTCCTTATTATACCGCTACGGTTTGGACTGGTTACGACAATCAGACTCCATTAGATGAGCGCTCTAGCAATCCTGAAAGCTCGCTTTCAAAAAAGTTATGGCGTGATGTTATGTCAAAGATACATGCAAACCTTCCTAATCAAGCTTTCCCTGTTCCAAATGGTATTGTTCAGGTTCAGATTTGTTCTCGTTCAGGAAAGCTACCGATTGAAGGCTTATGTGATCACACCTTATATACTGAGTATTTTCAAGAAGAAAATCAGCCTACCGATTTCTGTGATATCCATTACACTGGTGCGGTATGTGCATATAGCGGACTTCCTGCTTGTGCCGATTGTCCATTTAAAATCAATGGAACCTTGGAACTTACTCCTGTAGAGCATCCAGCTTTAATAAGTGGCTCCACCATTATTACCGAAAATGAAGACGGAACGGTATCAGTTACCACTCCGAACATTTCCAATAATTGCCCTCACGATACTACTTTCTTCGAAAACCCCGATTGTTTTAGTATTATTGAGCAGCAACGTGCAGAGCTATATTCTAGGGGATATAATTTCTACTAAATGAAAAAGAAGTTGTCACATTATGTGGCAACTTCTTTTTGTAAATAATCGGTAACCTATGTTTAAAATCACCTATTTTAAATCCCTTTAATCTCTTTTATCTTTTCTTCCAGCTCATCAATACCATATTTAGCATTCTTAATATTTCTACACTGTCTAGCAAATAGCTCCTCGGCTGTGTCACCAAAATTCTCATAATAAATGCGGCCAATTTCCATATAATTCTTTTTCATAACCTCTTCACATGTACTTATTTGGCTTTTCAAGCTTGCAAGCTCTGCAAGCTCCTTTGCTTTATCAATAGCTGCCTGACCTTTTGTGGTAATGGTCTCTTCTATTTTTTCAAAAAAATCCATCTCTTATCCCTTCCTTTCACCTTCTAGTTCCTGCAAGCTCTCCACTATCCAAAACTCGCTTGCTTTATATATTGTACTCCATATACTCCCCATTTTCCATAGTTAAGAAAACATTTAATAAAT
>JAVBUZ010000048.1:0-26505 GCA_031554725.1 Lachnospiraceae bacterium | reverse complement strand
GTATTGGCAAGGAATCTGGTGGTTTGATTTCTCTTTTAGAATTGAATGCAGTTTTACAAGAGAAAGAAAACGCATAAGGAGATTTGAAATTATGGCTGATATGAGCTTAGAGCAAGTTACGGAAAATTACTTTGATGTTTTAAAAGAGATTGGAAATATTGGTGCTGGTAATGCCATGACAGCATTATCACAGATGTTGCAGTGCAAAGTTGATATGAAGGTGCCACAGGTAAAGTTGTTAGATTTTCATGAAGTAGGAACCTTAATCGGCGGTGAAGAACAAATCATGATAGGAATATACCTAGCCGTAGAGGGAGATATTACAGGAAGTATTATGTTCCTTGTAGAAAGAGCCTCTGCAAAGCATCTGGTAACAAAAGTAATGATGGGATATGGATGTAGCGAAGGTGAAGACTTAAATGAGATGGAATTATCAGCGATGAAGGAAGTCAGCAACATTATTACTGGCGCTTACTTAAACTCTCTATCTACTTTAACGAATTTAAAAATCTTTCCATCTCCACCAGACTTAACAATGGACATGGCAGGAGCTATTTTAAGTGTGCCTGCAATTGAGTTTGGAGCTATTGGTGATAAGATATTATTAATCCAATCTCAATTCTATGATGAAGTAGAAATTGACGGCTATTTCATTTTGATACCGGATTTAGAATCTTATCAGAAAATCCTAGCGTCATTAGGGATGTTGTAGAAGGGAAATATATTATGAGCGAAATTATTAAGGTCGGAATGGCAGATTTGAAAATATGCTTTTCACCTGATGGCTTGACCACACTAGGTCTTGGCTCTTGCGTAGGTATTGCCCTTAGAGATCCCGTTACAAAAATTGGCGGACTAGCGCATATCATGCTTCCAGATAGTACTGCAATTAGAAGTGAGATAATAAATATACCCAAATTTGCAGATACGGCAATTGTTGAATTGATAAAACTCATGGAAAAAAGAGGCGCTAATAAAAACAGATTAACTGCTAAAATAGCAGGTGGGGCAACGATGTTTGCATTTCAAAGCAAGTCTGAATTAGTACGTATAGGAGAAAGAAATGTGGAGGCCACAAAAACAATGTTAGCTGCACTAAAAATTCCTATTTTGGCTGAGGATACAGGGAAAAACTATGGTCGTACCGTAATTTTCTACCCAGAAACAGGCGACTATGTAATTCGTGCAGTTGGCAAAGAAGAGTGTGTAATATAGGAGTATTTATGAATAGAAGAACGATGCCGCTCATTTTGATGCTGCTTGCAGGTGTAGTAACATGTATTATTACTTTTATAATGCAATACACGATTATTTTTAAATTACTTGCATTATTAGTTGTGTTATTGGTTTTTTATACACTAGGCAGTATTTTTAAATGGGTACTAGATATGTTTGATAGACAAAATGCAAAGATTGCTATGGAACAAGGAGAAGTTATTCAAAAGGAAAATCTACAAGAAGAACAAGAGAAAAGCTTGGAGGAAACTTCAGAAGAAGCATAAGTAGATTGAAAGTGGTGCGAAAATAATATTTTTGCACTTTTTTGTGAACGTGGAGGAATAACATGGACGAGGCGGGCAAAAAAAAGCTTTGGGATGAATATGCAAAAGTAAAATCCAGCGAAGTTAGAGAAAAGCTTATACTTGAGTACGCACCGCTCGTAAAGTTAGTGGCAGGCAGACTTAGTATGTATTTAGGGTATAATGTTGAATATGAAGACTTGGTTAGCTATGGTATTTTTGGATTAATTGATGCAATTGAAAAGTTTGATAGTATGAAAGAAGTTAAATTTGAGACATACGCAAGTCTTCGAATAAGAGGCTCGATTCTAGATCAAATAAGGAAGATGGACTGGATTCCAAGAACTATTAGACAGAAGCAAAAAAAGATAGAGACAATAATTAAAGAAATAGAGATAACAACTGGAAAGAATGCTACCGACGAAGAGATTGCAATTAGGCTTGGTATTACAGATGAAGAATATTTAGACTGGCAATCACAGATGAAAATTACCAACGTAGTATCACTGAATGAATTTATGGACCAAGGTAGTGAAGTACCGGCGGAACATAATGTGAGAGTTTCTTCACAATTTGAAAGCCCAGAGGAAAATATAGAAAAAGAGGAACTAAAAAAAGTCCTGAAACAAACCTTAGAGCTTTTAACGGAAAAAGAAAGAAAAGTAATTCTTCTTTATTATTATGAAGAACTGACTTTAAAAGAAATTAGTCATGTTTTAGAGGTGTCAGAATCTCGAATTTCGCAATTGCATACTCGTGCATTGCAGAAGATGAAAGAAAAAATGGGAAGTTATATGGGGATACTGGTAAACCGTTCTTAGGAAAATAATTAGTGAATTAAGGATTATTATTTTTCTTAGGACGTATGTAGGTTTATATGGAGGAAGAGGTTTAGTATGCGGAATGGTTATTTCCAACTAGTAAAAGCGGGAAATGGATATGGTCTTAAAATAGTAGCACCAACAGATGGTGGCGAAACAGTGAGAATGAGCGAGGTCATGGATTATCTGATGAGGAGAAATCAGGTCTATGACCTCGCAGTATTGAAAAAAGAGATTGAAAAAGGTGAAACTACAATTATGCTATTGGGCTCTGGGGAATGCCCAAAGGAAAATGCTGTTACTTTTATTTCGTTTAGTCAAGATTATATGCAAGCAACTTTAAGAGTTCATCCGGCATCAGAAACAGCGCTTCCTCTTACTACTAAGGAAATTATTTCTGACCTAAATTATCGTAAGATTATTTTTGGAATAAATGTAGAAGCTATTGAAGAATGCATTGAAGAGAAGATTTATTGTACAGATATAGTTGTGGCAGAGGGCAAAAAACCACGTCATGGAACGGATGCAAGTATCGAATATTTTTTCAATACAGATTTAAGAATAAGACCAACTCAGAATGAAGATGGAAGTGTTGACTTCTTTAACTTAAATACAATAAACACCTGTCATGCAGGGGATGTTTTAGCAAAGCTGATACCAGCTGATGAAGGTGAATTTGGAATGAACATTCTGGGTGCGAAAATTAAACCTAGGGATGTGAAACGTACACATTTGAAGTATGGACATAATATTGATATTTCTGAAGATAAAATGACACTTACTTCAAAGGTAGATGGGCATGTAATGCTTGTGGAAGAAAAGGTCTTTGTTTCTGATATATTAACAGTAGAAAATGTTGATAACTCTACAGGAAACATTAATTATGAAGGTAGCGTACAGATTAATGGAAATGTTCAATCAAATTTTCAGGTATGCGCCAAAGGAAATGTTGTTGTTAATGGTCTTGTAGAAGGTGCATATATCCAATCCGGCGGTGATATTGTTATTGCAAGAGGCATGAACGGAATGGGAAAAGGTGTATTAAAGGCTGAAGGAAACATCATTGTAAAGTTTTTGGAAAATGCATCTGCTTCAGCAGGTGGGTATATTAACACGGAAGCAAGTGTTCATTGTAATTTAATGGCAGGTGATTCCGTTACAGTAGATGGCAGAAGAGGATTTATTACTGGTGGTAAGGTAAGCGCAACTAACTTTGTAAAAGTAAAAACGCTTGGCTCAGCCATGGGTGCATCAACGATAATAGAGGTTGGTGGAAATCCAGAAATGAAACAAAGATATGTTCTGATGCAAAAAGAACTATCAGAACTTGCCAAGGATTTAGCTAGTATGGAACCAATGATTATTACTTATTTGCAGAAGAAAAAGCAAGGAATGCAGCTAAACCTTCAACAGATGCAATATTTAAAAACATTGCTAGATAGCAGAGAAGAGAAAAAGGCACGCCAAGTGACGATAGAGGCGGAAATGGAACTAAGACAACTGGTGCTTGAAAGACAGGATCGAGCCCAGGTTATCATAACGGGAGAAGTTTTTTCGGGTGTTAAGATTGCTATTGGCGATTTATCTATGATTGTTCCAAGCAATATGAAATATTGTAAGTTTGTTAAGATGGCAGGCGATGTTAAGATGGTAAGTATCTAACAAACCAATAAGGTTTTAACCATGGAGGTTTAGTAATGGCTATCGGAGTAATGGAAATAGCAACAATTGCGCGATCGCAAGATTATGCGACAATGAAACATAATGAGAATACAAAGCTGGTAACAGATCAAAGCAATATTTTAGGACATGTTGAAAAGGTTGTAGAAGAAAGAGCGCAACAGGTTAAACAAAGCGATAATTCAGATTGGCAAAATAAAAAGTTTGATGCAAAAGAAAAAGGTAAAGGTCAGTATTCTGGTGACAAGGGCAAAAAGCGTGAAGATGACAAAAAAGATGGAACAGTCTGCATAAAAGGTCCGGGTGGCTTTGATATTAAGATTTAAGGAGAGAACCATGAATACATTGGAAATTGTTCTTTTGGTAATGGGAGGAATTATATTTATTTTAAGTTTTATAGTTCCGGCAAGAAAAGAAGAAATGTTGGATGAAACAAAAGAACTTGTGAAAGATGAAGTCAAGGGATTAGTTGAAGCACAGATGTCGGGCGTGAAAGAAAAAATATCTGATATCGTGGATGAAACAATTACTTATACTGTTGAAAAGACGGAAAGATCTCTAGAAAGAATTTCAAACGAAAAAATAATGGCTGTAAATGAATATTCAGATACAGTGCTTGGTGAAATTAATAAAAATCATAAAGAGGTATTGTTTCTTTATGATATGCTAAACAATAAACATCAAAATATTAAAGATACTGTTAGTGAAGTTGAAAAAACCGTAAAGGAAGCCACGCAAACAGCTAAGGAAGTAGCAAAAGAGGTTTCCAAGGAGGCTGTTAAAGCGGTAGATGTTACCCCTAAACAGGAACCCAATTTTGAAGGACTTGTAATAAAAGAAATACCAGCAGAAGCAAGTATAAAAGGAAAGCCCAAGACAGTAAAGAAAGTAGAAAATACAGAAAACATAGTGGCACCAGATATTAGTTTTACACAAGGTTCAAGAGAAAAGGGACTAAATAATAACACTCGCATTTTAGAGCTACATAATGCAGGAAAGTCTAATGTAGCAATTGCAAAAGAATTAGGTCTCGGTATTGGTGAAGTAAAATTAGTCATTGATTTATTTGAAGGGATGTAAGGGATAAACATGAAGTTGCGATATTATTTAAGAGGCCTAGGAATTGGAATCTTAGTTACGGCGTTGCTTATAGGAATATCAATTGGTGGAAACAAAGAAAAGCTGACCAATGAAGAAATAAAGGCAAGAGCTAAAGCACTGGGAATGATAGAAAATACAACAATCTCTGCGTTAACTGAAAAACAACAAGAAACAATGCTAGAAGAGTCAAAGGCTGAAGAGTCAAAGGCTGAAGAGTCAAAGGTTGAAGAAACAAAGTTAGATGAGTCAGTTCCAGATGAGTCAATTCCAGATGAGCCAATTTCAAATGAGACTGTTCCCGAGGAGGCACCGATTCAAGAGGTGGAGCAGGAAGAGCCAAGCGAGATGATTACCATTGTTGTAAAGAGTGGTGATAGCTCAGTATCGGTTAGTAAAGCCTTGGAGGCGGTAGGACTTGTATTAGATGCGAAGGCATATGACCGATATTTATGTACTAATGGTTATGATAAAAAGATATCAGTAGGTACCTATAAAATACCGAGTGGATGTACAGACGAAGAAATAGCAAAAGTTATCACAAAAAAGTTAAGTTTTGAGTAAAAACCCCTTGCAATGGGGTTTTTCTTATGCTATAATTCGACTGTTGTGACTATAAATCACGCGTACTGATTTGATGTTGGTGTTTTATAATAAGCATCAGAGTTAATCGTGTTCTTAACGCGGACAGGGTGGAAAAGGTATGCGGAAGCATGAAACCAAATGGAGGTAAAGACATGAGCGTTATTTCAATGAAACAATTATTAGAAGCAGGTGTTCACTTTGGACATCAGACAAGAAGATGGAACCCAAAGATGGCTCCTTACATCTTCACAGAAAGAAACGGTATCCACATTATTGACTTACAGAAATCTGTAGGTAAAGTAGATGAAGCATACAGAGCAATCTCTGAAATCGCTGCACAGGGTGGAACAATTCTTTTCGTAGGTACTAAAAAACAAGCTCAGGATGCTGTTAAATCAGAAGCTGAGAGATGTGGAATGTACTATGTAAATGAAAGATGGTTAGGCGGTATGTTAACTAACTTCAAAACCATCCAGTCTCGTATTGCTAGATTACATGCAATCGAAACAATGTCAACAGACGGAACATTCGATGTTCTTCCTAAAAAAGAAGTTATCGAATTAAAGAAAGAATGGGAAAAACTAGAAAAGAACTTAGGCGGTATCAAGAACATGACAAGAGTTCCAGATGCAATCTTTGTTGTTGATCCTAAAAAAGAAAGAATCTGTGTACAGGAAGCTCACACTTTAGGAATTACTTTATTAGGTATCGGCGATACTAACTGTGATCCTGAAGAATTAGATTATATTATTCCTGGTAATGATGATGCTATTAGAGCCGTAAAATTAATCGTTGCTAAAATGGCAGATGCTGTTATTGAAGCAAATCAGGGTGAAGTTGTTTATGATGCAGCAGATGTTGAAACTCAGGCAACTGATATTGAAGAAGTAGCAACAGAAGAATAATTTTAGGGTATGGTAAATCCGAAATTACCAAATTAGTGAAACTAAAAAGGGACGCGGATACACGTCCCTTTATGTGTCTAAATAGATTAAATTATGGAGGAATAATAAAATGGCAGAAATTACAGCAGCAATGGTAAAAGAACTTCGTGAAGCAAGTGGTGCAGGTATGATGGATTGTAAAAAAGCACTTGCAGAAACCAATGGTAACATGGAAGAAGCAATTGAATTTTTAAGAAAAAATGGACAGGCTAAAGCAGAGAAAAAAGCTGGAAGAATTGCAGCAGAAGGTCTTTGTAATGTAGCAGTTAAAGATGATAAAACAGCAGCAGTTGTTGAAGTTAACTCTGAAACAGACTTCGTTGCTAAAAACGAAGAATTCCAGAAATATGTTGCAGCAGTTGCAGCTCAGGCAGTTAATTCTGATGCAGCAGATTTAGATGCGTTCTTCGCAGAAGCTTGGAACTTAGATGCATCAAAAACTGTTAAAGAAGCACTTGTTGATAAGATTGCAGTTATTGGTGAAAACCTTAATATTAGAAGATTTGCAAAAGTTGTTGCAGAAGATGGTTGTGTTGTTTCTTACGTACATGGTGGCGGAAGAATCGGCGTTATTTTAGAAGCAAAAACAGATGTAGTTAATGATGCAGTAAAAGAAGCATTAACAAATCTTGCAATGCAGATTGCAGCTCTTTCTCCTAAATATGTATCTACAGAAGAAGTTTCTGAAGAATACAAAGAACACGAGAAAGAAATCATTGCAGCTCAGATTGCAGCAGATCCTAAAATGGCTGGTAAACCAGAAAAAGTTATTGAAGGTGCAGTTATTGGACGTTTAAACAAAGAATTAAAAGAAGTTTGTCTATTAGAACAAGCTTATGTTAAAGCAGAAGATGGAAAACAAACTGTAGCTCAGTACGTAGCACAGGTTGCAAAAGATAATAATGCTAACTTAAGTCTTAAGAGCTTTGTTCGTTTCGAAACTGGCGAAGGTCTTGAAAAGAAATCAGAAGATTTCGCAGCTGAAGTAGCAGCACAGATGGGAAACTAATAATAAAAGCTGATTCATAGCATTTGCTTAAATGATAAGGCATCAGTATATATAGAAATATATGTAGTGATGCCTTTTTTATCTTAATATCAAAATCAATCTAAAATCTTCTTTTCTTTTTTGAATCATTTATTTTCTAAGTATAGAAACATTCTCCTCATAAAAATCACCTTGATAATTGAATAGACTTTGCACCATATTTGTGATATGATTCTTTTACAAAAGGGGTGATACTATGACGGATAGTGAATTATTATTGGCAATATCTGGTATGCTAGATAAGAAACTCAAATCAGAATTGCAACCAATTAAAAGTGATATACATGATTTGAAGGCTGACGTGTCTCAGTTAAAGGCTGACGTGTCCAATTTGAAGGCTGACGTATCTCATTTAAAGGATGACGTGTCCAATTTAAAGGCTGACGTATCTCATATGAAGGAGGACATATATCATATGAAGGATGAAATATATCATATAAAGTTATTTCAAGAGAATGTTATTTTGCCACGGCTAGATACAATTGAATCTTGCTATATAGATACATATAAGAGATATAAAGGTTATAATGACAAAATGGAAGCTGCATTTGATGATGTTGAATTATTAAAACAAGTAGTAGGCGAACATAGCCAAAAACTACAAATGATTTCATAAGAATATATAAATATTGGTGTAAGGTCCATTGAGTTATTAAGGCCTTACACTTTTTGTTTATTTTTTCTATATTTTTTAATTTAGTTATGTTATAGTTAATCAATTATACTTTTGGAGGTGTCTAGATGAATGCTTTAGTGATAAACTGTAGTCCTGTAAGGGATGGAGCAACGGCTGAAATAGTAAAGACTGTATGCACATATTTAGAAAGTAATTATAACATTAAGAGTATCTGCATTGACGATTATAAAATAAGATTTTGTAAGGGATGTAGAACTTGTCATAATACCGCGAGGTGCATTATCCAAGATGATGATATGAACAAAATTATGGATGAATATCAGTTGGCTGATATAGTTATTTCTGTATCGCCATCATATTGGGCAGATATTCCGGGACAATTTAAAGCATTTATTGATAGGTGTACTCCCTGGTGTGATACACATGAACCGAAGGCTACAATTGGTAAGGGGAAAAAAGGTTATAGTATAGCATTACGAACAGGACCTAGCATGAGGGAATGTAATAAAGTTATAGAGAGTATTGAGCATTTTTATGGACACTTAGGTATAGTGCCAAGCGGTAGTATGGGGTTATGCTCTGTTGAATATAAAGAAGATGTAACAAATAGAAAGAATGAAATTGAAGAATTTTGCAATAAAATGGCAGACCACTAAGGTTTGCTTTTTTTTGTGTGAGATATTATTGAAAAAGTGTAATATTTTAGAAATTTAAGGTAGTATATAGGTGAAAGATAAAGGTAAGGAGAGGCACTGATGGAAGATAATGAAATCATAGATTTGTTCTTTGCGCGCTCAGAGAGGGCAATAATAGAACTAGCCAACAAGTATGATGCTATATGTAAAAGTCTATCTTATAATATCCTAAATAATATGCAAGATGTGGAAGAGTGTATAAATGACACTCATCTTGGCGTGTGGAATACGATTCCTCCCAGTAGGCCAGATCCGTTGGTAACCTACGTTTGTAAAATAACAAGGAATTTATCATTGAAAAGATTTCGATATAATACAGCAAAAAAAAGAAATAGCTTTTATGATGTATCTCTAAGTGAGTTAGAGGAGTGTATTCCTGATAACAAGATAGAAAAAGCAGAAATTACAGAGGAAGAACTAGCACATGTCATAGAACAGTTTCTGGATTCTTTGGATAGGGATAATAGAGTTTTGTTTATGAAGAGATATTGGTTTTCAGAAGCAATTTCGGAGATAGCTTCTGAATTTAGAATGAGTGAAAATAATGTTTCGGTGAAGCTTTTACGAATTCGCAAGAAGTTTAAAAAGTATTTAGCAAAGAAAGGAGTGGCATTATGAGACAGACAGAAAAAATATCAAATGCTCTAGGGAAGGTAGATGATAAATATGTATATGAAGCCTGTTCGTATACCCCTCCAAAGTTACTTGGGAAATATTATGTTGGAGAAAGAGTCAAAAGAGGTATTGCTTTTGCGGCAAGTATTCTTTTATTAGTTATTGGTATTGGGGCATATTCATCCTTTGATTCAGACCAGGTAATTCGGGTTTATGCTTATGCAGAGAATGAGCTTATAGAATGTAAAAATACACATATATACTCTTCGGGTTCACTTTTTGAAAGGTCAGAGGATCCAAATGGGCAATATATTAGATCGCTTTCGTTTCATATAGACGGTGAGGGGATTGAAAGCATTCGGTTTTCTTCCAAGATAGGACAATTATATTTGGTGAATGATGTTGAACCGATAAAATTTTATGATGTAGTAAAAAATGCGACCATAACATTTGAGGATAGTAAGGGGTTGTGCAACCTCTCTCTTTTCTGGCAACCTAAGCTCCATACTACAAAAAAAACGGATACCATTGTGCTGGAAGTGACACAATTAAATGGAACAGTAAAAACATACGCAATTCATATTAACTATGATGGACAAGAGCAGTTTGAGGCATATATGGATAGTTACAAAATTACAGAAGAAGATTATTTTATTTACAGAGACGACGACGAACTAATAGAGGTTATAGTGAATGTTGAAATGCTAGATGAAGACTAGCTATTTATGGAAAGCTGTCGATGTTCAGAAGGGCTATAGCCTTGAAAAGTAAATGTTAAGGGGACAATAAAATTGGAAAAGAGTAGAAAAATTATTATGACAGTATTATTCACTATTGTCTTTGCTTCGGCATGTGGCAAGGACAATGGGGATATAATAACTACAAATGAATCTACAATGGGGAGATATGTGGAACAGGAAATAAAAGAAGCTGGAGAGGATACCCCCAAATATTCGCAACTAATAATGGGCGAAAATGGACTATATATTGTTAGTAAAGAAGGCGCTGACCTTATGTCGCTAGACCAAGGAGAGAGCTTTGAACGAAATTATAAGCTACCAAAGTGGGCGCCAAGCTATAGAAGTACCATTCTAAACGTATCAATAACACCTCAGTGGGACAGATTAGTATCACAGTGCACAGAGGAAGGGTTTAGCCAATACATAGCTTTAAGTAGTGGGGATAGGCTTACACTTGCAGAAGTACCAACGGATAGCATCTGCTATAGCTTTTATGGAAATGATGGGTATTTCTATATTATAAAGGATACGAAGGTGTGTAGAATAGAGCCTCAAACAGGAGAAAGTACATTTCTATTCGAGATTCAAGGAATTGCAACTTATGGAGCTTCTGATGGAGATAATCTTTATATAGCTAGCTATGAGGGAATATACATTTATGATTTAAAAAAACAAGAGCTTAAGAATCAGGATAAGGTGTTGAACAAAATACTAACAGGAAGTCTTATAACTAGTATAGATGGAAGTAATATTCTTATATATCCGGGAGAAGAAAAGGGGGAGCTTTATCTTCTTACAAAAAAAGGACTATATAGACATGTACTTTATGAAAAGAATGCAGAACTAATTATTGACGGTTCTATATGTGGTATAAGCGATTTTGATAATAAATTCACTGGAATGGTTAAGCTTAAAGTGGAAGAGGAAAATATCTTTTTAATTCTATACTCTGATGGAAGCTTGAAGAAGTATACCTATGACCCGGGTATTGCGTCCGTGCCAGAAAATATGCTTCGAATATATGGAATGTATGTGGATCCCTATGTGATGCAGGCAATTACTGCATTTAAGGGTGAACATCCGGAAGTTTATGTAAAATTTGAAGTTGGGGTAACAGGAGAAGATGGAATTACTGTAAATGATGCTTTGAAAAATCTAAGTACCCAGATTGCGGCGGGTAAAGGCCCAGATATATTACTCATGGATTATCTTCCATATGATTCTTATGTGGAAAAAGGCGTTCTTATGGATTTAAATCAGCTTTTGAAAGATTCAGAAGAAACCTATTTTCCTAATATAATTGACGCCGTGAAAGAGGGCGAACATTTATACATGGTACCTGCTACGATCGGTATTCCCTTATTAGGAGGGGCAGAAGGGGAAATAGAAAATCTGACAACTTTGACTAGGCTAGCAGATGCGGTGGAAGCAAAAAGAAAGGAACAAATGGAAGGCGCCATTTTTAAGTTTTACGAGGTACAGGAGTTACTTCGCATTTTATCACAGTCTTCCCAGGGAGCATGGATAAGGGAGGATGAGACCCTGGATAGAGAGGCAATTACAGAGTATTTAACCCAAGCAAAAAGAATTTATGACTGTCAGATGGAAGGCTGGGCATGGGACGGCTGGTATAGAGGGGGTGGTGGATACGGTGAAAGTGTGTTAATTGAAAAATATAATACATTAGGCTTTTACAGTACAGCGATAACAGCGATGGATTATGAGCACCAACCATATTATGCAGATGTTTTAAACGGAAATATGGGATATTTGGCATTTCTTTTTGCGAATTTAAACTTTAAAAATAATACTTATATTATGATGCCGGGATTGGAAAAAAATGTTTTTCTACCGTCTACTTTATTGGCAATAAATGATGCATCTAATATGAAAGAGGAAGCAAGTACATTTGTAACATTTATAATGTCTAAAAGGTTTCAAGAAAAGACAGAATTAGGAGGATTTCCTACAAATATAGAAGCATACTATGCTAAGCTACAGAATCCAGAGCCGGGAAGAACCTGCTATTCATATTGGAAAATACCAAATGCAGATGGTATAGAGGAAGAAGTTAAGGTATATTGGCCTACGTCTAAAGAATTTAAAAAACTAACTTCTATGATAGAGAGCGTGAACAAGGCCAGCTATTGTGACAATAGAATATATGAAACTGTGATGGAAATAGGAGAAAAAGCGCTGACAGGAGAAATAACCGTAGAAAGGGCAGTAGAGGACATTGAGAAAAAAATGCAGCTATATCTTGCAGAGTAAGTTTGGACAAAGAAACCTTGCAAAATATGTATTCTTGTTACCTGGCCTTTTGGGGGTAAGTATATTTGTTTTAATTCCCTTTGTTGATG
This sequence comes from Lachnospiraceae bacterium, assembly GCA_031554725.1. GTDB lineage: Bacteria > Bacillota > Clostridia > Lachnospirales > Lachnospiraceae > JAVBUZ01. The sequence goes on along the minus strand of JAVBUZ010000048.1, from coordinate 13,762 downwards.
TGGTAAGACGTTCTTTTTTTACAGCCATATCTGGTAAGTTTGTTGGAATAAAGAACTATCTGACAGTTTTTACAAACAGTGCTTTTCATTTAGCGGTCATGAATACCATAAGATTTGTGCTTGTGTGCTTGCCTTTACTTTTACTTTTAGGTCTTTTAGTTGCAGTTATTTTAGATAATGTCAGTAACTGGGAAAAATATAAGTTCTTATATTTAGCGCCGATGGCTATGCCCACGGCAACTGTGGTATTAGTATGGAGGATGCTATTTTGTAAACAAGGCTTTCTAAACATGTGGCTTAGTAGTCATGTGGATTTTATGGGAGAAAACAGTGCTTTTGCTATTTTAGTAGGAAGCTATATTTGGAGAAACCTAGGCTATACGGTGGTACTTTGGTTAGCAGGACTAAAAGGTATTTCGGGGGATATTGTAGAAGCGGCTAAGGTAGATGGGGCTGGAAAAATAAAATGTTTTTTTCGAATTGTACTTCCCAATCTAAAGGGAAATGTTTATACCATCACCATCTTATCGCTTTTAAACTCCTTTAAGGTGTTCCGAGAAGCCTACTTAGTAAGTGGAGCATATCCACAGCAAAAGATATACCTTTTGCAGCATGTATTTAATAACTGGTACACCAATTTGGATATGGATAAATTAGCGGCAGGTGCGGTACTAGCGGCAATTGTATTAGGAAGCATCAGCCTACTACTAAAAAGGATTTGGGACAAGGAAGAGACCATATGATGAAAAAAATATATAAAGGGCTTCTGTGGCTTTTGGTTGTAGGGGTTGGGATTTTATTTTGTATGCCAGTTCTGATTCTTTTGTGTGGTTCCATTGCAGATGATATAGAGTGGGTGGGCCGAATGAAGCCTGTACTTCAAAATACTACAGGGTACATAAAATGGAAGTGGATACCAGATTATCCAACCTTGCAGCATTACAAAGAACTTTTATTTTATACCCCACAATACTTGGTGTTATTTTGGAATTCTATAAAGATAACAGCATGTATTTTAGGTGGACAGCTTTTCATTGGAGTGCCAAGTGCTTGGGCCTTTGCAGTATATGAATTTAAGGGAAAAAAACAGCTTTTTTCGGTATACATTATTCTTATGCTATTACCTTTTCAAGTAACCATGCTTTCTAAGTATTTAGTTCTTGATGCAATGAACCTTTATAATACTCAGGCGGCTGTTATCTTGCCTGCGATATTCTCAACCTTTCCGGTGTTTTTAATGTATCGTGGATTTTCAGGAATCCCCAAGGAACTTTTGGAGGCAGCTAGGATTGACGGAGCAGGAGAGTTTCAGGCGGCCATTAAAATAGGACTTCCCATTGCGCAAAGTTGTATTTTTGCTACCTTTGTTCTAGGATTCTTGGAATGCTGGAACATGATGGAAGAACCGCTAGCATTTTTAGAAGACAAATCCCTATGGCCCCTATCCTTATATTTGCCAGAAATTGGTGCATCCTTGGCAGGAAAAGCATGTGCGGCCTCGGTACTAGTATTAGTCGTATCTATTTTTGTGTTTGTTATTTTTAAGGATTCATTAGAAAAGGGGATTATGTTTTCTACATTAAAGGGTTAAAGGAACGGTGTTTATGACGAAAAAGAGACGTATTGCAATTATAAGCTTCGGAATTTTTCTAGGATTTATGGCTGTTTGTACGATTGTAGCAAAAGGAATTTATACTTCAGGACTTTCTAAAGTTACAGTGATCAAGCCTGAGCGAAGAAGTATTTCACATGAAATCAAGGCAAATGGCATGGTAAAGCAAGGAAATGAATATGGAATTTATGTAGAAGAAGGGTTACGAATAGCTACTGTCATGGTACGAAGTGGCGATTTTTTTGAATGTGGGGATCCATTATTTCAGATCGATGTAGATGACCTAAAGGATTTAATAGAGAAAAAAGAACTAGAAATGAAAAAGACAGAGATTCAGCAAGCGGAAAATAACAAGACAAGCAATAATGAAAAGAAAAAGAAACAACTGGCACTTGCTCGTGCAAAAGAGGATAATGAGACCGTTCTTCGAGATGCAGACCTGAAAATTAATAGGGCAAGAGACAACCTGAAAAAAGCGCAAGATGAACTTAGCGAATATGGGAAGTACATAAGTGAAGGAGCGGTTAGTAGTGGAGATGCAGCCGATTCTAAACTATCACAGCTAAAGCAAGCAGTGCTAGAGTGTAATCATGCTGTAGAGAATGCGTTACTAGCAAAGGAAGCAGCACTTACGGCATCTCAAAGAGCAATAGAGGATGCGGAAAATACAGCAAAAGAAACATATACAGCAGCCAAAGAGGTGTATCAGCTTGAAAAAGAGTATCAGCAGAAAGTAATAGAGGAACTAAAGGAAGTTTTAGAAAATGCAGGATGGATTTATGCTCCAAACACAGGACGGATTATGGAGCAGCGTATAACAACAGGCGACCGGACCACGGACAGCCCATGCCTTACCTATGCCTTTGACAATGGGGAACGAATTGTGGATGCTGTTTTAAGCAAAGATGATGGTAGCTATGTGGTAATGGGAGATGAGTTTAAACTAGAATGTACGCTAGCTAGCGGAACCGTTATCTCTGATTCTTCAAAGGTAGAGTATATAAAAACTGGCATAAATGATGTCACAGTAAGAATGCGCGTGGAGAATGAAGAGATTAAGATTGGTCAGAATGTAAAGCTTAGCATAACAAAGCAATCAGATATTTTCGAAAACTGTATAGCAGCAGAATCACTACTCGAAGATGGAAATGGATTAAAATATGTATATATTGTGGAACAGCAAGAAGGAATTATGGGTCTAGAGTGGCGAGTTCGAAGGATAAATGTCAAAGTCCTGGATAGAAATGATACAGCAGTAGCAATTGAAAGTACGGTAATTAATTCTTTTTATCAAATAATTAAAACCAGTACGAAGGATATATATGAAGGCTCTATTGTACGGGTATTAGATTAATGTAGTAATTAGTATTGAAAAAGAAAATATGAATTTGTAATCACATAAATAGCATTCCTTCTAGCGGACATTTTTTACTCTGCTTTTAAGGAATGCTATTTTAAGATTTAAAATTTGCTTGCTCTAATACAAAATTTATACGCACATAAAAGCATCGATTTGGTTTAATGATACACCAAAGAAGCTCCATCCAAAGCGGTTCCAACGAAAGCCTGATATACTATTACGGCTTAGCTGAATAGGAAACATCCAAAACTCATCTCCATTGCGTAACCAAATGTAGGTAAAACTTCTCATACAGTTTCTAATGGAAGCGGAATCGACACGAAGCGGAGCAATTTGTCTAGAGGGAATATAATTCGGAGGACCTGAACGCGGAGGACCACCTGGACCTGGACCAAAGCCGGGACTTGGTCTCCCGTCTCCTGGAAATGGTGGCGGTGAGAGTGGATTACGTGGAGGAGGTGGCGGAGGATTCCTAGGTGGAGGCGGCGGAGGATTCCTAGGTGGAGGTGGTGGAGGGTTTCTACGTTGAAATTCTATGAAATCGTTTTGATTAAAATTGTCCATTTGATTTCTCCTATGAAAGGCATAATTATTAATAATATTATATTAAGGGCCATCAATTAGGAAACTAGTACATAACATTTGCATGAAAATAATTGACAAGGTTGTATATATGGTGTATATATGTATATGTACAGTTCGTGTACATAGGGTGGAGGTACAAAATGTTAGTAGAGATTAAAGATGTATCAAAGCAGTTGGGTGCTTTTCATATGGATAATGTATCAATAGAGCTACCAGAAGGATATATATTGGGGCTTATTGGGCCTAATGGTGCAGGCAAGACAACATTTTTGCATACTCTTTTAGGCTTATACAAGCCAGATAGCGGAAGTGTTATGATTGCTGGAAAAGCATATGAGCAATATGAACGAGAAATTCGGGAAATGACAGGCGTTGTTTTACTAGACGAAATGTTTGATGCAGGAATGACATTGGAAAGAAATGGAAGCTTTTATGGGGCGTACTACCGAAATTATGACCATGAAATGCTAAAACAGTATTTAGCACGTTTTAGACTCGAGCCATTTAGAAAATATAAAAGGTTGTCTCGAGGTGAAAAAATAAAGTTTCAATTAGCTTTTGCCATTTCACATGCTGCAAGACTGCTAGTGCTTGATGAACCTACTGGTAATTTTGATTTGGAGTTTCGTAAGGAGTTCTTCTGTGTGCTTAAAGAGTTTATTGCTGATGGAACAAGAAGCGTAATCCTTGCCACACATTTGACAGAAGATTTAGATCGTATTGCTGATTATATTCTGTATTTAGAAAAGGGAAAGTCTATTTTTTCAGGAGATGTAGAACAGCTACGCGAGAAATATCGAATAGTAACGGGGGAATCTTATAAGATAAAGCTACTTCCGAAAGACAGAGTGATACATTTTGAGGAAGGTGTTTATGGTACAAAGGCATTAGTGCTACATCGAAGGACAATGGATTACGATAGGACACTGAAGGTTTCAATGCCATCCATTGAGGAACTTATGTACTTTATAACCAAAAGGAGATAGTTATGTTAGAGTTAATTGTAAGAGACTACTTTTCAGCATATAGATGGGAACATATAAAAGAAGATGGAAAGCTAAATGCGATATGGTACTTACTATATTGTATGATTATAGTGCCTTTGATGATGGGGCTTAGTTTTGGAAGACATGGCTATGTAAAATGTCTTTTGGTTGCAATCCCTGCTGTATGGATAGGCTTATCTGCGTCCTTACATTCTATGCGGTTGCCCAAGATAATGTTTTTATGTCCAATGGATTATAAGATGCGTAGACAGTACATTATAATAGCGTTTTGGTTTCGCATGTGTTTCCATACAGCAATTGGTGCACTTGGAGGCATTGCTACCATGCTTGTAGGAGGAGATGCGCTCACGGCAATAGCTATAATAATTAACAATGCAATTTTTTCGTTTTATTGCAGTGGAATGAATGTAAATGGAGTTGAAAAAAAGATAGCATCCAAAAGAGGTATCATAGAGACCACCGGTTTTATATTTACACTTTTACTTGTAATAAATTATGGAGCAATTGTAGAAGCTGGTGGACTGCTTAAGCAGAAATTATGGGAACAGGTGCTTGTTGGAATTGCGGTAGTAATACAGCTCCTATTAACACGAAAATATGCCACCTATTGGCAATCGGCAGTAGCGGCAGCAACTGATTATGAGATAATGGAAAACTTCAAAACGCCATTAACAAAACGGGTAAATAATCCAAAAGGGAGAAGGTTATGAAAATAGTAATACAGCCTCAAGGAACCTTGGCGATATATGAACAGATAATGAATCAGCTAAAAAATGCAATTGTAACAGGGGAGCTTAGAGCAGGTGAGGCACTTCCATCGATTCGAGCTCTAGCGGGTGATTTAGAGATTAGCGTAATCACAACGAAACGTGCATATGAGGAACTGGAAAAGGAGGGACTCCTTCGCTCAGTAGCAGGAAAGGGGTTCTATGTTTGCGAATATAATACGGATTACTTGCGTGAGAAGCAGCTTATTATACTAGAAAAACGCCTTGGCGAGCTTATAGCAGATGCAAAGCAAGCGGGAATTAATTGTGAAGGATTAAAGGAAATGGTGGAAGTGCAATGGAACGTATAATATTAGAAATGGATCATGTATTTGGAAAAAGGGGAAGGTTTCGTTTAAATGATATTCATTTTTCTTTGCCAGCAGGGTATATTATGGGATTAGCAGGGCCAAATGGAGCAGGGAAGACGACCTGTCTTAAAATGATTATGGCAGGTAAAAAGAGCTATGACGGTAATATTTATATTGATGGCGAGCAGCATTATCAAAATGGCATGAGTTTTCTTAATAAGATTGGATATGTGTCTGAGGATAACGTGTTTTTTGAAGATGGAACTATAAAACAAAATGTCGAACTACTTAGTACATTTTATCAATCATTTGACCTGCAAATATTTAAAACCGCAATGGAAAAGATGGAGCTAACTCAAAGCAAGGTATATGGGAAAATGTCTAGAGGTGAGCGAATGAAATTTCAGATGGCGTTTGCTATGGCGCACAAACCTTGCCTGTATTTACTTGATGAGGTTACGGCTGGAATGGATCCAGTCTTTCGCTTGGATTTCTTTAAAATACTATATGAGGTTATTGAAACAGAAGAAGCATCGGTGCTGATGACAAGTCACATTGCTACGGAAATAGAGCAAAAGATGGACTTTGTTGGAATCATAAAGGAAGGTCATATGGTGCAGTTTGGAACAAGTCAGGAGGTAGAAATATGCGGTCAGAAGTAGAACTGCTTAATCAGCAACAGCGAAGCTCACAGCTTATATTAATAGAAAATTTTTATAAAAGCTTTTTTGCTTGGCAACGTGAAAGTACGATGATATGGTTTGGAGCAGGTTTTTGCGTTTTTCTTGCCTTTATAGTATTTTGTACACCTTATCAGGCATTTGTGGAGGAAGGTGATTTTGGATTCATGTGGGTTGGTATTTTTAGTGCAAGTATGGCTGATTTTCTGTATATTAAGCCATATCTTTACTTTAGAGAACATCAAAAACAAAAAAAACTGGTGGAAAAGCTACGCTTTTTACCAGTGGAACAGAAGGTGCTTATAGATTTTGGGATTCAAAAAATGATACGCTTTGCACTGTACATGTTTTTATTTTATTTTGCAGGACAGCTATTATTTTCTAGCTTGGGATTTGGGGGCCTAGTGCTCGGTAATTTGCTTTGTCCATTCTTAGGAGGAGTAGTATTACCGCTATTGTTTAATGTTGTAATAATAAAATATTGCGGAAATCTAAAATATACGGGTATAATAGATTGAAAATCAAAGAATGTTCATGCGAGGGAGTTAGATGAAAACAAGAAGCATACTTAAAAACAAATATTACTTATATCTAACAGAATTTTTTGCGGGTGTATCTGTTATGGCCGTGGAATTAGGTGCTAGTAGGCTACTGGCTCCATATTTTAGTTCATCTCAAATTGTTTGGACTATTATTATTGGAACGATAATGATAGCTATGGCACTTGGAAATATTTGGGGAGGAAAAAGTGCAGACAAGAATCCTAATCCAGATAAACTATATTTAAGACTACTAATTGCGGCCATATGGATTGCAGCTATCCCTGTAGTGGGTAAATATATCATTGTTGGAATATCGGCTCTTCTTATTTTAACAGTAAGTAATAATTTTCTTATTATATCGGCATTTATTGCTTGTATGGTTATTTTTGTGTTTCCATTATTTCTACTAGGAACAGTGACACCTTCGTTAGTAAAATATACAGTGGAAAGCTTAGAGGATAGCGGAAAGACAGTAGGAACGCTAGGAGCCTTTAATACCATAGGAAGTATCATTGGTACCTTTATGCCCACATTTGTGACGATTCCAGCAGTTGGAACCTCAGTAACCTTTCTGATTTTCTCGGGAATTTTAATGGTGCTGGCCTTATTTTATTTTATTAGTAAAAAGGAACAAGCTATCAAATGTACTGTAGCAGTGATTCTTTTTCTGATTTGTTCTTTTTTTGGTGTGTCAGGTAGCTTTGCCTTTTGGGAAAATGGTTTAGTATATGAAGGAGAGTCTATCTACAATTATCTCCAAGTAAAGGATACTGGTGATAGTATTATTTTATCAACTAACGTATTGTTTGGAGTACAGTCTATTATGGTAAAAGACAATTCTCTTACAGGCATGTACTATGACTATGCACTTGCAGCACCCATGATGGCGGGAATAAATAATGAAAGTGAAGGTGATATTCTGGTTCTTGGAATGGGAACTGGAACATATGCCAGGCAATGCTTACGTTATTTTGAAAATGTAAATATTGAGGGCGTAGAAATTGATCAAAAAATAACCGATTTAGCAAATGAATATTTTGATTTGCCTAAGTCAGTAAAGGTAACGACCTATGATGGACGTGCATATTTACAGGCAGTAGACAAAAAATATGATGTGATTATGGTAGATGCATACCAAGATATAACCATACCATTTCAGATGTCTTCGGTAGAATTTTTTACAATGGTTAAAGAACATTTAAAAGAAGATGGTGTTATGGTGGTAAATATGAATATGCATTCTGAGGAAGAAGGAAATATGAATGCTTACTTGGCAGATACCATCGCAAGTGTTTTTGAGTGTGTATACACGGCAGAGGTGAGAGGCTCTACCAATCGTGAGCTTTATGCTATGGATAATAAAGAGGCAATTTTGACATTTAAAGAGCAGATTGAGATAACAGGCAGTGAACAGCTACAGCAACAGATGCAGAAAGTAGAAAGCTATTTAACTTTATATTCGGCGGGAAGTTATATTTTGACGGATGATAAGGCACCGGTTGAAGTTCTAGGAATGAAAGTAATTGATAATCTAATTATAGAGGAAATTGATTACTACAAAAAAATATTCAAGGAACAAGGTCTTAGCGGATTGATGAAGGAATTATAATATGTTATACTTACTCCGTTATGCATGGTGCGAGAATTTGCCATAATGGTTTCTTTTTTACAAGATTTTGAAAGGAATACAGGTAGTATTATGTTACGAGCAGAGAATTTAACCTTTGACGTTTATGACGATGGGGTGAAAAAGAATATATTAGGAAATGTTAGCTTTGAAGTTAAAAAAGGTGAGATGTTAATCATTACTGGTCCCAACGGAAGTGGTAAGTCTACCTTGGCAAAGGTTTTAATGGGCATTGAAAAAGCAACAGGCGGAAATATTTTTTTAGAGGAAGAAGATATTACTGATTATGATATTGACCATAGAGCAAAAGCGGGACTTGGATTTGCTTTTCAGCAACCACCTAGATTTAAGGGAATGACAGTTGAAAAGCTATTATGCTTAGCGGCGGGGAAAAAGCTAGATAACAATGTTTGTTGTGACTTATTAAGTGGTGTGGGACTTTGCGCAAGAGAGTATTTAAACAGACAAGTGGATGCAACTCTTTCAGGCGGTGAGATGAAGCGTATAGAGATTGCAACAGCATTAGCAAAATCACATAAAATATGTATTTTTGATGAACCAGAGGCGGGAATTGACTTATGGAGTTTTTCTATGCTTGTAAAGCGATTTGAAGAGATACATCAGAATAAAGAGGAAAGTATTATTATTATTTCACATCAAGAACGTCTTATTCAGATGGCAGACAGAATTATGCTCTTAAAGGATGGCAAGATTGAAAAAATAGGCACGAAAGAAGAAGTTATGCCAAATCTTTTAGAAAGCCATGAACTGTGTGGATGCGATAAGCATCATATGTAAATGGTAATATAAGAATAGGAGGATTGGGCGATGGCTTTTGATAAAATAACAGAAAAGGTTTTGGGCATTATTGATGCGCAAGGATTTAAAGAAGAAGGCGCATACAATTTAAGGGAAAATGGAACGGCAGTTTGTCATGGAGATACCAAAAACATAAAAATAGTAAGAAAACATGATGTGCAAGGGATAGATGTTCACATTAGCTCTGAAACAAATGGGGAGCAGGTACATATTCCGGTAGTAGTTTCAGCCTCAGGATTGACAGACGTTGTATATAATGATTTTTATATTGAGCCGGGTGCGAATGTAACCATTATTGCAGGCTGTGGTATTCACAACTCAGGATGTAATGAAACAAGGCATGATGGCATTCATGTATTCCATGTGGGTGAAGGTGCCAATGTTAGATATGAAGAAGTGCATTATGGAGAAGGCGATGGAACAGGAACCAATGTTTTAAATCCAGTAACCAAGATTATTATGGAAGCAGGTTCTGTTTTTACACTTGATACAACACAGATAGAAGGTGTTGATTCTACAAAAAGAGAATCCGATATTGTGATGGGCCCTGATACAAAGTTATTTGTAACAGAAAAGTTAATGACACATGATAATCAAACAGCAATCTCCAACGTGGATGTATTTATGGATGGAGAAGGAAGCTCTGCACAGATTATTTCTAGATCGGTAGCTAAGGGAAAGTCTGTACAGACATTTCATCCAAGGGCAGTAGGAAGCGCAAGATGTCAGGCACATATACAGTGTGATTCGATTATTATGGAAGAAGCCAGAGTTGCTTCGATACCAGAGATTAATGCCAATCATTTAGATGCGGCAATTATTCATGAAGCAGCAATTGGCAGAATCAATAGTGAACAGCTAATAAAGCTTCGTACGTTAGGATTAACAGAAGAGGAAGCAGAAGGAATTATTGTTGAAGCATTTTTAAACTAGTTTTTATTTTATATGCGGGAAAGGGTAGAAAAAGATGGAAGAACAAAACAAAGAAGTAATGGAAACAAAAATAAGTACAGGTGCCAAGGTAGGATATTTCTTTTTATCCTGGTTACCTACAATTTTATGTATGGCTTTACAGCTACTATGTGGGCTAATTGTTGTTTTACCAGCATATGTGGTAGCACTTGTTAAATCAGGAATAGACCCAACAGATGTAGAGGCAGTTATGGAGCTTTACATGAACGTAGCTACTGAGACGATAACATATGGCGTAAGCTTTTATCATGTGATTGGTGTTTTTGTGTTTGGTTTATGGTATTACCTTTTATTTAAAAAGCCTAGACCAAAGGTATTTAAGTCATATAAGGCACTTAGCATGCAAAGTATACTCGTTGCAGTAATAGCGGGTATTGGCCTATGCTTTTTTGCCAATGCAACGGTAGTTATAGAGAGCTTTTTATTACCTTCTATTGTTGATAAGTTTGTAGCAATGTCAGAAATGGCAGGCTTTGGTACCAATGCATTTATAATTATTGCAACAATTGTATTGGCTCCGATTGGTGAGGAATTTATTTGTCGTGGTATTACCTTGAAATATGCGAAACGTATATTTTCTAAATTCTGGATGGCAAACTGCTTGCAAGCGCTTATGTTTGGAGTGATGCATGGAAATTGGGTGCAGGGAATTTATGCATTTTTTATTGGTCTTGTATTAGGTTGGATTACAGAAAAGTACAAAACAATTTTACCAGCAATGATTGTGCATTTCGTGGTAAATCTTTCTTCAAGCACATGGGTTGTCTATGTACTTGATCCACTTCCATATACCTTGCTAGTGGGCATTGTTTTAATGCTTGTATCAGTGGTAATTGTTGGAGGAGCTATTTTGTTTGCAAACAAATCTCAAAAGGAAACGGTAGTAACAACTGAATAATAATAAGTTTATAAAAGGGAATGTTCTTACGGAGCATTCCCTTTTGTGTGTAGATGTTACTAGACTTCAGAAAATCTTAAGATGACATTTATAATATATGTAGGTATAATGAAAATTGTAAGACACAAGATGATGTGGCATTCAAAGAGTTTTGAGGAGGAAGTATATGAAAAAGATAGTAGCATTTTTATTAGCAGTAGTTATGGCAGCTGGCTTAGTAGCATGCGGGGGCAATGCGAGCACAGAAAAAGGAAAAGACAGTAAAAGTAACGAAGAAACATATGTATACCTACCAGAATACATAAAGATCCCAAGTGGCGAAAATATGAACTATAATGTTGTTAGTATTACAAATAACGAGGTATATTTTACTTATTATATTTGGGATGAGGAAACAAGTGAGAGCAAACAAGGAATTTCAAAAATTAATATAGAGGATGAAAATGCTCAGGTGGAAGATATTCCTGTTACAATTGAGGCAAACTGCAATATGATGAAGACGGTAATAGATAGTGAAGGAAATATCTACATAGCGTTTATCGAATATGCGCCCACGCAAGGGGATGAAATGGGAGGCTCCTTTGACTATAGCAATCCAACCTATAGCATAAAAAAATATTTAGCAGACGGAACACTTGACTGCACACATGATATTACTCAGCAGCTATCCGATGGAAATGGTTATATTCAGAACCTAGAGATTGATTTAGATGGAAATGTATTCTTTTCAAATGGAAATAACATTTATGTACTTGACTCAACTGGGAAAGCTCTGTTTTCTGTCAGTGCTGATTGGATAAATGCCTTGGCAAGAACCAATAGCGGTGAGGTATATGCGTTTGTATGGGGAAATAATGGACTAGAGGCTAGGAAGGTTGATTTAGCCAGTAAGGCATTAGGAACTACTATTTCAAATATCCCTAGAAATTTTAATAATAGTAATATTTCTCGCGGACAAGGAAATGATTTGATATTTATTTCAGAGAGCTCCATATATGATTACAACATTGATACTCAGACTTCAGAAAAGCTATTGGATTTGATGGACTGTGATATTAATAGTAACTATGTTCAAGCGGTGTCAATGCTACCAGATGGTAGAGTAGTCGTTTACTATATGGATTGGGAAGATGGGACTTCAGAAATTGTGCTCTTAACAAGGACATTAGTAACACCTGAGCAAAAAAAGGAAACCATTGTCTTTGCAACCATGTACTTAGATTCTTCTGTTCAAAGAGCAATTATAGCATTTAATAAAGCAAGTGATAAGTATAGAATTACAATAAAAAATTATTCCGAAAGTATGGGTGAGGAAGAAAATGCATATCAGGATGCAATTAATAGAATGACCAATGATATTTTGCTAGGAAACACCATTGATTTAATTGAGCTAAGTAGTGTGAATTTAGAACAATTTGCAGCAAAAGGGGCAATTGAAGACCTAGCACCTTATTTACAAAATAGCGAAAAAATATCTAGAGATGAGCTCGTAGAATCAGTTTTAACGGCATACACTATAAATGATGTTTTATGTACAATTCCAACATCTTTTTCCATAAATACGCTAATGTCAAGCGTAGCTATAGTAGGTGATAGAATGGGATGGACATTGGCTGATTTGATGGAAACATATGCGAGGATGCCAGAAGGCACACAAATATATGAATATGCAACAAAATCTAGTGTGTTAAGTAACTGCATTTATTATAGTGCCAATGATTTTATAAATTGGAGTACAGGTGAGTGTAAGTTTGATGGAGAAGATTTTATCAGAGTGCTAGAATTTGCTAATCAATTTGACATGGAGTATAACTGGGACGAGGATGCACCTTCTATGCCACAGCTAGTGAAAGAAGGAAAGCTTATGCTTGTGGATAAATATTTATATAGTATTTCTGAATATCAGGTTACGAATGCAATTTTTAAGGAACCGACAACATTTATAGGATATCCATGCTCAACATCAAATGGATCTTATATAAATGGAACAAATAGTATGATGGGTATTTATTCAAAATCAAAGGTGAAAGATGGCGCATGGGCATTTATTGAATCTATGCTCGTAGCAAGTGCAGAGGGATCAGATCGATATAGCTTTGGTTTTCCAACGGTTAAAACAAAATTAGAAGAGACTTTTGCAGAAGCTATGGTTGCAGAATATGAAATGGATGCAAATGGCGACTTCCTATTAGATGAAAATGGCGAGAAAATAGAGCGAAATAAAGGCGGATATGGCTGGGGAAATGATGATGAAATCTATTATGTTTACGCCGCAACACAAGAGGATGTAGATACAGTACGGGAGTTGATTAATAATACAACATCTCTTTCAAGATACGATGCACAATTATATAATATTATCTATGAAGAAGCACAACCTTTCTTTGAAGGTCAAAAAACTGCAAAGGATGTTGCAACTATTATACAAAGTCGTGCTAAGATATATGTGGATGAATCAAGATAATAGATTCATAAGTTGACGTATTACGATAAAACATCTTTAGGAGGGCTTATGAAAGCCTTGAAAAAAGCAAAATCCATAAAGAAAACGAAATCGACCAAGAGATTAAGAAAACAAAAAA
>JAVBUZ010000118.1:0-4248 GCA_031554725.1 Lachnospiraceae bacterium | reverse complement strand
CACCATGAAAGCTATGCGCAATCAGGCAGATACACAGCCAGCACAGACGTATGCGGCACTTTTGGCGGCAGGGATAAAGAAAAACATGCCAGGCGAGGAAGCGCTAAAGCATACATTAGAACAGTATAAGGGGCATATGCTACCGGTTTCTTATTGGGAAAATGTTATTTTTCCTAATAGGGTTACCAGCTATAGAGAAGCTATGTTGGATAAATTGTTTGCAGGTGGTGATTATTTTTGGAAGATTTCGCAGGCTGGAACACTTGGTTTTTTTCATTATGAGGATATAAATTGGGAAGAAACTGAACGAGATGTGGAATTAGAAGGGGATGAGCTTCTAGTATATACGGAGTTAAAGAAAAGAGGCGCTAGTTTTTTAAAAACCTTAGCTAGTATACCGGAAAAGGGAGATGTGCAAGATATTTTATTAAATCTTGCAGAAAAAGGATATGTATGTGCGGATAGCTACGTGCCAGTACGCCAGTGGCAAAACCGCGATAAGCTAAAAAAGGCGACACCAAGGCAAAGGGTAAATGTTCGCGTTATGATGTTATCTGCTGGCAGATGGGATATCATTAGACCTAGCAAGAACTTAGGAATGGAGGATTTACTGGAACAAATTTTTCTTGAAAAGCTTATTCTATGTCGAGAAACCTTTCAAAGCTGTTTGACGACATATGAAGAAGGAGTGAAGGAGCAGTTTTCCTGGCGACAAGCACTAGAAATCTTAGGTTTTTGGGAGTTAATCGGGAAGGTTCGTAGAGGATATTTTGTAAAAGGTATGTCTGGTGCTCAATTTATCAAAAATGAGAGCTATCAAGGCATCGTAAATGCACTGAAACCAAAAGAAAAGCAAGAAAATAGTATTGTTTGGTTAAATGCAGTAGATCCAGCTCAGGTGTGGGGAAAGGAAATACCCCACATGGAAGATCGTGCATTTATGCTTATTCCAGGAACCATAGTTGCACTAATTGATGGGAGTCCAGCAGCGATTCTAGAACGACAAGGAAAGGTTTTGCGTGTTTTTGAGAAAGAAAAATTGTCAGTTCTTTTAGATGAATTTGTCCAAGCGTTTATAGAAAAAAGAATATTGCCGGACAAAAAGAGACTTATCATAAAGGAATATCCGGATTATGCAGGTGAGGAACTAAAAAAAGCCGGATTTTCTAAGGAAATGCTGGATTATGTAATATATAAATAAGAGGGCTAGAAAATGAACAAGAAAATAATTTTTTTTGATATTGATGGAACACTTGTAGATATGCAGGGAAACATTCCTGATTCAGCAAGGGTAGCTATAAAGTCGGCAAAAGAGAAGGGGCACAAAATACTTATTTGTACGGGACGCAGTAAGTATCAAATAGACGATGAACTTTTGAAAATGGGATTTGACGGGGTGATTGGTGGTGCGGGTGCATTTGTAATTAGCCAAGGAAAAGAAATTTACCATCGATATCTTGATGCGGAAAAGAAGGAAAAACTTTTCTCCTATCTTGAAGAGAATAAATTTGTATATTCTATTCAATGTGATAATGGAATGATAGCCAATGAGCGTTCTTTTCTTAGAATAAAAGAAAAATTTAAAGAAATAGGAATGTCCGAAAAGAAGGTGCAACAATTATTAGGCAAAACTACGGTATGTGAGGATGTAGGGGCTTATCCTAGAGAAGAAAAAGTAGTGTTTAATTATGCGCCATTTTCCATACAGAAGATGAGGCAAGATTTAGCTCCAGACTTTGATGTGACGGGCTTTAGCTTTGATGAAAGTACGGATGATTCAGGAGAAATTGGAATTAGCGGACTAAACAAAGCCACGGGTATGCAGATTTATTTAGATTATATTGGAGGGAGACAAGAAGATACCGTTGCCTTTGGAGATGGTTCTAATGATGTGGAGATGATAACCTTTGCTGGGATCGGAGTTGTTATGGGAAATGCACAACCTGAGCTAAAGAAGATCGCGGATTATATAACCGACTGCGTAGATTGCGATGGGGTATATAAAGGGATGAAGGAGTTGGAGTTAATCTAGCTGTGATGGAAAGAAGGTTCCTACGAGCAGCCGATTTCAATTGCTATAGAAAGTATGGTGGTTAAAGGATATGCTGGAAACCAGAATTCCTACGAGTAGTCGCTCTCGCTTGGAGAAAAATGTCGCGTAATAAGATATTTATCTGTACATATTAGTAAAGCTGTGATGGAAAGAAGGTTCCTACGAGCAGTCACTCTCGTTTGATGAACAACGCAGTGGTACATAGGCGTATGCAGTACACACGCCAAGTACCAGCGTTGTTCAACACTGCTCTATAGGAATCCTTTTTCATCACAGCATTTATGAAAAGATATATAGACAAATAGCTTTCAACATATAAAAACAAGCAAAACCAACGGCTCGCAAAGAAACTTTTCTTCTATCATAGCATGCAACAAACAATACACATTCCCTCCCTTCAAACGAGAGTGACTGCTCGAAGGAATGTTATGTTTGTTATTAGCTATCCACAAAATAATTTTATAAAGCATTAATGAGTTAAATGATGCTACAAAATATATTATAAATAAAATACATTCAACTTTGTTGCAGTTTTGATGCACTTGTTTTGGTACACTGTGAGTGTGGAGTACTGTATCCTTTATATTTGTATACAGCAAACTAAGCCCGATTTCAAATAGATTGACATAAAATAACGTATGTAATATAATTTAAAAGAATAGGTTTCAAAAGATAAAAGGCTAATCGGGAGAAGGTAGCATGTCAGAGATGAAAATCGTTACAGAAAAAGAGATAGAAGAGTTAGTTAAAAAGCTTTATGACGGCTATTATCAAGGCATTGACAGACAAATGCGAAAAGAGTTTCCCATGAAAGAGGAACGTGACGAGCAGATAGCATATATTTTACAAAGTGCCTATGCTCAACTAAAAAATGTGAATTGGGACAGCAAGGAAGAGCTAGATGAAAAGGCATTGCCAATTATCAATAGAGAAATAGAAAAAAGGTTATTACCTCTAAAAATAAAAAGATGTATGGAAAAGAAAGAAATGCCAGTGATGGAATTTCCCCAATTTGTACTAAAAGAGGATAATGATTTTACAGATATCAAAGTAGATGATGAAGAAGCCCCAAGTGCAGAAGTAGAAGATACTCAGGTAGAAGAACAAGAAGAGCAAGTAGAGTTCGAAGAACCAAAGCGTTTAGGAGTAAATAGAACAATTGAACCAGTAAATCTGAAGAGAAAGCCTAAAAATCGTATATGGCTATCGATAGGCTTATCGATCCTTTGCACCTTGTTAACATGGCTAATTGTAGGATTTTTAATGAGCAATCGGATTATTCCAAGAGTTGATTTCGGATATGTATGGTTTAACACCCATATTTGGAAAATCTTTTAAGGGGAATGAAAGTTGATGAAGAAGAGGCAGGAAGAAAGTGGACACTATGGCGGTTTAGTGGGATATAATAGTGGAGAAATTATCGATTCCTATGCATTTTCTCACAATAAAGGCGGCGAACTTTGTGGTATGAATGCAGGAACCATGGAACGATGCCAAGAGTTTTACGATGGAAAAGCAGAAAAAATAGAAGAGAATCCACTATTTCATCCTGAAAATTGGTTTTCAGATATTGAAAGAGAGGACAAGTTCTTTACTATTTATACGATAGAACAGTTTGAAAAAGTAATTGAGAGTGTAAATAGTGGTGATGAAAACTATCAAAATCAGCACTACATATTAATGAGTGACTTAGATTTTAAAAATAGAAAAATCACCCCAATGGGCACAAGCACACATCCCTTTCATGGAATTTTTGATGGAAATGGCCATAAAATAAAGCGCTTTTCCATAAAACAGGAAAATACAGTGGCAGTTGGGCTGTTTGGACACCTTGAAAATGCAACGATTGCAAACCTAAGCATAGAAGGAAAAGTAAGTGGTGGTATGAGAACCGGACTTTTATGCGGAACCAGTAAAGCCTCAAAGATTATTTGCTGTGGAGCAGTAGGAGAGTGTCAGGGGTTAGAATTTGTTGGTGGTCTGTGTGGCAAGAATGAAGGTACGATAGATAGAAGCAATTTTTACGGCTATGTGAGTAAAAAAGAAACCAGTAAGAGATTACTTGTAATGAGTGTAGTCTTAATCATCGAATTATTAGCAACTAGTATGTTTTTGGTAAATGCTATGACGCCAGAAGAAAGTGATATATATATTCAAAAGACAGTTGATAAAGGAATAAGATCTATAGCAGATGA
>JAVBUZ010000051.1:0-8256 GCA_031554725.1 Lachnospiraceae bacterium | reverse complement strand
AAGATCCAAAAGCCTTTACTTATGCACTTAGATTAGCAAAAGAAAAGGATGCAGATATCGTTCTTGCAACAGATCCAGATGCGGATCGTTTAGGCGTATATGCAAAGGATGCTAAAACCGGAGAATATGTTCCTTTTACTGGAAATATGTCGGGAATGCTTATTGCGGAATATATATTGCGTGAAAAGACCAAAAATCAGACCATGCCTTCTAATCCAGCATTGGTAACAACCATTGTTACAACAAATATGGCAGAAGCGATTACAACTGCTTATGATGTAAAAATGATAGAGGTTCTTACAGGCTTTAAATTTATTGGTGAACAGATTAAACTGTTTGAACAAACCGGAAGCAACAATTATGTGTTCGGACTAGAAGAAAGCTATGGTTGTTTAGTGGGAACACATGCAAGAGACAAAGATGCAATTGTAGCTGTTATGGCACTTTGCGAGGTTGCTGCCTTCTGTAAGAAAAATCAGATGACCCTATGGGATATGATGATTGATATGTATGAGAAATATGGTTACTACAAAGAAACTCAGTATACAATCACCCTAAAGGGAATTGATGGTTCAAAACAGATTGCAGAAATTATGGACAACATGAGAAAGAATCCTCCAAAAGCATTTGGAGATTTAGAAGTGTTACGTTTTAGAGATTACAAAACCGGAAAGATCATGGATATGAAGACTGGCGAAGTATCTGAAACAAACCTACCAAATTCAAATGTACTTTATTTTGAACTTCCAGATAATTTTTGGTGCTGTGCTCGTCCTTCTGGAACTGAGCCTAAAATCAAATTCTACATGGGCGTAAAAGGAAATAGTATAGAGGATGCACAGGCAAAAGTAGAGAAATTAACAGAAGACTTAAAAGCTGTGCTATAGGATATGAGTAAAATCAATTTTGCGAATTTAAAAAAAACTATATATTATCTAAAAAGAAATGGGCTGCGAGATACTTATCTTGCAGCCTTAGAACGTTTACAAAGAAATTATCAGGATGGCTACACATATGTGGAAATATCCAAAGAGGAATATGTCGAGCAAGAAAAGAGAAGCTGGGAACAGAATTTTAAATTTAGTATATTAGTTCCCACATACCAAACCAATGAAACGTATTTGCGAGAAATGATTGATTCGGTACTGCAACAAAGCTATTCAAATCTTGAATTAATTCTTGCGGATGCGAGTAAAGATAGCTCGGTTAAGGATGTTGTTTCTACCTACCAGGATGAGAGAATTGTTTTTGTACCACTATCAGAGAATGCAGGAATTTCACAAAATACAAATGCAGCACTTGAACATGCAACGGGAGATTATATTGGATTACTTGATCATGACGATGTGCTAACCCTAGACGCAATATATGAAGTGGCTCTTAAAATAGAAGAGGCAAATGCCCGTGGAAACAAATTGAAGCTAATATACTCTGATGAAGATAAGTGTGACGAAACAGGAAAAGAATACTATGAGCCTCATATAAAAGAGGAATTCAATCTAGATTTAATTTTAACGAACAACTATATTTGTCATTTTACTGTAATGGAAGCGGCATTTATGAAGGCATTAAGATTCCGTAAAGAATATGACGGTGCTCAAGACTATGATTTAGTTCTTAGAGGAATTGCTAAAATCCTTGCAGGCGATACTAATTTTCAAGCAGTGATGCAAAAGGAAATTGCCCACGTTTCTAAGGTGCTATACCACTGGCGTTGCCATAGGGGTTCTACCGCGGCCAATCCACAAAGCAAAACCTATGCCTATGAGGCTGGAAAAAGAGCAGTTGAAAGCTTTGTAAAGACCATGGGCTGGCAAGCAAGTGTAAAATCACTAAAACATTTAGGGTTTTATCAGGTGGATTATCAGACCGATATCTTTGAAACAAGAAAAGATATTGGCGCAGTGGGAGGTAGACTTTTAGATAAGAGGAATAGAATAACGGGTGGAATATATTTAGAGGACGGCACTTGCCCCTATCAAGGCATACGGGATGGATATACAGGGTATATGCATAAAGCGGTTTTACAGCAGGATGCTTATGCAGTGGACATACGCTCTATGGATTTGCGCGAAGAGTTATGGCCTGCTTTTGAGGAAATTGTTGGTCTTTCTTATAAGGGATTTTCGGAAAACAAAATGGCAGCAGAAACAAATTATATTGATTTAAGCTTAAAGTTAACAAAAATGATACAAGTATATGGTTATAATATCGTATGGATGCCTGCTACTAAGACGAAAAAAGTTTAAATGAGGATTTGATAATGAAAGTAACGGTTGTTATTCCAAATTATAACGGAAAGAATTTCTTGGAGCCATGCCTAGATTCTTTGGCCAAGCAAGAGTATACAGATTATTGTGTTATTGTTGTGGATAACGGGTCAAGTGACGGCAGTATTCAATTGCTTCAGGAAAAGTATCCGAAGGTGCAGCTAATAGAGTTTCAAGAAAATACAGGATTCGATAAAGCAGTAAATGCGGGTATCAAGGCGGCACAAACGCCTTATGTGCTTTTACTCAATAATGACACAGAAGTTAAATCAGGATTTATCCAATCTTTGGTTGAGGCATTTGAAGAAAAAGAAAAGAGCGAGAAAGTCTTTTCTATTAGCCCTCAAATGTTAATGCACCATAATCCAGAACTTGTGGATGACGCGGGTGACGAATACTGTGCTTGGGGATGGGCAGTTGCTAGAGGGAAGGGCAAAAAAAGTGTAAGCTATATGAAGGCTAAAGAAATATTTGCTGCCTGTGCCGGAGCTTCACTCTACAGCAAGAAAGTAATTGATGAAATCGGCGATTTTGATGAGGCACATTTTGCTTATCTAGAAGATATAGATATTGGTTATCGTGCTCGTATTTACGGATATAAAAATTTTTATGAACCAAAGGCGCAGGTGCTTCATGTGGGAAGCGGCTTTAGTGGGTCAAGGCATAATGAATTTAAAGTAAAATTAGCAGCCGCTAACAATATTTATCTTATTTGGAAAAATATGCCTCTTCTTCAAATAATAATAAATTTACCTTTTCTTCTAGTAGGAATAATAGTTAAAGGATTGTTTTTTATAAGAAAAGGACTTGGAAAAGCATATTTTCAAGGAAATATTGCAGGATTTAAAAAATGCTTTGATAAAGAAAATCGAGGACGCAAGATAAGATTTAAATTTAAGTTTTTTGGTAATTATATAAGAATACAATGCAGATTGTGGGGGAATCTTTTGGTAATTTTTTCATAAATATTTTAAATTAATTAATTCTTAAGTTGTACTTTTTGTAATAATATTGTAAAATATTTCAAGATATAGAAAATGGGTGGCGTATATGATAAAAGACAACCAAAAAGTTTTCAACAGGTTACATGTGTTGATGGACGCAGTCATTGTTGCCGTTTCTTATGTTTTAGCTTGGTTTATTAAGTTTTATGAAGTTAATGGAGACCAAGTGGGAGCGGAAGTTGGAATTCTTCCAATGGAAGAATATTTCAGAGCGTTAATTTTTATTGTGCCAGTATACTTAATCCTATATTATTATTCCAGTGTATATACACCAAAGCGAACCGTAAAGCGTAGATATGAAATCTACAGTATAATAAAGGCCAATACAATCGGTCTGGTTTTGTTTGTGGTTTTACTGTACATTATGAAGCAAATGCATATTTCACGTACGATGCTTGTGATTTTTTAT
This sequence comes from Lachnospiraceae bacterium, assembly GCA_031554725.1. Lineage (GTDB taxonomy): Bacteria > Bacillota > Clostridia > Lachnospirales > Lachnospiraceae > JAVBUZ01. The sequence continues at coordinate 4,573 of JAVBUZ010000051.1, read as the reverse complement.
GTGCTGAATGTGTTTTTGACGACTCTCTCTAGAATTATAATACGTACGATATTAACGACTTTCAGAAAAAAAGGTTATAATCTAAAGCATATTTTGCTAGTGGGTTATTCTAGAGCAGGAGAAGAATATATAGATCGCATTCTAGGTAATCCAGAATGGGGATATGTGGTATGTGGTATTTTGGACGATAGTGTACCAGCAGGGACGCTGTATCGGGGAATAAAGGTCTTGGGACGTGTGGACAACCTACATGTCATTTTGCCTGTAAATAAACTAGATGAAATTGCAATTACCTTATCGTTAAAAGATTATAATAGATTTGAGGAAATTGTTACTTTTTGTGAAAAAGCTGGTGTTCACACTAAATTTATACCAGATTACAATAGTTTGATACCTAGCAGACCATATACAGAGGATTTGATGGGACTGCCAGTTATTAATATAAGATATGTGCCCTTAACCAATACAGGGAACATATTAGCAAAAAGATGCATGGATATTGTCGGCTCAATATTGGGAATTATTGTAACTTCCCCTGTTTTAATTTTATGTGCTATATTAATTAGAGCGACAAGTCCTGGTCCTGTTATTTTTAAACAGGAAAGAGTAGGTCTTCACAATAGACCATTTTATATGTACAAGTTTAGAAGTATGGAACTTCAAAAAGCATCAGAAGAAAAAAAAGCATGGACGGTTAAGAATGATCCAAGAGTAACAAAGATTGGGAAAATTATTAGAAAAACTAGTATTGATGAATTGCCACAGTTATTTAACATACTTAGGGGCGATATGAGCCTGGTCGGGCCAAGACCGGAAAGACCACATTTTGTTGAAAAGTTTAAAGAAGAGTTTCCACGCTATATGGTAAAACACCAGGTTCGTCCAGGACTGACAGGATGGGCACAGGTAAATGGATATAGGGGAGACACTTCCATAAAACGAAGAGTGGAATATGATTTATATTATATCGAGAACTGGACTTTAGGATTTGATATAAAGATTTTATTTTTAACATTTTTTACAGGGTTCATAAATAAGAACGCCTATTAGAAGTGAAGTTGTAACAAAATGTAAGGAGAAAAGAAATGGCAACAAACACGAGACAAGACCAAGAAAGAAATGCTAGACCAAGACAAACGTCTGCAAAAAAAAGAAAAGCAAAAAGTAAAAGAAAAGCAATTATTTTAATTGCGGAAATAGTAGTAATTGTGGTTATGCTAGCAGCCCTTTATCAAATAAAGGACTTGGATAAGAACCCTATTAACAGAGTTGAAATTAAGGAAGAAGATATTTCAATTAACGAACCAGTTAAAGAAAATGAAACCATGAAGGGCTACAGAAATATAGCACTCTTTGGTGTAGACTCAACAGGTGGAGCATTAGAATCAGGTACAAGAAGTGATAGTATGATTATTGCATCTATTAATCAGGATACAGGTGATGTTAAATTACTATCTGTATATCGTGACACCTATTTAAACCTAAGTAATGATAAATACCAAAAATGTAACGCAGCATACATGAAGGGTGGTGCTAAAATGGCAATCACCATGCTGAACATGAACTTGGATTTAAATATTACTGACTTCGTAACAGTAGGCTTTAGAGGATTAAAGGATACAATTGATGCTCTTGGCGGTATCTATATTGACATTGATAGCGAAGAATTAAAACATATCAACAACTACCAAAAAACGATGTCTGAAAACCTAAAATGTACCTACAAAAAAGTAGAATCTGAAGGATATCAGCTTTTAGATGGTCTTCAAGCAGTTGCTTATTGTCGAATCAGATATACAAAGGGTGATGACTTTAAGAGAGCTGAACGTCAAAGAGAGGTTTTACAGGCTATCGCTGAAACAACAAAGAAAGCAGATATAAAGACACTTACTAAGATTGCTAATGCAGTTGCAGGTGATGTATATACTTCTTTACAGATGGAAGAAATCCTTTCATTACTAGCTGATGTTTCAAAATATAATGTAGTAGATGAGGCGGGCTTCCCAAATCAAAAATACCTATCAACAGGAAAACTTGGTTCTGACGGTGACTGTGTTCTTCCTCTAGATTTAGAGAAGAATGTTATTTGGGCACATGAGTTCTTATTTGGCGATAAGAACTACGAGACATCATCTGAAGTAAAAGAATTTTCAAAGAAAATTCGTGATGCTATAGCAGTATATCAGCCTAACATTACTTATCCAGAATAAAATAGAAAATGTAATTGCAAAGGGATCGCCAAAAACGATCCCTTTTTTTAAATGTGAGGTACCTTATGTCAAAAATAGATATCATTATTCCGTTATATAAGCCAGATAAACAGTTTCTTTCTTTGTTAGAGACATTGGTAAATCAAACTGTGGACATTCATAAAATTATCCTTATGAACACCGAGGAAAAGTATTTTGATCAACTCATAAATGGAACTGATATATTAGAAAAATATAAACATATAATTTCAGTTACACATTTATCGAAGCTGGAGTTTGACCATGGTGGGACAAGAAATGCTGGTGTAGAAAAATCAAATGCAGATATATTTGTAATGATGACTCAGGATGCCATGCCAGCAGATGAGTTTATGTTGGAAAATCTTTTAAAGCCATTGGAAGAAGAAAAGACAGCGGTTTCTTATGCTAGACAGCTTCCAAGCGATGACAGTGGAATCATTGAAGGATATACTAGAAGCTTCAATTATCCAGAAGAGGCTCATATTCAAAAGGCTTCAGATTTAGAAAAAAAGGGCATTAAGACCTTTTTTTGCTCCAACGTATGTGCCGCTTATAGAAGGGATGTGTTTAATGAATTGGGTGGATTTATTAAACATACGATTTTCAATGAGGATATGATTTTTGCGGCAAAAGCCATTAAGAATGGATGGCAAATAGCTTATGCAGCACAGGCGAGGGTGGTTCATTCTCATAATTATACGGTTATGCAACAACTTAGAAGAAATTTTGACCTAGCTGTTTCACAGGCAGATAATCCAGAAGCGTTTGCTGGTATTAAATCAGAATCAGAGGGCAAAAAGATGGTAAAAGAAGTGACAAAATTACTATTCTCTTCTAGAAAAATAGGCTTGTTGTTTTATTTTTATATGCAATGTTTTTTCAAGTATACAGGCTATCTTCTTGGAAAAAATTACAAGCACCTTCCTAAAAAAATGATTTTATATTTTACCATGAGTCAAAGTTATTGGAAAAAAGAGTAGAATATTGAACGCATTTGTGATATATATATTAAGGATTTATATTTAGGAAAGGCAAGGTGACAAAGATGTGTGGTATTGTTGGATACATTGGTGAAAGGCAAGCAGCCCCTATTATTTTAGACGGTCTTGCAAAATTAGAATATAGAGGCTATGATTCCTCGGGAATGGCGATTTTCGATGGCGAGAAAATCAATATTGAAAAAGCAGTAGGAAGACTTAAGGTATTGGAAAATTTAACTCGTGGTGGCGAGACTATGAGTGGATTTTCTGGAATCGGACATACAAGATGGGCAACCCATGGAGCACCCAGTGATGTAAATTCTCATCCTCATTTTAACAAGGATAAGTCCATTGCAGTAGTGCATAACGGCATAATAGAAAATTACTTACCTTTAAAGAAAAAATTAATGGATAAAGGTTATGAATTTAAATCAGAAACAGACACAGAAGTCTTGGCTCATTTATTAGATTACTATTTTAAAGGAAATCCATTAGAAGCTATTACAAAGGTTTTACACCGTGTGGAAGGCTCTTATGCGTTAGGGATCATTTTTGAGCAGTTCCCAGATGAAATATATGCAGTTAGAAAAGATAGTCCCCTGATTGTAGGAAAAAACAATGATGGTTGCTTTATTGCCTCAGATGTTCCTGCAATTCTCAAATATACTAGAACCGTATACTATGTAAATAATCAAGAAATTGTAAAGCTGTATAAAGATGATATGCATTTTTACACAGTAGACCAAGAAGAAATTACCAAGGAAGCTGTACAAATTGATTGGGATGCAGATGCTGCGGAAAAAGCGGGTTATGAGCATTTCATGCTAAAAGAAATATATGAGCAACCAAAAACAATAACGGATACCATATCTCCACGTATTAAGGATAATGATATCGTGATTGACGAGCTTAAGATGACAGATGAGGAACTAAAAAATATTAAGAGAATTCATATTGTTGCATGTGGTTCCGCATATCACACAGGAGTTACTGCAAAATATGTAATAGAAAGCTTGGTTCGCGTACCAGTGGAGGTAGATGTAGCTTCGGAATTCCGTTACCGTAATCCGATTTTAGAAGAAGGCGCAATGGTGGTTGTAATTAGCCAATCCGGCGAAACCGCAGATACCCTTGCGGCGCTCAGAGAAGCAAAGGTAAGGGGCTTTAAGGTGCTAGGTATTGTAAATGTTGTCGGAAGCTCGATTGCTAGAGAAGCAGATAGCATCATGTATACCTGGGCAGGCCCGGAAATCTCAGTAGCCACAACAAAAGCATATAGCGCACAGCTAGTGGCTCTTTACTTACTAGCAATGAAAATGGCTAAGGCAAGAGGTGTTATTGAAGAGGGCAAGTTTCAGGAAT
>JAVBUZ010000135.1:0-4506 GCA_031554725.1 Lachnospiraceae bacterium | reverse complement strand
TATGATTGACGAAATACTTAAGTACAACAAGGAATTTGTTGAAAACAAGGACTATGAGAAATATATTACTAGCAAATATCCAAATAAGAAAATTGCAATAGTTACTTGTATGGATACGAGGTTAACAGAAATGTTACCAGCGGCTCTTGGAATGAAAAATGGTGATGTAAAGATTATAAAAAATGCTGGAGGGCTTATTTCACATCCATTTGGAAGTGCTATGCGAAGTCTTCTTATTGGAATATATGAGCTAGATGTTCAAGAAATCTTGATTATCGGTCATACCGACTGTGGAGCAAGGTACACGGAAAGTGAAAAAATGATTGGTAAGATGAAAGCTCGTGGAGTAGCGACTCAGAATATCGATATGCTCAAGTATTGCGGCATTGACTTTGGTTCATGGCTAACAGGCTTTAAAGATTTGGATGATTCTATTAAAAGAACTGTGAAATTAGTGCGTGAGCATCCACTGGTACCAAAGGAAATAGCTATATCAGGTCTGATAATAGATTCAGTAACAGGAGAGCTAAGTAAGGTAAACTAATATGATATTATTAATTGTAGATACTCAGAAGTTAATAACAAACAAGGACTTATATTGTTTTGAAAACTTTGTGGCAAATGTTAAGGCGTTAATAGGAACAGCAAGGGCGAATAGCATAGAGGTTATATATGTAAGGCATGACGATGGCATAGGACAAGCCTTGACGAAGGGGAATGAAGGCTTTGAGATATATGAAGAGTTTTGCCCTGATAGTGAAGAAAAGATATTTGATAAAACCGTTAACAGCGCTTTTCGTGGAACAGGACTATTAGAGTATCTTAAAGAAAAAAATGAAAAACAAGTGATTGTAGCAGGACTGCAAACAGATTATTGCATCGATGCAACCATAAAGTGTGGCTTTGAACATGGATTTCAGATGATAATACCAGCACATGCCAATTCAACATTTGATAATGAGTTTATGACTGCCGAAGATAGCTACAAATATTATAATGAGTTTATGTGGAAGGAGAGGTATGCGAAGTGCATTTCTCTTGAAGAAACACTTGAAATAATGAAGAAATGATAAATAGGAGTATAGACGGGTGAACTGGAAACTGAAGACATTTGATGAACTAACGGCAAACGAGCTTTACGAAATATTAAAGCTCAGGGAAGATATTTTTATTGTGGAGCAGAATTGTGTGTATCATGATTTAGATTCCAAGGACAAAGTATCTCATCACCTATTTGCAGAAGATGATGGGCAGGTAGTAGCATATTTAAGAATTCTGCCAAGAGGGGTAAAATATCCCGAAGTATCCATCGGAAGGGTAGTAACCAAGGAAACTCATAGAAGATTTGGGCTAGGAGTTCAAATGCTTGAAAGGGCACAGCAATTTATCAAAGAGAGCTTAGGGGAAACAGAAATTAGAATCTCGGCGCAGGCGCACTTACAAGGATTTTATGGCAGTGTAGGATTTAAGACACAGTCAGATATCTATCTAGAGGACGGAATTGACCATGTAGAAATGTTTTGCCAGATGTAATGTGGACAAAACTAAGCAAACGCGGACAGGAATAAATGGGAGCTGCTTGTTATTATGTAGAAGCACAAAGTCACCAGACTTTGACAACAAGGAGGATTGTTATGGAGTGGATAAAGCTTTTGCAGATGGCGATTACCTATATGGAGGAGCATATCTTAGAGGATATCAATTATGAAGATGTTGCCAGGACAGTTTGTATGTCAAGCTATAACTTTCACAGAACCTTTAGCTTGATGGCAGAGACGACAGCCAATACCTATATTCGTAATAGACGCCTATCACTTGCAGGGCAAGAGCTTCAAACAGGAGCAATATCAGTAATTGATGCGGCGTACAAATATGGATACGAAACGCCTGAAAGCTTTACAAAAGCATTTTCCAGATTTCACGGTGTCACACCCAAGCAAGCTAAAGTAAAAGGAACTAAGCTAAGTCTATTCAACCCCCTTGTAATTAAAATAACATTGGAAGGCGGTAGCATTATGGACTACAGAATTGAAAAAAGAGGAAAGCAAAAGTTTGTTGCAAAGGTAAGGGCATTTAGTAACGAAATCATTAATGATGAAAATGATCACAGCATACCTGACTTTTGGAAGGAATGTAACCAAGAAAAAAGCGTAGAGGTAATAAGAAATTTAAGACCCGAAGGAAAAAGGGATTTGTATGGGCTATGTAGTCCAACAACAAAGGATTCCACTACATTCAACTATGGTATTGGAGTGATTATTGATGAGGAAACAAATATCAGTGAACTAGACAGCTTACTGGAACAAGGGTTTACGCTATGGGAAACAGAGCCTAAGGAGTACGTAGTATTTAAGTGCATGGGTGAAGATGGCGAGTGTATTAGCCAGATGTGGAGTTACTTTGTTAAGGAGTTTGTGCAAAATACAAAATATGACCAGACAGAGGACACAGACTATGAAATTTATTTTGAAAATGGTGAGCCAGGAGTCTTTTGCGAATTGTGGATTCCAGTTGTAGAAAAATAGTAGAGTGTTTTTGATTGCAGATATAGAACATAAATGATACAATGATTGTATCATTTATGTTCCTTTTTAATGGAGAAAATTGTATGAAAAATTATGTGATTAACAACGATGGATTTAATATTATGGTTGAAATCGAGCAGAAACGATTAAAAGAAGATATTGCAAAACAATATATTGCAGCAAGAAAAGAACTTAAGATGACACAAGAGGGAGTAGCAAATGCATCTGGTATTAAGAGACCGAATATTACAAGATTTGAAAGAGGAGACTACAATCCGACAGTTGATTTGCTTATTAAATTGGCGGAAAGTCTAAATAAAAAATTGGAAATAAGATTAGTTGATAAGGAAGGAAAAGATGAGGATGTCGAATGAATCAGTATCATTTAAAGATGGGGAACTTAGACTAGATGTTAAAATTACACCAGAAAAGGATACTGTGTGGTTGACACAAGAACAAATGTCACAACTATTTGACACGGCGCGTTCATCGATTGCCTATCATATTGGAAATATATTTAGAGAAGAGGAAGTTGATAAAACTACTTCTGTCGAAATTTTCGACAGAAGTGATAATAAAGCATATAGGCCACCAGCATACTATAATTTAGATATTATTATTTCAGTAGGCTATAGAGTAAAATCAAAAAGGGGAATCGCATTTAGAAAATGGGCTAATTCAGTTCTGAAGGAATACATATTTAAAGGTTATGCTGTGAACAATAATCGCATCAGTCAGTTAAATGAGGTGGTGCGTATTATGAAAAGAACTGATAACATGTTAGATGCAAAGCAGGTTCTTGGTGTCATAGAACAATTTATCAGACATTCAACGGTATAGATGTATACCCATCAGGAGAAGAAAAAGCTGCTAATCTTCTATATTTTGTTACAAAGAACCATTCGTTTTTGGATGGAAACAAAAGGATAGCAGCAACCATGTTTCTGTATTTCTTGGAAAAGAACGGAATGTTGATTATTGATGGTGAGAAGATTATTGAAGACTATACACTGGTTGCCATTACTATTATGATAGCAGAATCAAAACCTGATGAGAAAGAAACGATGATTAAATTGGTTATGAACTTTCTGAATAGAGCATAGGGGGGAACATAAATGGACATTGCAGTTTTTGCAGATATACATGGAAATTACGTAGCACTTGATACGTGCATAAATCATGCATTGGAACAAGGTATTAGCATGTTTTTGTTTTTAGGTGATTATGTTGGGGAACTAGCCTATCCAGAGAAAACAATGAAAATGCTTTATGAGTACAGAGAAAAATATGACTGTACTTTTATTAAGGGAAACAAGGAAGATTATTGGATAGATTATAGAGAAAATGGTGGCAAGACTTATAGCTGGGCAGATAACAATTCTACTACAGGAATGCTATTATATGCCTATAAGCATTTATCGGAGTATGATATTGATTTCTTTGAATCACTTCCGATTCAGCAAAAGATGACCTTAGATGGCTATAAGCCATTTATTATATGCCATGGGTCACCATATAGTGCAAGAGAAAAAATGTCTGCCGATGCAGAGAGAACCTATGAAATCATGGATTCCTTTGAAGAGGAGCTAATTATATGTGGGCATTCTCATGAGCAAGGCAAAATAGTACATAATAAAAGAGTTTTATTAAATCCAGGGTCTGTTGGAGTGCCATTTCATAGTGCGGGGAAGTCTCAATACCTAATTTTACATGGAAGTATGGAGGGCTGGAAAGAGGAATTTATTAGTTTAGAATATGATATAGATATGATTATAAGGGACATGCAAGAAGAACAATTACACATTCATGCACCATATTGGAGCTATTTTACAAAAAAACTTTTAAAAGATGGTAAAATTGGTGGTGCGCAAGTTTTATCAAGAGCAATGGAGCTTTGTAGGGAAGAACTTGGAAAATGTGAGTGGCCGAATATTCCTGAAATATATTGGGAACGAGCAGTAAAGGAGCTATACGAATAAAT
>JAVBUZ010000141.1:0-16723 GCA_031554725.1 Lachnospiraceae bacterium | reverse complement strand
GCGTTTCATCATCCACGCCAATAACAATCTTGCCACCTGCAGTATTAGCAAATGCGATGACACTCTTTATATATTTTTCACTCTTTTTAGGCACTTCAATCTTAAACTCTATATTGGCTGATTCTCCTGCCCTAATTTCATCTGCTAACATTTAATACCTCCCCTTGAAATACATCATTCTATATTATACCATTTTGTATTTAAAAAAACATACCCTTAGTTATAAATCTGTTGCCTTGTATTTCTACCCATATTCACTTTTGAACTTCCCTTACCCTTCCTTTCCCCCAATTTCTCAAAATGCTCAAATGCTCTTATAATCATCTGTTGTCGACTTCTTGAACTCAGTCCTATGGCATTACTCATCGCCAATAATTATTTTTTGTTAAATTAATTCACCCCTGTGGTTGAGGAAGTGAGATGCTTGGCTTCGGATATCCCAAAGCGGCAATGTTTACTTCGGTTAGCTTCTGGAGAGAAATACTAATCTCTTCCGCCCCATCCATGTAAGCGTTTCTCCAACTTTCATAGTCCGAACCATCCACCATGGGCATATCATACTGTCCGTTCCAGTCGGCAGGGAGAAGATAATAGACAACACCATCTCCGTCAGTATCAATATCGGTGGGAAATCGGTCACCCTTTTCGTTTTCCTCACGAACACGTTTGTCCCAAGCATCCACACCTCCAAGTGACTGGTAGGCATCCTTCTCCGTATCGTAGCGGTAGACGTCATATGGCCAGAATTTTCCAGCTAAGTTTTGGTTGTGTGACCAATCTGCCTCCACAGCCCCATTGGTATAGAAAGTCAGACTTGGAAACGCGGACAATTCCACATGGACATCTCCGTCATCATAGCCGAAAACATACCCAACTGTTCCTGCCATAGAGCCACTTTCCCAGAAGAGTAACAACTCCTCCTGCCCATCTCCATCTACGTCGGTGATAGCGAAACTGCTGGTAGCAGCGGCTTCCATACCCATATAATCTAGCGCCTGACCGTCAGGAAGGGTGCCCTGCTGATATACGTCCCACAATACCTTACCAAAGGCTAGCCGCTGTGCATCTTCTTCAAGGGGGTCTTCACTTGCAATAAAGGTTGCAAACGCAATCGTGATAACCGTCAACAAAACAACCACAATGCACATCACAATCAATAATATTTTCTTTATTTTCATAATGGTCTTTATCCTTTCATCAATGCATTATTAATAAAACCATTGCTATTTTGCTCAATAAACTTGTGGTAAGTCTTCAACAGTAATAAGCACACTGCCAATAATAGAAATGTTTATTCAGCGTTTATGTCATACTGTGAGACATCAATAATTTCCAGTGTTCCAAGGGCATACCCAAAGCGTGTACCGTGTCCTTCGGCTGCTTCAAAAAAATATTGTGCGGTAATAACGAATACGCCGCCACACTCGTTATCCCTAATATAAATAACATTACATTTACTGTTATATTGTTGTCCATCTTGATGATATAGCACGACATACGGGAAATCATCAGATGCTGTACCCGTCTGCGTGAATACCCCGTCGGCACTATACTGAGCCACTATATCTTCGATGGTTGTATTTGTGACTTGAGTAATTTCCATAAATACTGGCGGTAAATCAAGTACTGAGCCTTCATATTTAGGAGTAATAAGCAGCAGGTTTTCCGACTGTTCTACATTATATGTTTCATCAATGTAAATCACATAGCTTGCCAAACCAGACCCATCTGCCCACACAATCTCACCATGAGGGAACAGTGTTTCCAATTCATAAATCCCCTCTATGTTTTGGTTAATTTCCTTTTGTTGGAAGATACGTTGGATTACATTCTCGTATATAAAAGTGGCAAATGCCTGAACTGTAACACTTTGCATAGAGACGGTTAATAAAAGCACAAATGCTGCAACAGCAACAGTGAATCGCAAGACAAATCTTTTCTGTGGCTTTTCCATAACAGCATGAGGCTCGTTTGCAACACGGGCTTTTATTGCGACCCCTAAAGCCTCTTTGGCATTTGCAGCTTCTCGTGTATACTCCGTAAGGATACTAGTAATTTCAAAATCATTCAATTGATGTCACCTCCACTTACTATTTGCGACATAGCCTGCTTTGCGTAATACAGACGGGATTTAATTGTTCCAACAGGTTTTTTGAGCACCTGAGCAATTTCAGCTTCGCTATATCCCATGAGAAACTTTAAACTCAGCACAATTCGATGTTCCTCAGATAACATTAATAAGCATTGCTCAACCAGCATGTTCAAGTGAACCTGCTCAGTGAAAGACGCCTTATTAGCAACATCCTCGTTTAGTTCGACCGTCAGTGGATGGCGAGATAAGGCCCGTTTACTCTCATTAATTACAATTCGATAAAACCAAGGTCCAAAATTCTCGTTCTTCTTAAATTGATGTCCCTTGCGATAAGCTCTAAGAAAAGCTTCTTGAACTGCATCCTCGGCCAGCTGTCGTTGCCGGGTGATGCCCATGCTAAGCCTAAGGGCCTTTTCACCATATTCATCATACAACTGCATAAACGCCTCTTGGTCACCATGCAAGGCACAAATTATATATGTGTCCATATCATACTCTCAAACTTTCATTTTCTCAGGGGAGATACAGGTATAAGTAGCCTAGTCATTTAGTAGCCAGTTTCGGATGAAATCAAGGTTACTTGCCTCCTTACCTTCCAAATGCTCACTAACTTCATAATAATAGTTGGTATGTTCATCAATAAACCTCACCTCAATTGTTCTATCTATCCTATCGCAAATAAAATGATAGCCAATGATTACAACGCGGTCGATACCAGTTTCATTACTTATATCTCCGTAGATATAGCTTTCGCCATTGGCAACATCTTTAATCCAATACTGCCCCTCGCTCAAATTGACAGTGTATCCAGCCTGCTCCAAATCGGATTTAAAAATATTCCACTCACGGCTAAGCTCGTTATTGCAGCAAGCAACTAAAATATCATCAAGGCAAGTGGTGTCAATGCTTTGCTCTACAGCCTCAGTCATAGTATCATCTATGATAAGTAAATCTTCGGTAGTTATACCTGTCTGCGATGTGAAAGACGAACATTCCTCGTTAACAGACTCATTGGCATTGTCAAATGCCGCACAACCTGCACATGCTAATAGAATTACAGTGGTAATAGTTAGAATAATAGTTTTTTTCATCTTTACTCTCTCTTTCTCTTATTTTTAAGATGGTTAAATTTCCTTACACTTCTAATACCCGTAAAAATAAGAAAAGGTTCAATGTTTTACTTTTATTTTTTTTCTAAATTTACTGTTTTATTTTTTTGAAATTGAGTAAAATCCTTTTCTTAATGTACACCTTTTCCCCCTGATGTACAATTTATTTACTCATAAGAACCATTGATACCTAGTCCCTCTGTAATCTTACACATTATGCTAGGTACTACTACTGTTTTGCGAGTACTATGCATCTATAAAAACGGGTAAAAAAATAGGCAAAAACTCGACATTTTCATCTCGATTTTTGCCCTTTTTTTACTCAATTCAAAGTTGTTTGAATTTAAACCACAACATCTTCTGGTCAAAACCTACTTTTTCTTCTTTTCACCACAATGATGCATCATTATTATACACTCAACGTGCCCCGTATGCGGAAATTGGTCCACTGCCCTAACTCTTTTTAGCTCATATCCGCCCTCGCACAAAATCTTTAAATCCCTCGCTAGGGTAGCGGAATCGCAGCTTACATACACAATTCTTTTCGGGCCCATTTTAAGCATGGTAGAAAGACAGGCTTCATCACAACCCTTTCTCGGTGGGTCAACTATAATAACATCTGCGTAGATACCTTCCTGCTCGTACTTTTCTGGTAGTACTTCTTCCGCTTTTCCCACAAAGAACTCTGCATTGGTGAGTCCATTACGTAGCGCATTTTCTTTGGCATCATCAATGGCCTGTGGAATCACTTCTACGCCATATACTTTTTTTGCCTTAGTTGCCATGAATAGTGAGATAGTTCCTATACCACAATATAAATCCCAAACGGTTTCTTCTCCTGTAAGCCCCGCATAGTCTAGTGCAAGGCTATAAAGCTTTTCTGTCTGCACAGGATTTACCTGATAGAAAGAAAGTGGGGATATTTTAAAGGTTAGTCCTTGGTTTTTGTCACCCTTAATGTGTAGGGTATCTGTAATAGTAGGACTTCCCCATATGGTAAATACTTTAGGTCCCATGATTACATTAGTTTTTTCTGTATTGAGATTAATTGACACACTCGTCATACCGTCATATTTGCTTAGTATCTCTAATAGCTTGTCCTGGTTTGGCAGGGCTTTAGGTGTATTGGCATTGATAATTAGACACACCATAATTTCCTTACTGGTAAACCCAGTGCGGATTAGGATATGGCGCACCAGTCCCTCTCCACTTTCTTCATTATAAGCAGTAACACCATTTTCTCTCATATAGTCTAAAATAGCTTCTAATATTTCTTTGTTTTCTTCCTTGCCTAGATAGCACTGAGTATTTGCAATAATAGAATGGGTTCTTCCAGCGTAAAAGCCCGTTATTAGGTTTCCCTCTCTATCTGTTCCCATCGGATACTGAGCCTTATTTCGATACCGATAGGGCTCTTTCATACCAACAATCGGCTCCATAATGCTTTCAATAAAGCCTTCTTCAAAGCCTCCTATTCTAAGTAGGTTGTTTTTTACCTTGTTTTCTTTAAACTCTAGCTGTTTGTCATAATCCATTGCTTGAATCTGACAGCCACCACATTGTTTATGAAATTCACAAACTGGCTGAACGCGAAAAGGAGAAGGTGTAATCACCTTCTCTACTCTTGCATAGCCATACTGTTTTTTTGCCTTAGTTATTCTTGCTTCAATTTCATCGCCAATAATGGCATCTTTAATGAATAGGGTAAAGCCTTCAACCTTGCCTATGCCCTCGCCGTCGGTCCCCATATCTTCAATTTTTACGGTAACCATATCGTTCTTTTTATATTCCATAATTGACAACTACCCTTTAATTTATTCTACTTTTGATCTACGTAGGTTAGATTCAAATAATCTATTATATCCTAACCATCCAGTTTCATTGGTTCCATTTAAAATTTCAGTCATTGTTTGAATTTTTGCATCCGTATCATCTGCATAAGATAATGCAAGCGCCTCTACTAATGCTGGAATTTTAGGAGAACCATATTCATACTTTCCATGATGCGCTAAAATACAGTGTTTTACTTCTGATAACACTACGCTAGGAAATCCTTCTATTTTACTAGCTTTTTCTGTTACCATCTCAGAACCCATAACAATATGACCCACCAACTGACCATCATCGGTATAATCATTCTCAGGGAAGGCTGAAATTTCTCTAGTCTTTCCAATATCATGGAACATTGCCGCAGCTAATAATAAGTCTCTTTTTAAAACAGGATATACACTACAATAGTAGTCACACATTTTCGTTACGCTCAAGGTATGTTCCAATAAACCGCCTACAAAGCCATGGTGAATAGCCTTTGCTGCAGAGGACTTTTTAAATGCTTTAACAAACGCTTCATCTTCTATAAAAAATGCTTCTAAGAGCTTTTTTATATATGTATTATTAATGCTACTGATGTAACCTAAAAGCTCTTCGTACATAACACCGATATCTTTTGAGCTTACTGGTAAATAATCACTAGCGTCGAATTCGCCTTCCTGACAAACACGAATTCGCTTTACATTGACCTGTAATGCTCCTTGAAAATTATTAACCTCTCCATACACCTCAATATAGTCTAAGGTATCAAAATCATTGATACCAGCACTATTTGGCTCCCAAATTTTCGCATCAATGGTTCCCGTCTTATCTTGTAATATTACATTATCATATGGCTTTCCATTTTTTGTCATCGCTGATTGCTTGTGCTTACACAAATAAATATCAAATACTCTATCTCCGTCTTTATAATCCTTTATATATTTCATCTTTTCTATACAGAATTCTCTGTATCTCCTTCCTTTATTTACTTCCTTTTTATATCATTGTACATTTTACTTCGCTTCTCCAAGAGTGATTTTTAGCTCTACCTCTTTATAAGCGTCTTGTACCTGACGCTCTACAAAGACCTTAACTGTGTCCCCAGCATTTAGTCTAAGAAGTGCACTCATATAATTAGAAAAGTTTAAAACCTCTGATTCATCTATCCCTGTTATGATGTCTCCCTTTTGAATTCCTGCCAGCATGGCTGGGGAGTTCATCTCAACTTCCTTTACAAATGCACCATAAGGTACATTTCCTTCATTGTGTGCCTCTGGAGTAACATCAACGCCACTTATTCCTAAATAAGCAATTGCCATACCATTTGACATTTTCTCTATGACTTTTCTCAGCTCTGTGATTCCCAGTGCTGAGACAATGTTCTTCATATCGCTTTCATTTTTTCCTGTGGTAATAATACCAATGATTTGACCCTGCAAATTAAAAAGTGCACCTGTGGCGTTTTGACTTCCATAGATATCTGTCATAAAGATCTTATAATTTGCATCTGTTGTGGACCAAATAGTTCCGGGTGTTGAAACGATTCCGTAATTAATGGAGTTGCTATTTCCCATCGGACTCCCTAGTGCAATAATTGGTGTTCCCGCCATATATCTACTATTAGAAGAGCCCAAGGCTGCCACTGTAATTTCTTCTAAGGTACTATCCGAAATATCCGAAAGCATTATAGATAAAACGCACAGACCTGTTGCACTATCACTTTGTTTTTGTGTGGCTTCCACCTGCTGTGCATCGCAAAAAGTAACTGTTATTTTTTCTGCTCCCTTAATTACCTTTTGGTCTACAAGAATAAGCAGCTCTTTTCCATTATTTGCAACTATAATTCCTGAAGCAATGTCCTTGCTTTGCAAGGTGTTATAGAATAAATCATAGCTGGAGGTTACTCCTGTTACTGTAACCATGGATTTGTTTAAAGTTATAACAAAGTCAGACATTGAGGTATATAATTGCTTATAATTTTCCATATTCAATTTAACCTTGGATAAAATTTCTTCTATCTGACTACCATCTAGTAAAATATTTTCCACGGTCTCTTGTATATTGGGCTCTACGTTTTCCACCATCATATCTTCTGGAGATATTTCATCAAGCTCTTCTGGAAAAACAATTATTTGTGGTTTTTCTTCAGGATATAACCATCTAGTAAAAACAGGCTCCAAAATTAAGAAGGTAAGACATGCAATTAAGCCAAAAATCACAGCCATAGACGCCGTCATAATCGTTCTACGCAGTAACTTCTTTTTGTCCATCGGTCTTTCCTTCATTTTTTCAAACATAAAATCCGATTGCTTATTTTGTTCATTTTCGGTCATAAGCAGATCTCCTCTTCTTATCTAATTCCTCTTAAAAGTATAGCGGATTAGGCCTAGAATGTAAAGAAAGTAACTCTATTCTTCACTTAAAGTCCACTGCTGACCTTCATTTTCTATCTTTATGACATTTCTGTCGTTATTACTTGGTATATGTTCATTTATGAATCTATCTATTACCCCGTAATCTTTCCACATATGCATAGGAAACACAGCCTTTATACATGCCGTTTTTAAGGTATATGCAAGACCAAGATAGTAATACTCCTCTTGTCTTGGGTCCAAAGGTAAAAAAGCAACATCAATTGACACATCTGTCAGCTTGTCGATTTCACGCTTGAAGTTGGCAGTCATATTGTTATTCCATGCTTTGCTTTCCTCTTTCCAATACCACCAGTTTAAATCTCCTGCATGAAATATCTTTTTGCCTTCGGTTCCTAACAAAAAGGCTACACCCTCATCTGTGGATTTCAAGGTTGTAAGCTCCATATCATCAATCTGATACGTTTCATTTGCCTTTACTGAAATAATTCTTTTGGCTATATCTTCTGTCACATTCCACTTCGCCTTGTTCCATGACTTCATTTTAATATCATAGGAAAGAATAAATGTTACACGGGGATGAGTTAGAACAAGCTCAAATATCTTGGCATTAAAGTGATCACCATGCTTATGGCTTGCAAATACATATAAAGGCTTTTCCACGTTTATTGTAGGTATGTCCCCCTTATAGTAATCATACAAAAGATATCTTTCTTCCGTTTCTACTAAATAACCACTATGAAATATGTAAGTT
Organism: Lachnospiraceae bacterium; assembly: GCA_031554725.1. GTDB lineage: Bacteria > Bacillota > Clostridia > Lachnospirales > Lachnospiraceae > JAVBUZ01. The sequence goes on along the minus strand of JAVBUZ010000141.1, from coordinate 8,584 downwards.
ATCTTCATGCTTATTCTCCCACTCACTTCTAAGTATTCCATAGTGATATTCATCAAACCATGTCTTTTCACTGCCCACTTTTCCAAACCTGGCTTGAACAAAATGAGCCTCCCTACGCATACCCAATTTTTCCATTACACGATACGAACCATAGTTCTCAGCATTACATGTAGCATAAATTCGATGCAATTCTAATTCGTCAAATCCATATTTTAAAAGTGCTTCTCCTGCCTCTACCATATATCCTTGCTTCCAATAATCCATATGCAGTGTCCATCCAAGCATCCCTGTATCTCTATTTTCATTAAGATAGATTCCACAACCACCTATCACCTTTCCTGGGATTTCCACACCATCCTTAATTTCTTTCAAGGTAATTGCATAATCAAATTTTAGTCTAGGTTTAACGTCTCTCTCGCTAATACATTCTTTCAGAAAATTTTCGGTATCTTCTTTGGAATTTGGCCCCCATATCATATATCTTATATTGTTAGGATTGGACGCATAGGCATGCACTCCTTGAAAGTCGTCTTTGGTAAATTCCCTTAGTACCAGTCTCTTTGTCGTTAAATGTCTTAATTCTGCCATAATGTATCCTCCTATAATATTTAAATAAAAAACTACAAGTGTAAATTCCAATTAGAATAACACTTGTAGTTTGATAAGTCAATTATTTTTCTTTAATTGTTAGACAATTCTAGTTTGTTACTTCTGTAGAAGTATCGCTTTCTGCTGCTAGTCTTTCTGCTTCTTCAATTGCCTTTAAATAAGTTAGATTTCCTTTTTTATCAACCACATCATATTTTGCTGTGATTTCTGTTAAATAAGCTGACATTGTCTGTGATAATAGGGTGTTTGCAATAGATGATTTCCATTCTGGATCGCCAGCACCTACATAGTACATAACATAACAGCTTCCTTCTTCATCAAGTATCGATGTAACATCTCCTACCTGTCTAGCATCATCCATTAGCCATACACCTAATTCTCCATCAAGATTTGATGCTACTAGATTTTCGTAAAGCCCACCGTCTTTATTGCTATAAGTATCTTCGCTATATGCTTCTACTAATTTAATAAATGCTTCTTCATTTGCTCCTGTGCTATTCCACTCGTCAATGATTGCACTGCCTTTATCTTCTGATGTATAGATGATACGAGCATTTGCTGTTGCTGTCTGATCTAAGTATCTTGCTTCAAACCTTAAAACATAATATTTATTGTTTGTTGTATCCTCAACTACTGTTGTATCGCCAGCTTTACGTGTTTCATCAAATAGCCAGCTCATATATAAGCTTGAAAGACTTGAGGATTTCTTGTTTTCTTTTAGCTCGCCATCTTTATCAATGGTTTTTTCTTTTTCATCCGCCTCAGCTTTAGCAACTTCCATAGCTGCTGCGATTTGCTCTTCTGTTGGCTCTGCTGTTGTTGCATTTCCATCCGCATCTGTTGTTGCTTCACCTTCTGGAATTTCAGCTAATACTTCAATTAATTTGAAATCTACGCTATCATAAGAATTTTTGTTATCTTCATAGTAGGCTGTAATTTCTTCTTCTGAGGCAGGCTTTGAATCTGCTACTGACTCATAGTAAGCTGCTGCATAATAAGAATCTTCTACAAAAGGCACAATGTTCTTTATGGTTGCATATTGGCCAAAGAAAGATTTTACATAGCTATCAACTGTCATCTCTGCGTTTGTTGCTGCACTTTTGAGTGTTTCCATGTGGTCAGCAACTTCATCTGTTGTATCATGCTCAAAACCATTTGCTTTTGCTTCACTAATAAGCGCTTTTGTTCTAGTTATACCACTTATAGCATTCTGTTGAAAAAACTCAGCCCATGTCATAGTTTCGCTATACATCTGAGTAGCTAAATCCTTTGAGGTATCTAAGCCTAGGTATGTTAAATAAGAACCATACTGTGAAATATAATCATTAATACCTGCATTGTAGTAGTAATCAAACTCAACTTCTGTAAGGTCATATTCACCAATGCTTGCATACGTGCTATGTGTTGCTACATATTTGCTGATAGGAAAATATGCAATAAATGCAACTAATACAAGAGCTACAAAAGCTCCTATTACTCTATTGACTTTCTTTCTATTTGCTTCTTTTCTTTCTTGTTCTTTTCTTTTTTGAATTTTTTTATCATACTTTGTCATTACTTTTTCTGTTGTTTCTACAGAAGACTTTTGTTTTTCTGACATTGGATAAATCTCCTTCCTTATTATCGCACACAAAATTTTTCAATCTTCTCCCTTGTCCCTTCTGGACATGCATGCTTTTCTATTATAATCCAAAACTTGTCAGATGTGTAGTATTTTCACGGATTTTTCACAAATAAAATTTTATAAATCTGTTACCTGACCCATAAACAGAATAAGTCCTGTTTCTGTGTCCCTGATTATATAAACAAATGGTCTATCCATTCTAAAATTAATGACTTCTGTTATTTCCATTGCGCATTCGGTGGTGCAAATTTCTGTGATAGCTGCTGCCTTCGTTCCTTCTTCGTCCACTTCAATTTTTGCCCTATGACTTACGGCGCTTACATAGGTATCAGGGCCAATCTTATCTAAATTGGCATCCTGTTTATAGGCAGATTTCATACCCATGCTTTGTAATATCCCATCCATCCCCTGCACTTGTATATCCATCGTAAATTTTGGCATAGCAAGCTGCTGTATATTTTTATATCCTGCACCATCAAAGGACTGCCATATGCTTTCTTTTTCCTGGGCACTTAATGCATTGTATAGGGAAATACAATCGTAGCCTTCATCATCTACTGGCAATAGAATATCCATCGCAACACTGCTATTCTTGTATGGCAATTCGATTCCCTTTAGATTGCCTGACTCAATATAGCGAAATGAGGTATTCGTTTTTCTCATTAGCGCAATATTTTCCTTTTTCTCGCCGTCTATGTTTGTAAAGATTCCATCCTTTTGAGTTGCATTTGCTAAAAATGGAGCATCCCATTTGCCCTCGAAATAGACAGCATTTAGAATAATCATGTTTATATCAGATTCTAATTTCTCTCTATACTTTGGAATCATATGCTCTGTTTTTTCATCCACCCATTTATTTAAGGCAGCTAGTACTTTCTCATTTTCACCGACAAAGTCTGCTTCAAATAGCTCCCCATGATAATAAAACAAGGCCGGCTCCACAAATTCCTTATCTATATTAGGGCTCTTATTCATATATGGCGCAATCCACAAGGAATTAGCAGTTAAAACCCTAGTTTCTTTGCTCCACTCCTTTTCCAAATACAGCTTCATCTGTTGATTCCACTTTTCCAAGTCTGTGATACCAAGCATCGCTTCTAGCTCTTCCTTTGTTTCTCCATCTGCTCCCACATCCAAAATAGAAATCGCGCTACAAATACTGTACGGTGAAAAAAAGATATTCTGTGAAGTATCTAATTGCTCGTAAAAGCTATGTGCAAACTGATTCACACCCTCTTCTAAGGTCTGGTCAGCCTCCACAGCTATTGGCAGATCGATATCCTCTATTTTTGCTTCAGCAGAAAAGGGCAGTATCTTTTTCTCTCCGCATCCAGATAGACAAAGCATACAAACCCCTAACATTATGGCTATTACTCTCTTTTTCATAAACTCTCCTCCTTACATATAACTAGGTAGTACCTACTACCCTCTGTTTATGTTACGGATTCTCACTCGCTTTTTATGGAAATAAAAGCAATAGCCTCTTTATTTATATTTTTTCTCTCAATTTTTCTACCATGGCACTTATTGCTCCATCTTCAAAAGGATTTACTAATCCTACCTCTGGTAGCATATTGGTAAAAAAGTCACTTGCGGAAAGCTTACATAGCTTCAAATAGCTCTCCCATGCCTTTTCCATATTTTCATCCATCATAACCTTATACTGCATTGCGCAGGTTTGAGCCAGACAATAATCTATATAATATAGAGGATAGTCATAAATATGCAACTGCTTCTGCCAGAATCCCCCCAAGGCAAATCTCTTACAGTCACCAAAGTCAAGATGTGGCTTGTACTCCTTCTCTAGTTTTGCCCAAGCTTCATTACGCTCTTTCGGTGTTAGATCTGGATTTTCATACACAATATGCTGGAACTCATCTACCATACAGCCATATGGTATAAATGCCGCCGAGCTTTCTATATGCATAGCTCTATAATCCTTTGCTCTATCCCCGAAAAATAACTCCATCCATTTACCAGCAAAAAACTCCATAGACATAGAATGTATTTCCGCTGTCTCCATGGTAATATCCGCATGCTCTCTTATTGGATCTTTACCTGATAAATAGCCTTGGAATGCATGACCACATTCATGAGTAATAACATCAACATCTCCGCTAGTTCCATTAAAGTTCGCAAAGATAAAAGGTGATTCATACTTAGGTAAATAAGTCATATATCCGCCCGCTCTTTTTGTTTTGCGTCCAAGTACATCAAAAAGCTCATTTTCCATCATAAAATCAAAGAATTCCTTGGTTTCCTCTGATAGCTCTGAGTACATTTTCTGACCATTTTTCATAATTTGCTCTGGTGTACCAATTGGAGCTGGATTTCCCTGTAGGAAATAAACATCTTCGTCAATGTAAGATATCTTTTCTAAACCTAATCTTTCTTTTCTACGCTCGTGTAGCTCCTCGGCAAAAGGCACAAAGTATTCTTTAATCTGTTTGCGGAAGTTTTCTACCTCTTCTACTCCATAGCAATTTCTATTCATACGATAGTAACCAAGCTCTAAATAGTTTTGATATCCCATCTGCTTTGCTTGTGCGTCACGGTTCTTAACAAGCTTATCGTAGATTTCATCTAGCTTTTCGCCATTATCATCAAAGAAGGCTGCATATTTATCCCATGCAAGCTGGCGTAGATTTCTATCCTCATTTGTTAAAAAAGGACGTAGCAAAGATAAGTTTAGGGTATCGCCTTCCCAGTCTATTTTCGCACTTGCGATTAATTTATCATATTCCGATGTTAGCATATTTTCTTCCTGCATAAGTGGAATCAGCTTTTCATCAAAAGATTTTAAACTAAGCTCCATGTTCTTAAAAGCAACTTCACCAATAACCCCTTCTAGATATTCACGAAATGGCGATTCATACATTTGCTTTTGATAAGTCACAATTAAATTGCTAAAGACAGGGCCTTGCTCATCATAATATTCTTGTTCTTTATTATAAAATTCATCTGCTGTATCCACATCATGCCTTATATGGGCAATGGTAATTAATGTATTTACTTCATCAACAAGTTTATAAAACCTTTTATGAACCTCAAACTGTTCTTCACCAGATTTAGCCGCGTTAAAATCGGCCATAAGCTCTTTTATTTGCGCTTCTACTTTTGTAAAATCCACTCTTTCATAGGGCATTTCATGAAATTTCATAGGCTACCTCGTTTCTTAATTTCTCTTATTATCTTATCCCCAAATATTCCATTTGTAAACGTCAAATACCGAAAAGAATTAAAGCCAAGGTATCTGCACCCTGGCTCTAATTCCAATTCTTTCCATAGGAGGAAAAAGTTTTTATAACTCGATAAAAGTAGTATCAAACGGTTCCATAGTAACGGTAATTTTTCCTTCCCCTGTTTCCACTGAGGTTGTCTGTGTTTCTTCACTATTGTTAATAACTACAAGCTTTTTGCTAAGCGGATAGTATGCACACTCTGTAAAAAGATTGTCCGTCATAAATAATCCTGTAATGCCTTCTCCTGCTGCATATCGAATCAATTGATAAAGCATTCTTGTATGAATTAGGTTCATGCTAAAGCTAGATAAGTAAATGCCTTTACCTTTTCCAAATGTATTTATAGTTATTATCGGCATATCTTCCTTAGCAAGTAATACCTTTGCCTTACCATCTGTAAGATAACGGTTTTTCTTTGCTTCCAAGGACACGCCTTGTGGCAAAATACCTTCCGTATCCTGAGCTTCAAATTTCCACTTGCCATGACAAACCCTAGCTCCCATATCTTCATCAACGCCAAGTACATGGGCCATCCTAAAATAGGTATCATATCCTTCTACTGCTGAGGGTTCATTTACACCAATAAAAATTCCGCCTTCATGAGTCCACCTGGTAAGTGCTGTAACTACCTTTTCATCCTTCCAGTTCTCTCCACCGCTCCATGCACTTCCTGCATAACCGGCATTAATAACTACATCTACACCCTTTAACGCTCCATTTTTTACATCTTCAAAGGAGATAAAAGATACCTCTATTGGCAGTCCTGACAAAGCTTCGTTGATATGGATTAAATCATGCATATAGGTTTCATGGAAATGTCCAGACAAGGTCCATGAGCGAAGCTTGCCCCAAGCATGTAAAACCGCCACCTTAGCCTTAATAGCATAAGGCTTTCCTGCATGGTGGAAGGTCTGAAGAAGTCTAAATTCATCAGAAACCTTTTCTATGTAATCGCAAAAATCCGGAAAGTCTTCCACTAAGTGTAAATAACCACCTAAGCCAATTCTATCTATTGGCTCCCTAAGCAATGCTCTTCGCACACTATTCCAGTACACTTTAGCTTCTCTAGTTGGATTACCCCCCTTTTTAAAGGTTGGTGCTCCTCCTAGACCTACTGGAAATAGATAAGGATGTAATCGTAGCTCATGAGTAGGAACATCCACTCCTGCACACAATCTAGCCTCGTATCCCGAAAAAACACATTTTATTAATCCGTCAAAGCCAAACTCATGAAACTTGTCATTATAAGGCTCTACACCTACCCAGCTATCATCATAAAAAACATAAGCCTTCTTACCATAATTATGTACAATATCGATTAACTCTTTACCAAAGGAAATGACAAAGCTATTAATAAACTGCATCCATGCTTCTTTTTCCTTGGTTGCTGGCATGTGTGTTACATGCAACTTCCCTTGATTAATAAAGTCTTCTGCCGTTAGGCTATATCCATATTCCTTAGCAAACTCATCTAGCGCCCTATCACTAACGGTATAGTCATAAGAACCCCAGTCCGAAAATAAATGCTGATTTCTTACATCACTACCCCATATCCATACAAAATTGTAAAACATAGAGGTAAATCGAACTACAGAGGTATCTGGGTGATTTTCACACCAAGTAGTCATCCATGTTGTAAGATACTTTCTTGTTTCTGGATAAAAAGGATCAATCTGCATAAGGTGTTCCTTATCCCAGTTATTGGTGGTGTGATTGTACATGGATATTTCTTCCCAAATACGATACGCCATAAAACTAACGGTATATTTGTGCCACTCATTTACATTCTTAATTAGAACACACTCATTTTCCTTATCATATGTCCAATCTTCTTTCTCTACAAGAACATTTGACGTTCTATCATATACTTGCCAATACTTGAACGCTGCCTGGCTATCATTTATCGCAAACTGGTCTCTAAAAAAGCTCTCCATTAGAGAAATACATACTTCCTTACTATCCGCTAGCTGAGGAGGCGTACACAAAAATGTCTGCTGTAGCTTATCCCTATTTTCCTTTGCCCAAGCATTGTGATCACGGATTATGCAAATAGTTGAATAAATTCCATATCCTGCATGCACAATCTCATCGGATAATACAGTTCCATCACTATCACGGATGACATCTGCTCCCCATTTTTCTGCCATTTTCAATGTCAGTTCTTCATAACCAGATTCACCAGGTAAGGTAAATCCTCCTTTTTGCATGCTCACTATTTTAGTCCTCCATATCAATTATATCTTGCTCAAATATGTAGATTTCTACAAATATCTATGGCTTTGCCACGGCTTATAATCGCTTGCAAATCTTCTTTTCCACTACTATCAATTATTCCTATCTGGCAAGCTTCTCTTATATAATACTTTGCGTAATCAGTCACTGTTGCATCATATGCGCAGGGCATATTCTCCGGCAAGCTTTTTCGGCTCTTGTAGCCATTGACAACATAGATTAAAAACTCTTCTAAAGATACCTCTTTTTGTGGATAAAATAAGCTATCACCACAAATATCTGGTATAATAATTCCATTTTGATAAGCACATTCTATTGTTCCTGCATACCATTCGTGACCAATTACATCATCAAACATATCGTTATATACATTTGTAGGAAAAAACCTTGCTGTCTTTATAACCATGTCTAACGCTTCTGCTCTAGTTAAGTTATCCTCTAGGCGTTCATAATCTGAAAACAGTTCATTACAAGCCTCTGGATTTTCCATGTTTCGGTACATTTGGGGCTTAATTGGTAAAAGAATATCTTTTTCTGGTTCCCATTCACCAAATTTGTTTTGTACACATTTTGCCAATTCTCGATACGCCGCATCAGGAAATTTTCCGCACACTCTTTTTATCTCTTCTGACACAAAAAGTGCCATCTTATAGGCGCCATAATCATTATTGTGGGTAAAGTCATTGGGAAAGTAATAACTTTTTACTTTTTCTAATCCTAATTCCTTAACAAATGATATACTTTTTTCATGCAAGTCTAAAACGGGAACTTCTAGCATTCGTCCCACCTCTATACATGTTTTGGCATATTCCTCAAGTAAATCATTGTAGGTTCCATCATTTCCCTTCCAGCTATTTCTCGCTACTGGAGTTACTAA
>JAVBUZ010000220.1:0-6155 GCA_031554725.1 Lachnospiraceae bacterium | reverse complement strand
CAGCCTGAAAATGATTATATGGATCCTATCATTGGTAATGTTGCTGCTGGCCAGCCCATTTTAGCAGAAGAAAACATCGAAAGCTATTTTCCTGTTCCTGCCGATATTGTTCCAAGTGGTGATGCCTTTATTTTAAATGTTCGCGGTGATTCCATGGTGAATGTAGGAATTTTTAATGGAGACCAGGTATTTGTTCAGTCATGTAGCTCCGCTAAAAACGGTGAAACTATTGTTGCACTAATTGATGACTCTGCAACTGTTAAAACCTTTTATAAAGAAAATGGTCATATTCGTCTACAGCCTGAAAATGATTATATGGATCCTATCATTGTAGATGATTGCCAGATTCTCGGTAAAGTATTTGGTATTTTTAGAATATATAAATAATTTTTACAAAAAATGCCTTGTTTTTTGCAAGGCATTTTTTGTATATTTCTTTTTGAAATGGTACACACTATTTTTGAAAAGGAGGTTAAAACAATGGTAAATAAATATCTTGATTGTACTGCACTAACTATTACAATTATAGGCGCAATCAACTGGGGCTTGATTGGTTTATTTAAATTTGATGCAGTAGCTTTTCTATTTGGTGAATTGTCCTTAATTTCACGTATTGTATATGTTCTTGTAGGTTTATGCGGACTATATTTAATTTCTTTCTATATGCATCTTGGAAGTAAAGATAGAGAAGTTTAAAAAAATCCTGTAAGGTTTACTAATATAATTAGTAAACCTTACAGGATTTATAAATGTTAAAATATGGTTTATTCAAAGTCAGCTCTTTCAACTGTCTTTCCATCTCGCCAAATTCTTTCTAAATTATAATACAATCTATTTTCTTTATCGAAAACATGAACGATAATATCGCCAAAATCCATTAATATCCAGTTAGCTGTTTCATAACCTTCTATCTGCTTTACTTCATAGCCCGCTCTACCAAGCTTTTCTTCCACGCTGTTTGTTAATGCCTGAATTTGGCTACGATTGCTACCTTCTGCAATAATAAAGTAATCTGCTAATATAGATACATCTGCTATATCTATAATTCTAATTTCCTCTGCCTTTTTATCTTCCAAGGCATCAATTGCTAATTTTGCCATTTCTTTTGATGTGTTATTCATATAAATTCCTTTCTAATCATGATCTACTATATCTTTATAGTAATCATAAGTTTTTTGAGTCATTGGATCAATTTCATTTTCAACAGAACTTAGATATAATAATGTGTCTTTTAAAATTAAAAGCATTGCCTTGTCCAAATCAATAAATGCCATTTTTCTAATTTCAGTTAAATTTGGTGCATGATGTCTATTGGGTTCAATATAATCTGCTACAAAGATGATTTTTTCAAGCATAGACATTCCCGGACGCCCCGTGGTATGATTTAGAATCGCATTAATAATATCTGTATCATGTACCTTATAGGTTTCCATTGCAAGAAAACTGCCTACCTTTGCATGTAGCAAGTAAGGATTTCTTCTTTCAATTTCCGTAATATTAATATTATGTTTTTCACAAATTGAAATCTTCTTATCATCCTCTATACACTTTGCACAATCATGAAGCAGACCTGCAAGCTCTGCACTCTTAATGGATGCTTCATATCTCATGGCTAAGGCAACTGCTGTATAAGCAACACCCAAGGTATGTTCGTAACGTTTTTCATCTTGAATCTTCTCTAATTGTCTTCTGATTTTCTTATTATCTTTTTCTGCTTTTTTCATTTTTCACCAAAGGTTATTCTTCTGTATATAGCTTGTTTTCCAAAATGTACTCCAAAGCTTTGTCATGTAACATATCTTTGACCGGCTCATGTTTTTTTATGCTTTCCCGTATTTGGGTAGAAGAAATATCTACTTGTGGGAAATTCAAAACCACAATCTTTGCACCGTACAATTCAGCAAGCTTCTTTGCCTGCTCTTGTAATTGAAATATATCTTTTTTATCTCTTGCCGCCGCCAAAATCCAGCAATTTTCAAATATTCGTTCCACACACTTCCATCGTTCTATGGAAAATAAGCTGTCAGCACCTAAAATAAAATAATATTCTATATCAGGATTTTGTGCTACTAAGATTTCCAGCGTTTCATAGGTATAGGTGTAGCCGCCTCGAAGTATTTCCATGTCAGAAACTTCAAAGTAAGGGGTGTCCTGTGTTGAAAGTTCCACTAATTTAAGTCTTTGGTCCGCGCTGAGTACCTTGCGCTCCTGTTTCATATAAGACTGGCCACTTGGCATAAAAATAATTTTTTCCAAACCAACTTGCTTCCTTGCCTCTTCAGCCAGAAGTAAGTGTCCCATATGAATAGGGTCAAAGGTTCCCCCCATTATTCCATATTTATTATTTCTCATAAAAATGCCTTTCTATAAGCTGCAATCTTTTAGAGATAAAAATTATCTTGGCAATTCAATTTTCTTATGGTCTTTACTTTCTTTATATAATACAATTTTCTTACCAATAACTTGTACTACTTGAGAATGTGTTCTTTCAGCTAAAACTGCCGCGATTTCCTTCGGATCATCCATACAGTTTTTCAAAACTGCAATCTTAATTAATTCTTTTGTATTAAAAGCTTCACCAATTGCCTCTGTCACTTCAGGTGTTAGGCTTGATTTACCTATCTGAAAAATAGGATCAATATTCATTGCTAAACCTTTTAAGTAAGCACGTTGTTTACTTGTCATCTATATAACTCCTTATTTGTAATAATCAAAAGATAAACCATACATACGAACGGTATCACCTTCTTTAATATTAAGTGCCTCTAGCTCATCTAAAATTCCTGTTTCCTTTAAGAATTTTTGGAAGAATACAAAGCCCTTTTCATTTTCAAGGTTTGTATATCCTAACATTCTTTCAATCTTAGGACCTTCTACTACATATTCGTCCTCTAACTCATCATATGTTACTGTATACGCTTCATCATTCTCGATGTTCATTAATTCAGGGAAGTATTCCTGTTCAAAAATAGTAGGTTCTTCGTCTATTTCTTCTAGCATATCATTAACCTTATATAAAAGTTCCTTTACACCTTTACCACTAACTGCTGAAATTGCATAAACTTCAATTCCTTTTTCTTCAAACTCTTTTTTTAGTTTATTAACGATTTCATTGTCTTCTTCATAAATCATATCCATTTTGTTTGCAGCAATTACCTGAGGTCGTTTTGCAATATCTGGATTATAAGCTTCTAATTCTTTATTAATTGCATAAATATCCTCAATTGGATCTCTTCCTTCAGAACCTGCAGCATCGACAATATGAATAATAACCTTCGTTCTTTCGATATGACGTAAAAATTCATGACCTAAGCCAATGCCCTCTGATGCTCCTTCTATAAGTCCAGGAATATCTGCTATAACAAAGCCTTTGGCATCATCTAAATCCACCACACCTAGATTCGGGTTAAGGGTTGTAAAATGATAGTTTGCAATCTTTGGCTTTGCATTGGTAACCCTTGCCAAGAAGGTAGATTTTCCAACATTAGGAAAACCAACCAAACCAACATCTGCTATAACCTTTAATTCCAATAATAGGTTTAATTCCTGTGCTGGTTGTCCCGGCTGAGCATACTTAGGTGCCTGCATAGTGCTAGTTGCATAATGCTGATTACCCTTACCGCCTCTACCGCCTTTAAATAAGGTGATTCTTCTATTGTCTCCAGACATATCCGTAATGACCTTGCCGCTATCTGCCTCTTTTATGACAGTGCCTTCTGGAACCTTAATAATAAGATCCTCTCCATCTTTCCCGCGACAATTTTTCTTTCCGCCTGTTTCCCCATCCTGGGCACGATACTTACGGATGTGTCTGAAATCGGTTAAGGTGTTTAGTCCTTCGTCCACGACAAATATAACGTCCCCACCACGACCGCCATCTCCACCATCTGGACCGCCATTAGGAACATATTTTTCACGACGAAAAGAAACATGACCATCTCCGCCTTTACCACTTCTTACATAAATTAATGCTCTATCTGCAAACATATTTACTCCTTATTTTAAAAATAATGGGCTTCAAACTGCTGTTTGAAGCCCGTGATGAATCGCATTATTTCTCTACAGGATATACGGAAGCCTGTTTTTTGTCTCTTCCTTTTCTTTCGAATCTCAAAACACCGTCAACTAATGCAAATAATGTATCATCGCCACCGATGCCTACATTAATGCCTGGATGAATCTTAGTTCCACGCTGTCTGTACAAAATATTTCCTGCTTTTACGAATTGTCCGTCAGCTCTTTTCGCACCTAATCTCTTAGATTCGGAATCTCTACCATTTTTGGTAGAACCTACACCCTTCTTATGAGCGAAAAATTGAAGGTTCATATTTAACATGAGTCTACACCTCCTCGAATTTTACTTGTAAATACTTTTTACCATAGTCGATACTTAAATTATTAAGTCCATATACCATAGTATCTAGTAAGAATTTTGATTTATCCTGTAGGTCTTGCTTGAAATCACATTTAATAAAACCAGTTTCTTCATTTGTCACTGTTTCTATCTGTTCATTTGCCAGCTCTTCTAGTGCATTTATAGTATTAATTACTAAAAATGAAATGGAAGCACATAAAATATCGGGTTCCGATTTTTTGGCATATTCCGCATGACCCATGCAGGTAAACCCCGCGTACATTCCTGTACTTTTCTTATAAACTATAACTGTTGTCATATTACTGTCCTTATTCAGAACGATTAAGCATTAATCTTATCAATTTTAACTTCTGTATATGCTTGTCTATGACCATTTTTCTTGTGGTAACCGGTTTTTCTCTTGTATTTATATACAATAACCTTTTTACCTCTTCCCTGTTCCATAACTGTTGCAGTCACAGTAGCTTTTGCTACGTCTTCACCAACTTTAAGGGATTTGTCACTAACAGCGACAACTTGGTCAAATGTTACAGTGTTTCCAGCTTCAACATCAAGCTTTTCAACTTTAATGACATCACCTTCAGAAACTTTATACTGTTTTCCACCTGTTGCAATAATTGCGTACATAAAGGCACCTCCTATTCATGAACTCTCGTCCATTTACTCGCTAACTTTGGTGGTGTCTTTTCATTATAAAAGGACACACTTATACCTAGTTATGCGGCATACCGTAATATACTATCATGCCTCTACCTTTTATGTCAATAGTTTTATATTAATAATTATCGGTTTTTTCGTGTTTCAAAATCTTCTACATACTGTGTGATTAATTTTATAGTTCCTTCAATCCCTAAAATACTACTATTAATACACAAGTCATAGCTATCTGCTCTTCCCCATTTTTTAGAGGTATAGTAGTTATAATAGCTTTGACGCTGTTTATCCTTCTTTATCATCATATCTTTTGCCTTATTATCTGGCACGTCATATCTTTCCCTAATTCGTTTGATCTTTTCTTCTTCCGATCCATAGATAAATAGATGGATGCTATTTTTATTTTCTGCTAGTGCATAGTCAGCACACCTTCCTACAATAACACAAGGTCCTTCATCTGCCAATTTTTTAATCGTATCAAACTGAGCCAAGAAGACTTTATGGCTAATCGGCATATCAACAAAGGAAGATGCATTATATCCAAAAGAATATGTGTCCATTACCAAATTATACAAAAAGGAATTGGTTGGTCTTTCATCATGATTTTGTATCATTTCTTCACAGAAACCACTTTCTTTGGCTGCTCTAGATAGAAGCTCTTTATCGTAGCAATTAATATTAAAGTATTCTGCCACCTTTTGCCCTATTTCATGACCGCCTGAACCAAATTGACGTCCTATTGTTATAATTGTATTCATAAAAATCCCACCTTTTCTATCATATTTTATGTCTTGCATTAAGGAGAAATGGTTTAAAATTCAAAAGGCCCTTCTTAATAGTTATATTATATACACTTTTAACACAAATTACCAGCATATTTAAAAGAAAAATCCCTATTCCACCCAAATTTGAATCCAGTAATTTTCTTTATTTTAATATGTCTAATAGATGTGTAAAATATGCTGGTAAGGGAGCTTCTACTTCTACATAAGCTTCACTTGTAGGATGTATAAAGCCCAGTGTCATAGCATGTAAGGTCTGCCCTTGCAGCTTCATTGGTGATTTCATATTATTATAAACCTCATCACCAAGCAGTGGATGTCCAATACTAGACATATGTACGCGT
>JAVBUZ010000201.1:0-11147 GCA_031554725.1 Lachnospiraceae bacterium | reverse complement strand
TAATGATAGAGAGTATATAGAGTTCGTGGCACAGGCAGTAGAGCTTTACGATATTTCCTTGGAACTAGAAAAAAAGGTGGAATCTTTAACAAGAGCTTGGGCTGATAGTGAACAAAAGCAGAAATTGGAACAGCTAAAGAGGCAAAAGGAAGATGGGGAAGCAATGCAGTATTATGAAGAGGTTGATACCATATTCCAGAACTTGAAGCAAGACTATCGTTTTAATGTAAGTGAGTAAGGAGAGTAGATGGGAATATTTAGCAGGCTTTTTAAATGGCGAAGAAGACATAGCGAAAATGGACCAGTAGAATGGGAAAATACAGTTTATGAAAGAGATAGTATAAACTTTCATGATGAGCTTGAGCGCGAACGTTATATTATGAATTGCCTAGAGCAGATGGCAGAAGCAGAAAAGGAACTGCAGCTACTTACCGGCGAATATAACCTAGTAACCTCCTATTTAACAGATATTGAAGAAATAGAAGCTTTGCCGCTGGAAGAATCGGCGGAGCTTAGAGAGAATGCCAATAGACTTATGCTCCTTGAGAAGGAAAGAGCACAGTACAAGGGTAGGAAAAATCGCATGGCGGATTCTGATTTTAAAAAGATTGAAAGCCAGCAAGAAGAAATAGAAGAAGGCATAAAAAAGATCCGTGAAGCGGAAAAATATAAAAAGGTAGTGCAGCAGGATTTGAATCGATTAAATAGCGAAAGACATGCCTATCAATACCGCAAGAATGAGCTGAGTACAATGCTGGTCAACTTAAAAGGCATGTCAACAATTTGTCTAACTGCTTTAGGGGCCTGTGTAATGATGCTGATGGTGCTACAGTTTGGCTTTCATATGCAGACCACTGTTGGATACCTTGTAGCGGTAATTGCAGCAACCATTGCGATCACCGTTATTTGGATAAAATTTACGGATGCACAAAGAGAACAGGTTAGGGTAGAAAAGTCTATAAATAAGCTTATCTTATTACAGAACAAAGTTAAAATCAGATATGTAAATAACGCGAATCTTTTAGAGTACCTTCTTATGAAATACCAGGTGGAAAGCAGTGAGAAGCTAGAAAGATTATGGAAACTTTATAATGAGGAGAAGGACGAGCGCAGACAATATGCGGAGGCGGAGGCAAAACTAGATTACTATAAGGAGCAGCTTGTTAGAATTTTAATGAGATATAGAGTGAAGGATCCAGGCCGCTGGGTGCATCAGGCGGGAGCTTTAAACAATGCCAAGGAAATGGTTGAAATCCGCCATGAACTAATTGTTCGTAGACAGTCTCTAAGAAAGCAACTGGAGTATAATCAGAAAAATGCGGAAATAGCAGGAGGAGAAATTAAAGCAGTTGTAGCTATATATCCCCAGTATCAATTAGAAATTTCAACGATGGTTGAACGCTATGAGAAACAATTCTCTTAGGAAAATTTACGTAAAAACAACTTTCAAACTATGTTTTTTTAAGCATAATGTAGAAATTATGTAATGTGAAAGCAGGAATATTGATTTGTAGTCTATGCTGATATATAATCAAAAAGTACGTAAAACGGTCAACCCGTAAATTTAAAATTGAATAGGAGAAAAGCAATGAAGAAATTGGAACAACTTTATGAAGGCAAAGCTAAGAAGGTATTTACAACGGATAATCCAGATGTTTTAATTGTAGATTACAAAGACGATGCAACTGCATTCAACGGTGAAAAAAGAGGTACAATCGTAGGCAAAGGTGTCATTAATAACCGCATGACTAATCATGTATTTCAGTTACTGGAAAAAGAAGGGGTTCCCACACACTTCATTGAAGAATTAAGTGATAGAGAAACAGCAGTAAAAAAGGTGCAAATTGTTCCGCTAGAGGTTATTGTTCGAAATGTGGCAGCAGGTAGCTTTTCAAAAAGGCTTGGTATTGAAGAAGGTACTGCATTTGCAGAGCCGACTATTGAGTTTTCGTATAAAAATGATGAGCTAGGCGATCCTCTGATTAATGATTATTTTGCGGTAGCATTAAATCTTGCAACATGGGAAGAAATAGAAACCATTAAAAAGTATGCTTTCAAAATAAATGAAGTGTATAAGGCATATTTTTTGGCGGCAGGAATTAAATTAATAGATTTTAAAATTGAATTTGGACGTTTCCATGGAGAAATAATATTGGCTGATGAAACCTCACCAGATACTTGTCGTCTATGGGATGTAAACACCAATGAAAAACTAGATAAGGATCGTTTCCGTAGGGACTTAGGAAATGTAGAAGAAGCATATAATGAAGTTTTTAAACGTTTGGAGTTGGCATAATGTGCGGCGTTTTCGGAGTATATGATTTTGATGGTCATGATGTGGCTTCAACCATATATTACGGATTATTGGCGCTTCAGCATCGAGGTCAAGAAAGCTGTGGTATTGCAGTTAGTGATACAAAAGGGCCCAAAGGCAGGGTCTTAAGCTCTAAGGATATGGGACTTGTAAATGAAGCATTTACACCGGAGAGCCTTGAAAAGCTAAAAGGAGACATTGGGGTGGGGCATGTCCGCTATTCTACAGCGGGAAGTTCAACACGTGAGAATGCACAGCCCTTAGTATTAAACTATGTCAAAGGTGCTCTTGGACTTGCTCACAATGGTAATCTAATTAATGCCCCAGCACTACGTGGGGAGTTAGAATACACAGGTGCTATTTTCCAAACCACCATTGACTCTGAGGTGATTGCATATTATATAGCAAGAGAAAGACTAAACTCAAAATCCGTAGAAGAGGCGGTAGGAAGAGCGATGGATAAAATAAGGGGGGCTTACTCTTTAGTAATCATGTCGCCAAGAAAGCTAATAGGGGCAAGAGATCCTTTTGGCTTTAAACCTCTTTGTATAGGAAAAAGAGAAAACGGCTATGTTTTGGCCTCAGAAACCTGTGCTCTGGACACGGTAGGTGCCACCTTTGTAAGAGATGTGCTACCGGGAGAAATCGTAACCATTTCCCCTGAAAAGGGTATAGAATCAGATATCAGTCATGTTTTAAAACTAGAGCAAGCGGGAAGATGTGTATTTGAATACATTTATTTTTCAAGGCCAGACAGCTATATAGACCACGTGAGCGTATATAATTCTAGAATTATGGCAGGTAAATTTCTTGCTATGGATAGTCCAGTAGATGCAGACTTAGTAGTTGGTGTTCCAGAATCAGGAAACGTTGCAGCGCTTGGGTACTCCCTACAGTCAGGCATACCTTACGGGACGGCTTTTGTAAAGAATACTTATATTGGTAGAACTTTTATAAAACCAAAGCAAAGAAGTCGTGAAAGTAGTGTGCAAGTAAAACTAAACGTAGTTAGAGAAGCGGTGCAGGGCAAAAGAATTATTATGATAGATGATTCAATTGTACGAGGAACCACTTCTGACCGTATTGTGAAGATGCTACGTGATGCAGGTGCAAAGGAAGTACATATGCGAGTGAGCTCGCCACCATTTTTATGGCCATGCTATTTTGGAACGGATGTGCCAGCAAGAGAGCAGCTTATTGCATATACTCATTCTGTTGAGGAAATATGTGATATGATAGGAACAGATACCTTAGGGTATTTGCGAATGGAAAGACTAGATGAAATAGTAGATGGCCTAGGTGTTTGTAAGGGCTGCTTTAATGGTCAGTACCCACTAGAACCACCCAAGGAAGATATTAGAGGAGATTTTGAACGATGAGTACAGATAGATATCAAAGTCCTTTATCAGAACGTTATGCAAGCAAGGAAATGCAGTACATCTTTTCTTCAGATATGAAATTTCGCACATGGAGAAAGCTGTGGGTTGCTTTAGCAGAAACAGAAAAGGAGCTAGGCTTAAATATTACGGATGAGCAGATAGCAGAGCTAAAAGCCCATGTAGAGGATATTAACTATGATGTGGCAGTCGCAAGAGAAAAAGAAGTACGCCATGATGTTATGAGCCATGTTTATGCATATGGTGTGCAGTGTCCAAAGGCAAAGGGGATTATTCATTTAGGTGCAACCTCATGCTATGTCGGTGATAATACAGACATTATCGTTATGACGGAGGCTCTGAAGCTGGTAAGAAAGAAATTAGTGAATGTTCTTGCTGAGTTAGCGGGCTTTGCAGATAAATATAAAGACCAGCCAACCTTGGCTTTTACTCATTTTCAACCAGCACAGCCGACTACGGTGGGTAAACGTGCCACTCTTTGGATGCAGGAGTTTTGTTTAGACCTAGAGGATTTGGATCATGTTCTCAATCATATGAAGCTTTTAGGCTCGAAGGGGACAACGGGAACCCAGGCCTCCTTCCTTGAGCTTTTTGATGGGGATCACGAGACTATCGACAAGATTGACCCAATGATTGCTAAGAAGATGGGATATAAAGAATGCTATCCTGTATCAGGACAGACTTATTCACGTAAGGTAGATACTAGAGTTGCCAATGTGCTAGCAGGTATTGCCGCATCTGCCCACAAGATGAGCAATGATATTCGTCTCTTGCAGCATCTAAAGGAAGTAGAGGAGCCATTTGAAAAGAGCCAGATTGGTTCATCAGCGATGGCATATAAAAGAAATCCAATGCGCAGTGAGCGTATTGCTTCCCTCAGTCGTTATGTCATGATAGATGCCTTAAATCCAGCGATTACTTCCGCTACCCAGTGGTTTGAGAGAACCTTGGATGATTCTGCCAATAAAAGATTGTCTATTCCAGAAGGATTTCTAGCCATTGACGGAATTTTAGACTTATGCTTAAATGTAGTAGATGGTTTGGTTGTATATACGAAAGTAATTGAAAAACGTCTCATGAGCGAGCTCCCATTTATGGCAACAGAAAATATCATGATGGATGCGGTAAAGGCAGGCGGAGACAGACAAGAATTACATGAAAAAATTCGTGAGCTTTCTATGGAAGCGGGTAAAAATGTGAAGGTAGAAGGAAAAGAAAATAATCTTCTAGAGTTAATAGCGGCTGATCCTGCTTTTAACATGTCTTTAGAAGAGCTTGAAAAAACAATGGATCCATCCAAGTATGTAGGGCGCTCCAAGGAGCAGGTAGAGGCATTCTTAGCAAATGTTATTACCCCTATATTAAATGCAAATAAAGAATTACTTGGCGTAAAAGCTGAAATAACAGTGTGAGAAGATTTTCTAAGATGTCGAAGGACGCTGTCTTAGAAAATCTATGTCTCACACGGAAGAAGCCCATAGGGGCTTCTTCCCATGTAATGAAAGGAAAAAATAAGAATGGGTGGATTTTTTGGTGTCGCAGCGAAGGATGACTGCGTATTTGATTTATTTTTTGGAACAGATTATCATTCACATTTAGGTACAAGGCGTGCAGGAATGGCAGTCTACAATAAAGAAAAGGGATATGACAGAGCAATTCATAATATTGAAAATGCACCTTTTCGAACAAAATTTGATAAAGATGTTAATGAAATGACTGGAAATATAGGCTTAGGTTGTATTTCAGACTATGAACCACAGCCATTAATTGTGCGTTCTCATCATGGAACCTATGCGATTGCCACAGTTGGAAAAATCAATAATATGGATACAATTGTTCAGCAGATTTTTAAGCAAGGCCATTCTCATTTTTTAGAAATGAGTGGTGGAGATATCAATGCCACAGAGCTTGTTGCAGCTATTATTAATCAAAGAGAAAATCTTGTGGAGGGTATCCAGCATGCCCAGGAGGTTATCGAAGGCTCAATGACCATGCTGATTATGACTCCAAAGGGTATTTATGCAGCAAGAGATAAGATGGGAAGAACCCCTGTAGCAATAGGCAAGAAGGAAGATGCTTGTTGCGTATGTTTTGAAAGCTTTGCTTACTTAAATTTAGGATATTCACCAGAAAGAGAACTAGGACCTGGCGAAATTGTTGTTATCACTCCAGAAGGAGTACAAACCTTAGTAAAACCAGGAACGGATATGAAAATTTGTACCTTTCTTTGGGTGTATTATGGTTATCCATCCTCTTCTTACGAAGGGATTAGTGTAGAGCAGATGCGCTACAACTGTGGTGCGCTTTTAGCAGAAAGAGATGATGTAAAGCCAGACATTGTAGCCGGTGTACCAGACTCAGGTACAGCACATGCGATTGGATATTCCAATCGTTCTGGAATTCCATTTTCAAGACCATTTATCAAATACACACCAACTTGGCCTCGTTCCTTTATGCCTACCATACAAACGCAAAGAAACCTAATTGCCAAGATGAAATTGATTCCTGTAGAAGACTTAATTAAAGATAAAAGTCTATTATTAATTGATGATTCCATTGTTAGAGGTACACAGCTTAGTGAAACAACAGAGTTTTTATACCAAAGTGGTGCAAAAGAAGTACATATTAGACCGGCATGCCCACCACTACTTTTTGGCTGTAAGTATTTGAACTTCTCACGCTCAACCTCTGAAATGGATTTAATCACTAGAAGAATTTTAAAGGAAATTGAGCAAGAAGGCAGACAGGTGGATGTTTCAGCATATACCAATCCTGAAACACCAGAGTATAAAGAAATGATTGATAGAATCTGCAAGCAGCTTAACTTTACATCACTCAGATATCATAGATTAGATGATATGATTGCATCTGTGGGTATTGATAAGTGCAAGCTTTGTACTTATTGTTGGGATGGTAAGGAGTAAAAAGTTCAGTTGATTTGTAACTTTGTGTTGATTGAGTATAGGCCCATAAATTTAATTTCGACTTTCATTCGTGACACGCTTGCGCTTGGACCAAACCGTAGTGGTACATAAAGTCTGAAAGTACCAGACTTAAGTACCAACGGTTTGCTACAGTCACTCATAAAAGTGAAATAAATTTATGGGCTCAAAATAATAAAAGGCAAAGAGACAAAACAAACGGAAGATTTTATGAATAAGTCAAATAAGGATAAATCTTTTAAAATAATGGCATGTGATGAAAACATCACATGCCATTAAAAAGTTCATTATATATAGTTTGGGTATTGAAGCGTAAGAAATTTCTATAACATACAATTATTCGCCATCATAATAACTTACTTGCTCATGTATTTTATATAGCTGATCTATCCCCTTACCCCAAACACCAATTTTGTTTGAATCAGGATAGAAAGCAACATCAATAGCATTATGCGTATCAAAATCTAAATAAATGAGCATTTCTGTTTCAGATGTATTTGTTAATTTGTGAGCACCATTTTCATTTGCGGGAAAAAATAAAAAATCCCCAATAGAAACCATCTTTTCCCCTGTTGGAGTTTTAAGGACACCACTACCTTGTATAATATAAAAGCACTCTTCATTTTTGGTATGATGATGATATGGACAAGCTGATTTTTTTGGGGGTATTTCATATAAGTATACTGCACACTGACCGTTATCTCTCCTCGGAACTATTACACGCTTATAATGTTCATAGCTTTCATGTCCATTTAAATGTTTGCGAGATACATCGTCAAGTTTTGTATGTAATATTTCATCCATCTGTTACTCCTCCTAATATAAATGTGTTATGTTATTTTAATATTTCCATTTTAACACACCAAATATTTGTTTTCTATAGATAATCTAAGCTTCCCTCCCTACCCAATATGAAAGCAATCAAAGCAAATTATGTAACATTGCCATCCTTGCTTGACCGCCGTTTGTATGCAACTGTAGATTTTATGAATAAGTCAAATAAGGATAAGTATTTTAAAATAATGGCATGTGATGAAAACATCACATGCCATTAAAAAGTTCATTATATATAGTTTGGGTATTGTAGGTAACAAATTTCTATAATCGTATTTTCAAGTTTTTCTAGTCACCAGTTAGAAAATGCTTATAGTATTCGCATATTAAACAATAATTTCCCAATAAGAAACCAACGTTGCATTTATCGGCAATTCATTTAAAATGCCAAATTCCGGATCGTAGAACTTTCCTTTGTAATATAGCGACCAATGGCCGTAACCCGATAACTGTACGCTTAATATGCAACATTCCGGCAAAAACGCTCCCTCTATATATTTCACCCTCGTTTTTGTTGCGGTTTTTAATCCGTAATACTTGAGAGTTTCTTTCATCATCGGTATTCCTGCACCTTTATCGTGTTCCATAACAGATATGATTTCGTCTACCGAGACATTCGCAAGCATAGCAATAACAGATTGTCCGCACAAATATCCCGTAGGTTCTTTTATATAATTTATTGAATCTATTTTTCTAATAGGATTATTATAATTATAAGGACTTGTCAGCTTTTTCGGTAATTCATAATTATACGTATCTATAAAAGCGTATGGTTGTTTTATATAATTCTCTTTAGATATTTTAAATTGAATAGTGGTATCATCGTTATAGATCGTTGTTTTCGGAAAATGATTGTATATTTCAAAACCTAAGTTCTGCATTAATTGAGATGCTTTTTTTTCGATGTTTTTAACGTTTGTTACAACATTCTCCGTTTGTATGCCGTAAAAACAAAAATTCATTAACTTTTCTAATATCTCACGTCCTAATCCTATATGGCGGTATTCATTCCGTATCCATACATGAATAAAAGTTCTTTTGTATATTTTATAACCAAGCGCTTTATCGCACACTGCCCATCCAATAGGATTTAATGTTTCTTTTTCAATAATCATAAATTCGTTGTCGTTTTTTATTGTTTCGTCATTTATTCTTATTGCGTCGGCAAAGGTTTTAATGTCTGCAAAATGGTCGCCTTTATTTTGTTGCTTATAAGCATTGATTAATTCAAATACATTTTTGGCATCATCTTTACAAAAAGACCTTAAAATCACTCTTTCTGTTTTTAAAGTTGGATACATTATTTTTTTCCTCCTTCAATCGGGATATAAATCCGCTCCTCATAACAAGGAAAATCATTGTTAGGAGAATAATATTCAATGGTGCAAAAAGGATATTCCGTATTTAATGCAGAATTGTAACCGCTCTTATCAAGCCATATATCATATAAATAATCAGTTATATCTCGATAATCAAGACCGCCCTCATAACCGATAACAGCGCACATCTTTTCGGGTAAGGTTAACGTTTCGACATCAGTCGGTACATTATCAAAAGATGAAACCTCTACGCCTACGAAATAATCATGTTTCCCATTTCCTAGCATTATTGAAACCGCATAAGTTGCGTTTGTGGATTTAGGATATTTGCGGTTTGGAGCGTTTCTGAAATATCTGTCGTATTGATTATAAAATACATCAAAGGCAAATTCGCCTTCTCCGACGATCTGTTTTACGCCTATTAGTTTAATTTCTTCTAACGTAACAATGTCAACCTTGTGTTGCTCCCAATTTTCCATTGATTCTTTCCCTTTACAAATATTGTTTTGTAAAGAAGGCATTGAAAACTCCGATATACAATAACTATTTTGACGATAAAAATCATTAAACATCATGCTTTTTGTGAAAAATTCAGTTGGCGTCATATCATAAAAACGCTTGAACACTCTGATGAATACATCGTGCGACTCAAAACCATATTTGAATGCAATATCGGAGATTTTTTTATCGCCGCGGATAATATCTTTCGCAGCAAAAAAAAGTTTGCGCCTTTTCACATAGTTCATCGGGGTAGTATTCAGTTCTGCAATAAACTTCCGATAAACTTGTATAGCGGAATAAAATGAAATACCCGCGAGTGTTTCCATGTTGATTTTTTCAGTGATATTACTGTCAATATAATCAAGCATGAGTTTTATATTATCATCCATGACTCTCAATCACTTCCTTCTTATTCAGTATACTGTATTTCAACAAAGGTTTCTCGACGATTTCATTCTTTATAGTGTATAATGTAAATGTGTTACCTTATTTTAATATTTCCATTTTAACACACCAAATATTTGTTTTCTATAGATAATCTAAGCTTCCCTCCCACCCAAATATGAAAGCAATCAAAGCCAATTATGTAACATTGCCATTCTTACTTGGCAGCGATTTATATGCTCTACTTTGATTTTCTCGGTTTCTGTTAAAATCGACAACAACCGACACATACAGGCACTTAAATATAATAAGAAAAAGTTATAACATTTATAACTAATATTGATTTTACTTATAAGACTAAGGGCTGTATACTTTATAAGTAAGAGCTAACCAAAGGCGGTGTTTTTGCACCCGCCTTTTTTCTTTTGGGTAGAAAGGCAGATTTGTTTCATCCTAATTTGTTCAATCTATTCATAAATAAAGAAAGTTAATTGTCTTTCAAAGGTGTTTTTTTGCTAGTGAATAAAGTAGCAAATTTTCATTATCTTAAGTTGCTTCGTAGAGTGTAATAGCAAAAATACAATTCCGGAGGGGCAGTGTAGAAAAACGAGAGTGGCTGCCCGAAGGAATGCCATTTTTGTTATTACTACCTCAAATCTTTAATACAATAATATTTGGGCTTTGTCTAAGCGGAAGTATGCCTAGGGGAAATGACAATCAAGTTTCTTAGTTAAACAATATTGATCAAATTAAGGAGGAAACAAAAATGGTAAAAGCAGTAGTAGGCGCAAACTGGGGTGACGAAGGTAAAGGCAAGATAACAGATATGCTTGCAGAAAAAGCAGACATTATCGTACGTTTTCAGGGAGGTGCCAATGCAGGACACACAATCATAAACAACTATGGTAAATTTGCACTTCATACCTTACCATCTGGAGTATTTTATAACCATACAACTAACGTAATTGGTAATGGGGTAGCCTTAAATATTCCTATTTTGTTTCGTGAAATTCAGGACATTGTAGAAAAGAATGTTCCCTTGCCTAAGATTTTAGTATCAGATAGAGCGCAGATTGTTATGCCATATCATATTCTATTTGATCAGTGTGAGGAAGAAAGATTAGGAAAAAAATCTTTTGGTTCCACAAAGTCAGGCATTGCTCCTTTTTATTCAGATAAATATGCTAAAATTGGTTTTCAGGTAAGTGAGCTTTTTGACAATGAGCTATTAGAAGAAAAAGTATATCGCGTGTTAGAAACAAAGAATATTTTGTTACAACACTTATATCATAAAGAGCCTATAGATCCAAAAGAATTGCTCAAAACATTGAGAGATTATAGAGATATGGTGGCCCCTTTTGTATGTGATGTATCTTCATACTTGAATAACGCCATCAAAGAAGGTAAAATTGTTTTATTAGAGGGTCAGCTAGGAACATTAAAGGATACAGACCAT
>JAVBUZ010000222.1:0-6563 GCA_031554725.1 Lachnospiraceae bacterium | reverse complement strand
TTGGTCTTATCCTCTTTGTTATCGTAGGCTACTTTTTCAATTTTACTTGAATCTAAAGTCACTACTTCCTTTACTTCATCTACAATGATTCCAATTGTTCCAAATTGTTCTAGTTTAAGGATGATAATTCTTGTTGCCTTAGTTTCCACATCCTCGGCTAAACCCATTTTTAGACGTATGCTCATTACCGGAATAACTTCACCACGTAGGTTTATTACACCTTTTACATACGCTTGCACTTTAGGCACGCGAGTTATATGTTGCATACGAACAATATTATCTATGTATTTAATATCAATTCCGTACTGCTCAGCCCCAAGCTTAATTACAATAAATTGTGTTTTATCATTTGCAACTCTAAGTTCTTCCATTTTCTATCCCTCCCTACACTAAATTAGAGCATTTGCATCTAAGATTAGAGCAACTTCACCGTCACCTAAAATAGTTGCGCCACTAATTAGCTTGCACTTGTTGTCAATGTATTTGCCCATAGACTTAATAACGATTTCCTGCTGTCCTAGCAGTTCGTCTACTACAAGACCTGCTGTCTTATCACCTTTTTTCGCAATAACTACTGTCATATTTCCATCATTTTCCTTGCGGTTTGGTGTATCTAAAACATCAGTAAGACGGATAATTGGAATTACACTTCCTCGTAAATGTATTACTTCTTTATTCTGAACTAGCTTAATGTCTTCTGGCATTACATCTTCAATGGTCTGAATCGTTCCCAGTGAAATAGCATATTTTTCTTCACCAATAACAACCATGAGTGCTTGAATAATCGCCAAGGTAAGTGGTAATCTGATAATCCATGTACTACCTTCGCCTAGTTTACTCTTAACTTCAACTTCACCACTTAAGGACTCGATTTTGCTCTTAACAACATCAAGGCCTACACCACGTCCTGAAACGTCCGACACCTCTTTTGCAGTAGAAAAGCTTGGTAAAAATAACATGTCGATAATTTCCTTATCTGTCATGTTTTCGCCCTGTTCTTCTGTAATGGTTCCGCGTTCAATTGCTTTTTTCTTTACTGCCTTGACATCAATTCCATTACCATCATCTCTAACTTCAATAACTACGTTATTACCGTCCTGATAGGCATCTAACCAAATAGACCCCTTTGCTGGCTTGCCTCTTTGTACACGCTGTTGTGACGACTCGAGCCCATGATCTGCTGCATTACGTAATAAGTGCATCAAAGGATCGCCAATTTCATCTACTACAGTACGATCTAATTCTGTTTCTTCACCTGACATATATAAATCCATTTGCTTGTCCAATTTTTTGGATAAGTCGCGAATCATACGTGGAAACTTGTTAACAACACTTTCAATAGGTACCATTCGAACCTTCATAACAGATTCATGTAAGTTAGTTGTAACACTTCCTAAGTATTCAATCTGTTCATTGAAGCCAACTTGCATACCTTTATTTGTTTTTTCCTGATCCTGAGTAATAGTTGAAGCTGCAACCAAAGAGTTTTTCGCAATAATTAACTCACTTACTAGGTTCATTAAAACATCTAACTTTTCAATGTCTACACGTACTGTACGATTAACTACCGGTTTCGCTGCAGCTGGTTTCTTTTCAACTTTCGCTGAAGATTTAACAGCAACCGCATCTTCCTGTACTACTTGTATTTCAGCATCATTTTCTTCCTGTTCATCCACTTCATTTGATGTTTCTTCTTCTACTTCCATATCTGATAAATCAATTAGGTCTGCCAATGCTTTTTCCACTTCAGATACATTTAAAGCCGCATTAATTATTTTATCCACTGACGCATCACTAATTACAACAAGTGAAAAATCAAAATCAAAGTGTTCATCTTCAATATCCTGAGCTGAAGGATTTGATATAATGATTTCTCCTAATTCTTCTAATGCTTTATATACTAAGAAAGCTCTTGCCGCTTTTAAAAGGCAGGTTTGCTGGATTGTTACCGTTACACCATAAACTTTCTTTCCCTGTTCAAATGCGGTTCTAATTACTTTTGCTTCGGAACTGTCGAGCTTGATAGAAAGCCATTTCTTGCCATCACCGCCTTCGGTAGTGGAAGTCTTGCTTCCTGTAGCACTATTAGACGCTACAGCTTCATTACCTACACCATTTAGAATATCATTTAATCTCTTAATTAAATGTTCGTTGTCTTTGGTACCTTCATCTGCGGACTCTGATATTTTTGCTAAATATCCTTCCAAAGAATCTAAGCACTGAAACAAAATGTCGATCATATCGGCATTGATTTTAATGTTATCATTTCTAACTTCCGAGAAAACATTTTCCATATGATGGGTCAAGTTCTGCATTCTCTTGTATCCCATTGTTCCTGCCATTCCCTTTAAAGAGTGCGCAGCTCTGAATATCTCATTAATAGTATCCATACTTTCTGGATCTTGTTCCAAAGCTAATATCTGAGTATTTAAGCTCTGTAAGTGTTCCTTTGTTTCGTCAAGAAAAATCTCTAGGTATTGGCTTACGTCCATTTTACATTACCCCCACGTTTAAAATTATCTCTTGTGCAATTAGCTCTAACGGCTCTACTTGATCGGCAAGCCCCGCACCTACAATGCTTTTGGGCATCCCATATACCGCACACGTTTCCTGGTTTTGTGCAATAACATGCACTTTTTTCTGTTCTTTTAAAAATTGAATTCCTTTTGTTCCATCAGCTCCCATACCAGTCATAACTACACATAGTATTTCGTCATACTTTGTCGTAGACAGTGATTCATACATATAATTCGCACAAGGCCTTACGCCTTCTCTGGTTGGTTCATCCGAAAAAGTAATATATACTCTTCCATCACTCCCAGTTCTTACTTTCATATGACTGCCACCCTTTGCTATATAAACATGACCTGATTGCAGTATTTCATTGTCCTCTGCCTCTTTCACATTTATAGCACTAAGATCGTTAAGCCTGTCTGCCAAGGATGCTGTGAAGCCTGCTGGCATATGCTGTACAATCAGCACTGGTGCATTTAAGTTTGCTGGTAATTTTTCAATTACTGATCTAAGTGCCGAAGGGCCACCAGTTGAGCTGGCAATCGCAACTATCTTTTTCCCAGTTCTTGATGGTTGATTTCTTTTTACGATATCAACTATCTTTTGGGTGGTTGCTAACTCTAATTGCTGTCTTTCCTTGGTTTGAAATGTGGGTGGATTCGCATCAACGACTACTTCTAACGTTGCTAAAAGGCGCTCTTTAAAATCCTGTGTTCTACATTCTACCGCATTATCTGGCTTGTGTATAAAGTCAATTGCACCAAGTTCTAAAGCATCAATTGTAGTTTTGGCGCCCTCTCTGGTATCGGTACTAGCCATCAATACACGAGCAGAAATTTTATATTGTTGTAGTTTCTTTAAAAGCTCCAGCCCATTCATCTTAGGCATGTTTACATCTAAAACTACCGCATCATATGTATTTCTACTAAGCAAATCAAAAGCTTCAATCCCATTGGTTGCTCTGTCTACTACTTGGAATCTATTATCACTTTCGATTATATCACACAGCACTCTTCTCATGAGTGCAGAGTCATCAACTAACAGAATTTTTTTCATATTACACCTCGATTTTTTCCGAAATCAGATAATTAACTCTTATCCTCGTTCTTTTCGTATACTTTTTCGTTCTTCTTCAAAAATAAACTTGATAATTTCTTCTCGATCATCTACATCCATATTTAAATATTGAACACGGTGTTCATATGATTCATCTCGATTTTCTATTTTCTTTACACTTAGTACCTTACCAACTATTTCATACATTTTCCGCTGGCCTTTTATGGATAAGTCGTATGTACAGTAAACCAAACTATCTGGCTCATATCTTTGACTCGATATAAACCTGAGTCCACCACCACTTATATCAACGATTACACTTCTCTTTAATGGAAGCCCTGGTGTCAAATAGTATTCCACCTTTTTTTCTACTGATTTAATTTCCTCTTCCTCAAGTGGTCTCGAACGCATATCTAGAGCACAGCTATATCGGTAATAATCTCTACGCTGAAATTTTCTCAAATTGCTGATAAGCTCTATCACCAATATATATACATTATTGCTTTTATATCTATCAATAATACGACCAAAGCACTGATAGACCCCTGTCGAGGTATAAAAAACCAAATCATATTCTCCATCCACTGGAAGCAAAATCAACTTTGTTTGTTCCATTGGCATTGTTATCTCCAAGCGATCATCTGAAATAATATCGTAAATTTGACTCTGATATATTTTTTTATTAATGTCTCCCAGTTCATCTTTGATACGTTCTACTGTCTGTAATTCTAACTTATTTCCAGCACTTACTAGTTTTGATAACATATTTTCCATCCTATCCCATTTTTTTTCCTGTAACAATATGTGAAAAGAACGCTGCCATTCCTCTTTTTCTTTCTGGTAAATCTTTATTAATTAGTTTTGCTGCAATCATCTCATAGGCTAAACTAGATTTCGCGGTGGGATTTTGCATAGATACTGGCATCTGTTGCATTACCGCCTTACTTAACTGGCTATCCTGAGGTATCGCGCCCAAATAAGAAATAGGTAGTTTAAGATACCTTGCCACTACTGCATTTAACTTATTAAATAGTGCTGGTCCCTCTTCATCTCTATCCACTCGGTTCGCAATCATTTTAACCTCTGATGTTTCGACTGAGAATCTTGGATGTCTACTAAGTGCTTTTAACAAGGAATAAGAATCCGTTATTGACGTAGGCTCTGGAGTTGTCACTAATAGTATCTCGCCACTTGCAACTAAAAATTCTAAAACCGCATCAGAAATCCCAGCCCCTGTATCTACGATAATAATATCCGCTATTGCATCTAATTCTGCTAAATTTTGAATAATGTACGTCAAATAATCACGGCTTAAATTGGACATTCCTGCAATCCCAGAACCTCCTGAGATAAATCCAACGTCCATTGGCCCCCAAGTAATAATTTCTTTTATATTTTTTCCTTGGTAAATTAAATCACATAAGTTATGCTTAGGCACTGCACCAAACATAATTTCAATATTTGCAAGCCCAAAATCGGCATCTAGGATAATTACTTTTTGACCTAGCTTTCTAAATTGAATTGCTAAATTGATTGCGGTATTTGACTTACCAACTCCGCCCTTTCCGCTGGTTACAGTTATTACCCTCGCAACAGGTCGTGACTGACTACTTGCTTTTATAATGTTACGTAACTGTTCTGCCTGATCCATACTACATACCTCATTCTTATTACTTTCTTCCACCAAGTAACTGCTTCACTGTTTTCTGTGGATTAAATGTTTCTATATCATCTGGTACGTTTTGTCCACATGTCACATAGGATATCGGCGCATTTGTGTGTAATTTTAAGTTTAATATATTACCAAATGCTGTGGTTTCATCTAATTTTGTAAAAATAAGCTTATACTCCGTCATTTCTTTATATGCATCTGCAATACTAATTAGGTCCCTATACTTGGTTGTCGCACTTAACACTAAGAACACTTCTTTTTCTACCAAACCATCTACACAGTGAATAAACGCGCTCATGTTATCTTTCTGGGTTTTATTCTGGTGAGAATGTCCTGCTGTATCTACAAAGATATAATCAAATTCCTTAAAATCTCTTAAGGCAAGTTCGATTTCTTCTATGGTGTAAATTACTCTAAATGGCACCTCTAAAATATTCGCATAAGTCCTTAGCTGTTCTGCCGCCGCAATACGGTAGGTATCCGCGGTTAATAGGGCAACCTTCTTTTTATCGTCTACGCTAAACTTTGATGCTATTTTAGCGATTGTTGTTGTTTTACCAACACCTGTTGGACCTACAAAGAAGACAACCTTGGGTCCCTTTTCGGCCGGATTAATATCGATGGTCTTGCCAAACTTCAATATCATTTTCTGATAAGTATTGGCTAAGGCATAATCAAACGGCATTCCTGGTTTATGCACCTTTTCAATTTCGTCCATAAGCTGATTTATATATTTCTCGTCAATTTCATTTTCTAGCATGATGTTATAAAGTAGCTTCATGAATTTAACAAGTTCTTCGTCTTTTTGAACCTCATTTTCCTTAGGTAGACTTTTTTCTTCTTTTGCCGATTCTTCTGGTTTTTGAAGCTGCTTTACTAAAAGCGTCTGTAAGTTATCCAGTTTTTCTTCAATGGCGCCTACTTCTACCTTCTTCTCTTCTGAGTGTACTACTGCTTTCTTTTCACTTACGATATTTTCCGTGTTTGCGGTCATCGCTGCCATAACTGGAGTTGAGTTCTCTTTCTTTGCGATAGAAAAACGTTCTGTCTCCTCCTCTAATGCTACCGTTACCTCTATCATTTGAGGTTTTAAAAATGCAAATAAACCTTTGTTTTTTACATTCTTAACGTTCATGACTACTACGCCAGCACCCAATTCTTTTTTTGCCAATTCAATTGCTTCTGCTTCTGTTTTTCCAATAAACTTTTTAATTATCATTATGCAGTCACCATTCCTACTGATTGTAATTCTACATTTGACTCTATTTCATTATATGATATAACAATCAAATCTCTATAATAGTCCTCTGTCAATCGTTTA
>JAVBUZ010000157.1:0-7743 GCA_031554725.1 Lachnospiraceae bacterium | reverse complement strand
TGATACATTATTTTAGTGAAAGTACATGCATAAGGAGATTTACTTGTTATGGAGATTGAACGTAAATTTACAATAAAAGAGCTTCCTGCAAATCTGGAAGCCTATCCTTTTCATCATATAGAGCAAGCATATTTAAACACTGATCCAGTGCTACGTGTTCGTAAAGAAAATGATGACTATTATTTGACCTATAAGGGCAAGGGCTTTATGGCAAGGCAAGAATATAACTTACCGTTAAACAAAGAAGCTTATTACCACCTAAGAGAAAAAGCTGATGGAAACATTATTTCCAAGAAGCGTTATTTAATTCCCTTAACAAATCCACAATTTATGGAAGGCTATCCAAAGCCACCCGAAGATTATTCGTTAACCATCGAGCTAGATATTTTTGATGCGCCCCTAGCATCACTTATTGTGGCGGAAGTCGAATTCGGTAGCAAAGATGCCGCCGAAACCTTCCTTCCACCCGACTGGTTTTTAGAGGACGTAACCTATGACCCCTATTATCACAATTCAAATTTAAGCAAGCTAAAAGACCTGTGATTTCACAGGTCTTTTTTACTGCCATCCTTTTGCCTAATTCAATTTCCAAATATCTCTATTGTATTCTTCAATCGTTCTATCAGAAGAGAAGAAGCCTGCTTTTGCCATATTTACAAGCATCATTTTCTTCCATTTGGTTCTGTCTTCATAGTCAGCAAGCATGTGATCCTTTTCTTCTATATACTCTTCTAAGTCTAGAAGTGTCATAAACCAATCCTTGTTTAGTAGTTCTTTGTACAATCTTTCAAGATTATTCTTTTTACCTACTGCCATTGCTTGTTTTCCTACAATGAAGTCCACTGCTTCTTTAATTACAGCACTATTATCATAGTATTTCTTAGATACATAGTCCGCTTTTTCATAATGTGTAATAACCTGCTCTGCATCTTCACCAAAGATATAAATATTATCATCACCTACTAATTCGTGAATTTCCACATTAGCACCATCAGATGTTCCAAGGGTAACTGCGCCGTTTAGCATGAATTTCATATTGCCAGTTCCGGAAGCTTCTTTAGAAGCTAAGGAAATCTGTTCAGAAATATCACAAGCTGGAATAAGTCTTTCTGCATAGCTTACATTATAGTTTTCTACCATAACAACTTTCATGTATGGACTAACTGCTGGGTCCTTGCTAACAATTTCCTGTAGCACTAACAAAAGATGAATGATGTCCTGAGCAATAATATATGCTGGTGCTGCTTTCGCACCAAATAGGAAAGTAATTGGTCTTTCAGGCTTTTTACCTGCTTTGATTTCCAAGTATTTATGGATGATATATAGGGCATTCATCTGCTGACGTTTGTATTCATGCATTCTCTTAATCTGAATATCAAAGATGGAATTAGGGTCAATCTCAATTCCCTCTGCCTTTACAATGTAATCAGCAAGCTGTTTTTTCTTAACGCTCTTTATTTCTTCAATCTTATTAAGAACCGCCATATCGTCTTTAAACGCTAATAGCTTTTCTAATTCCGTTGCATCCTTTTTATAACCTTCACCTATCGTTTTATCAAGAAAGGCTGTTAGCTCTTTATTACAAGACATGAGCCAACGTCGGAAGGTAATACCATTGGTCTTATTATTAAATTTCTCAGGATAAATCTTGTAGAAATGATTTAATTCTGTATCCTTTAAGATGTCTGTATGAATTGCCGCCACTCCATTTACAGAAAAACCAAAATGGATATCAATATGAGCCATATGTACGCGATTGTTTTTATCAATAATCTGTACCTTCGGGTCTGTATATTTTGCCGCCACAATTTTGTCTAATTCTTTAATAATAGGAACAAGCTGTGGAACCACCTTTTGCAAATATGCCAAAGGCCATTTTTCTAATGCTTCTGCTAAAATCGTGTGATTTGTATAAGCACAGGTCTTGCTTACAATTTCAATAGCCTCGGCAGCACCAAAACCTTCTTCCTTGGTCAAAATACGAATGAGCTCTGGTATTACCATGGTAGGATGAGTATCATTAATTTGAATGACTGCATGCTCATTCATCTTATGCAGATCATAGCCTTTTTCCTTCATTTCCTGAATAATTAGCTTTGCACCACTACTAACCATAAAGTATTGCTGGTAAATTCTTAATAAATTTCCCGCTTCGTCAGAATCATCGGGGTATAAAAATAATGTTAAATTTTTTTCTATATCTTCCTTATCAAAATCAATGCCTTCTTCAACAATATTTTCGTCCACGGATTCAATGTCAAACAGGTGAAGCTTGTTTACCCCATTATCATAGCCAACCACGTCAATATCATATAATCTAGAGGTTACTACTCTATCGCCAAATTGAATATCAAAGGTAGTATCCGTCTTATTTAACCAGCTCTGTGTTTCAATCCAATCATTTCGCTGAGCGTCCTGTAGCTTATTAGTAAATACTTGCTTAAATAGTCCAAAATGGTAATTTAAACCAATGCCATCTCCCGGAAGCCCTAAAGTTGCAATGGAATCCAAGAAGCAAGCTGCCAAACGTCCAAGGCCACCATTTCCTAAAGATGGTTCTGGCTCTAGCTCCTCAATTTCTGCTAGGGATTTCTGATATACAGCTAAGATATCAGAAAGCTCGTCTCTAACCCCAAGGTTAATAAGATTGTTAGATAATAGCTTACCTATTAGAAATTCTGCCGAAATGTAGTAGACCTTCTTTTCGCCTGTAATTTCTTTTCCTTCACCGATTAACTCCTTTGTAAGTTTAAGCAAGCAAGTATAAAGCTCACTATTCGAACTCTCGCTAATACTTTTTCCCCAAGTTTCTTTTACTACCTTTTCTAGTTTCATTTCTAAATTCATGTTACTGTCTCCCATCCTTCTTTAATAAATAATATCCAGGTATTTTAATCTTTCTATGCTATGCGGTAGTATTACCTCCCGCCCTTTTTCGCCTTTCATCAGGCCACTAAGTTCTTCCACTGCCTCTGCCGATATCTCTCTGAAATTTTGTTTAATGGTATTCATCTGTTTTCCTACATATCCCATTAACATCAAGCCATCAAAACCGCAGACTGGGCGGAAAATGTCCATTTCTGTTAGTGCCTTCATCGCACCAATTGCCATTAAGTCTGATGCACATACTACAACATCCTTATTTTTCGCAAATTTGAAAGTAATATTTCTTGCTTCTAACTCACTAAACTCGCCGTTTCGAATCATCAGTTGAAGATTCATTTCTTCCGCAAGCTTACGAATTCCCTTTAAACGCTCGTCCGTAACATAACCATTCTTCTTTCCTGCAATATATAAAACGCGCTTGCAGTTATTATCTATAATGGTTCTTTTTGCTACATCATATTGAGCCCTTTCGTGATTTATCCAAACCGTTGAGGTGGACGCATTCACCATTGGCACATCGACAAGCACCATTTTAAAAACCTGCTTTGCGATTAGCTGATGCAAAATCTTATCTTCCTTACTCATGCCATATACGATAATGCCGGTAATGTTCTGCGCTTTAAAATATGTAATTATCTCATCTACACTTTTTTCTTGAATCATTGAAAAAAATACAGTAATCACATCCAAATTAAGCTCCTTGGTTTTGGGTATTGCTCCTGCTAAATACTGCATATCAATCTCATCAATCGCTTGAGTCTTTGTTCCTAGATTAATGAGAAGGGCTACACGCCCTGATTGCTTAGAGGATAACGCTGCGGCGATAGTGTTGGGTATAAAGCCAAGCTCCTTAATAGAAGCATTCACCCTTGCTTTCGTATCCTCGCTTACATTAGGATAATTATTCAAAACCTTAGAAACCGTGGATATGGCTACACCTGCGTGTTTTGCTACATCTTTTATAGAAACCATACACATACTCCTTTTTTATCGGAAAACGTTTTCTTTAATTATCATACAAAACGCCTGACAAAATGTCAAGCGCTTTTTTCGTAATTTTTCGAAGACTACTTTCTTACTAAATGCTTTGGTGTTCCATTTTCGTAAATTGGTAAAAGTTCTCCCATAATTAAAGGTCTCGCATATGCTACAAAATCCTCTGTTAAGTTGCAGCCATCTTCTGTAACCCACTGTTTGGGAACTGTTCGTTCAACATTTGCAATTTCATGGATATCATATATAGAAGTACCACACTCGTATGCACTTCCTTCTTTTCTATCTAAGGTTACCATCATTCCTGTTTTACCTAAAAGAGCTGCCTCTACTGCTGCCTCTCCTGCCATAAAGGCTTCGTCGATATCTGTTAAAGAAGCTATATGGGTTGCTGCACGTTGTAGCGTAGAAAATTCGATTGCTCTTGCCTTAAAACCTAATTTTTCATTTACAATGTTAGCTAGTAAAACACCACAACCGCTTAACTGCTTATGACCAAAGGCATCTAAAGCATCACTTCCACCGCCTAGCTCGCAAACAAAACTTCCATCCGCAAGCTTCACGCCCTCTGATACTGCTATAACAATCGATTTCTTTTGACTAGCAAGACTCTTTACCTTCTCCAGAAATTGGTTTACATCAAAAACGGTCTCTGGTAAGTAAATAGCATCTACGCCCTCACAGTTATCATCCTTGGCAAGTGCTGCTGCCGCTGTCAGCCAGCCTGCATGACGTCCCATAATTTCTACAATAAGTACCGCCGTTCTATAGTCGCCATAAACTGCATTGTCTCTAATAATTTCCTTTAAAGAAGTGGCAATGTATTTTGCCGCTGAGCCATATCCTGGACAGTGATCTGTAATAGGAAGGTCATTATCAATCGTCTTTGGAACACCAATAAACTTTTCTGATTTTCCATGTTGACTCGCATAGTCAGAAAGCATTTTTATCGTATCCATAGAATCGTTACCACCAATATATATAAGAACGCTAATGTCATGCTGCTGCATTCTTTCAAAAACTCTTTCGTAAACCTCTTCATTTCCTTCTATTTTAGGCATCTTAAACCTACAAGAGCCTAAGAAAGCGGCTGGTGTTCTTTTTAAAAGCTCTACACCCTCGCTGGCTGCTAAATATTCATCTAAATCTAAAAGTCTATCCTCTAAAAAACCTTGGATTCCGCAGACCATTCCATAAACCTTTGACACTCCTGCCTTTTTTGCTGCCTTATATACGCCAGCTACAGAAGCATTAATTACTGCGGTGGGACCACCTGACTGTCCTACGATAATGTTACTCATCTTGTACCTCACTTTCCTTTTTTTCTTGTTCAATTACGGGGTTACTAGATTTTCTTTTTTTATAAGTTAAAAGCGTAAAAAACAGCACGCTTATACCTGTCATTCCTACTGCTACTGCTGCCTTTAACGGATGATATTCCATAATGATAGAGTGTTCTCCCGCCTCTAACGGTAACATAATAAAGGTGTCTGCAAAAATTGCAGGTTCTACTCCTTGACCATCCACAGTAATTTTCCACCCCTTTTCATAAGGTATGGAAAAGAACAAATTACCGTCTTCCTTCATAGAAACTGTTCCTTTCAGATATCCATCCCTATTTTCCTGGGTTATAAATGGTGTCTCGTTCATTTTATTAATAACATCTTCTAAAACAGACGCATTCATTCGATAAAGATAAATATTTAAACTCTTATCCTCTTCCTCTGGCTCAAAAGAAAGTGTCACACCGTCTTCTTGTTTGCCAATATCAATAATGCAGTTCTTTTTTAAATCGTCATATGTTCTTGTTTCTTCACCATAACTCATTACCACCGTTTCGCCTGGATCACCCACGATATAGGCATAATAGTGACCTTCTTGGGTTAGCGTTATGGCATTATCTTCTTTCGTTCTTCCTTCTACTGCAAATAAATGCTCATTTGCACCAAGTAGGAACGCCAAATCCGTTTGTAACTTTATTCCATTTGAGCCACCATCTTTTATGGCCTCTTCTAATTGCTTAGTGAGAACGGAGTCTAGGCAAAAGCCGATTGGAAGACTGTACTTATTCTCGTATAGGTACATGTCGCCACTTTTATCTATCTCTTCATAAAAATCCGAATCCTCTTCCTCCTCCGAAAAGGTATATTTCACTGCCAAAAATGCACTACTAAAAGGTGTTATTCCATCTGAAAAATAGGAAACCTTAGAACCCTGCATACCCGTTTCATCATAAAAATCTGCCACACGGCTATTGGTTGTGGATGAGAAAATAGAAACTCCCTTATAACCAGCTATGGCACCATCATTCTTTGTCATCGCACAATAGCTTTCATAGCGATATAGCTGATTGTCGTCCTTTGTATTTTCTAACAGCACCTCATAGTTGTTCCACTTTGTTTTATAATAATTTCTTTGCACCACACCAACACTTGTCTCGTACATATTGAAGGTGCCTTCTACAATCATAATTGCCACTGCAACCCATAAACATATCTTGTGTAAATCCTTTTTTATCATGTCTGAAAAGTATATGGCAACATAAAAACCAAGGAAAGCCCAAGTAAATGCACATACTGCTACCGTAAAACCATCCGAGGTAACAAAAATACCACAGGCTGCTAAAATTCCTACTGCAACAATTCCAGAAACAATCATCCAAAGCTTTTTCCAAGCCTTGATATGGTATATTGCCTCAAATCCCATCGTTAAAAGAAGGAAGATATAAAGAAAGGACTGTCTTGCGGGAAGACTATCTGGATAATTTAAGCCATGCCAAATAAAATTTAGCATATTGGTTGCAAAGCTAAGAAGCATAAATGCCGCCAATAGAACCTTAGTTATTCTTTGTTTAAGAGGAATTTTCCCGCAGAATAAATACATGGGTATTAAGAAAAACATCATAACGCCACAGTAAATATTTGGCCAATGGTCTAGCCCAATTTCCTTTGGTACTGTTACAAAGTGTCTTGCAACCATCTCTAGTCCGTTAAAATAGAACTCCAAGGTCTTAGGGAAACTAATATCGCTAAACTCAGTATTATGCATAGCAAATAATACTGGCACTAAGAGAACACTAGACATTCCACCTGCAAGTAGGGAATAAAGAGAAAAGTTTCCAATTGCTCTTATTTTTTCTTTCCATTTTAGTCCGTTTGTAAAAAGGAGTACCGCAAAATAAAGCACCAAAAAGAGGCAAAGCATAATGGATAAATAATAGTTTGTAAAAATAGAGGCAGTAAGACTGATACAATATAAAGTACCATTTTTCTCCTTTATCAGCTTTTCAAGTCCTAATATAACAAGCGGAGTCAGCCAAATAACATCCATCCACATATGGTTCCAGTTGTAGGCCGCAATAAATCCTGAAAGAGCATATAAGGTGCTAAACCCTAGAATTATGGGCGATGTCGTTTGAAACTTTTCCTTTAAATAATAGCTAAAGGTAAGACCACATAATGCAATTTTTATCACAATCATCATGGTCATAAATTCTATAATTAAATCTTTCGGCCAAAAATACACCAACCAGTTGCTTGGTGTTGCTAAATAATATCCATAAATAGTGGTAAAGTCAGCCCCTATTCCCAAATTCCATGCATAGGATAGACTCTCCCCACTATGAAGCTTTCTCCATAGCTCTATTAGGAAGGGCACATACTGATGATACATATCACAATGCATAAAGCTATTTTCTCCAAATGGATACACTCCATTTGCTATGCATATCCCTAACATGACAAATAATGGAATTAGAAATGCGAACAAATACAATCTTTTTTCTTTCATATGACTCCTGTTACTATTTTGTCTTAAAAATCTCGTTGCCTTTATCATAGCAGATTATCTTCTAAGATTCAATGC
>JAVBUZ010000029.1:0-24773 GCA_031554725.1 Lachnospiraceae bacterium | reverse complement strand
TCTTTTCTTTATCCTCATCCTCTTCTACGATATAGGTACAATCACTCATATATTCTTCAATCAGTCCTTGAACCTTTTCTTCTAGGGTTGCTGAAAATAGAAGGAGAACCGTATCCTGAGGTAAGTCAGAAATAATATGCTTTACATCCTCTAAAAACCCCATGTCCAGCATTAAATCAGCTTCATCAATTACCAAGTATTTTATTTTACTAAGCTTTATACTATCGCGCCTAAGTAAATCCATGACACGTCCAGGTGTTCCTACAACAATGTGAGACTTTTGCCTTAAGGTTTGAATTTGCTTATCAATCGGAAAGCCTCCAAATACCGCAGGTACCTTGAGACGTTTTTTTCTTCCGATACGAAAGATTTCATCGCTTACTTGCACCGCCAGCTCTCTGCTTGGTTCAAGAACTAATGCCTGTGGTAGGTTTTCCTCCCACTGCACCTTCTCACAAATAGGAATCGCAAAGGCAGCCGTTTTTCCCGTTCCTGTTTTTGATCTGGCTACTAAATTCCCCCCCTGTAAGATCAGGGGAATCGCTCTCTGCTGTATTTTAGTAGGTGACTGATACTCTAAGGATTTTAAGGCATCTACTATCGGTTCAGACAGATATTCTTGACTAAAATTAAAATCGTTTTGTTCTATCATTATAATCTCATTTTCCTTTATTGTTTCCACTATGCCTTAATTGCCCAGCGCATTTTTGTAGAACGTGCTCTAGGATTTTGGGCACATTCTTCTGCTGAAGGTCTAATTACATCCTTGGATACTTCCTTATAAATACCATCCTTTAAGAGCTGCTGGAAGGACTTCTTAACAAGTCTATCCTCTCCCGAATGGAAGGTTAAAATGGCAATACGACCATCCGTATCCATAACCTTGGGCAAGTCCTCCAAAAATTGTTCCAATACTTCAAATTCACTATTTACATCAATTCGAAGAGCCTGGAAGGTTCTTTGGCAAGATTTCTTTATTGTCTCTGTTCTTTCCTTGGCTGGAAGAAACGACAAAGTATCGGCAATGATCTTTTGCAATTGTGATGTAGTTGAAACCTCTGCACCTTTTCTAATCGCCAAGGTTACTGCTCTAGCAATTTCTTCTGCATATGGTTCGTCTGCATTTTCCATCAGCATACCCCTAAGCTCGTCCTTGGTTACCTCTTTTAGACGCTCCGCGGCCGACACTCCCTTTTCGGGATTTAATCTTAAATCCAAGGGACCTTCAACTTTATAGGAAAAACCACGATCCGGATTATCAATTTGCATCGAAGATACTCCTAAGTCGGCTAACGCAAAGTTAAATTTAGGAGCTTCCTCTGCTAGCTGTGCTACCTTGGCAAAGTTAAGTTGCTTAATCGTGAGTATTTCTGGCCCAAAGCCAAAATCCTCTAATCGCTTTTTGGTCTTAACAATTTCAATTGGATCTACATCCAAGGCATACATTTGCCCCTTTGCTTCTAGACATTTTAGCATTTCCTTGGTATGTCCACCATAGCCAAGTGTGGCATCCAAACCAGTTTGTCCTGGCTTAATCTGTAGAAAGTCAAGAATTTCCTTTACACAGATAGAAATATGCATTCCCGCAGGTGTACTACCCTTTTGAATCACCCTTTCCATGGTCTCCGGATATTTTTCTGGCTGATGCTCTTTGTACTTTTCCTTAAATGTCTTTGGATGTGTTCCGCTATACCTTACGCGTCGTTTATGCTCTTTTTGTTCCTTATTTTGGTTATCCATTTGTCCTCTTTCTTAACTGTCTGTAATTAATTTATCAAAAAGCAATACTGTACATTTTTACATTTATACCATTATACCATTGTTTGCCCATCTCTGCGAAGTTAATTCTTATTCTTTTAGATTTCCGTTTGCAGGGTTATCGAGTAGGATTCCTCTATCTGAAAAACGAGAGCCATGGCAAGGGCAATCCCAGGAGTGTTCTGTTGGATTCCATTTTAAGGCGCAGCCCAAATGGGGGCATCTTTTTTTGTTGGTGTGAAAAGATTTATGGTAGCTTCCAATGCATTGGCTGCAAGTTGTGGCTTTAATATACTTCGTGAAGGGGAAAACACTTGGGCAAACTCATTTTCTTTCTCCTGCACTAAATCGGATAAGATCATCGCTGACACCATAGCTGAAGTTATTCCCCATTTATTGAAGCCTGTACAGACATATAAATTAGGCGTATTTTTTGAATAATTGCCAATGTAGGGAATGGCATCCAGAGACATACAGTCTTGTGTAGACCAATAAAACTTTCTTTTTCCCTCTGGATAATAATTCTTTGCAAATTCCTCTAGCTCAGCCCAATTTCCACCCTTTTTCCCTGTTCTATGGTCACCACCACCAATAAGTAGTAGGTCAGAAGCATTTCGAAAAGATAGGCCATTTTGTGCCTCATCTACATACATTCCGTTCAATTTTACTGCATTCTCTAAGGCAATTACATAGGAACGATGCTGGTATTGTTTTAGAAAGTAGCTTCCATGTTTGTTGATAAAGGGAAAGTGGGTAGCAACAATCACCTTCTTAGCACGAATATTTCCCGTGTCCGTAATTGCTTTTGTTCCTACCATTTCTGTAACATGGGTATGTTCATAAATGTTTAAATCCTTTGCAATCCCTTTCATAAAATCTAAGGGTTGAAATTGTGCCTGCTTCGGAAATTTAATTGCTCCTGCAATCGAAAAGGGTAACTCTATTTGTCTATCGAAG
This sequence comes from Lachnospiraceae bacterium, assembly GCA_031554725.1. GTDB lineage: Bacteria > Bacillota > Clostridia > Lachnospirales > Lachnospiraceae > JAVBUZ01. Next base: position 22,058 of record JAVBUZ010000029.1, on the reverse strand, counting down.
GACGCTTTCATCCCAAGCTTTTGAGCAGCAGCAACTTCATCTTCAATCACTTGATGATTATCTAAGGAATATACATAAGCATCTTTTTCCTCAAACCCACAATCAATTTTTTCGCATAAGCTCCGATACTTAGCCAGCGCCTGAAGATTGACATCCAAATATTGCTTTGCCTTCTCTGCTCCCATATCTTTTATAAATTTATCATAAACTAATCCGTGCTGTGCCGTTATTTTTGCAGTTGTATTTTTTGTCACTCCTGAGCAAATAGTTTTGCTTTCCACAAGTACATAATTAATGTTTGCTTGCTGCAAAAAATAAGCACATAAAATGCCGGCAATTCCTCCACCTATAATAAGGACATCCGTTTGAATGTCGCCTTCTAGCTTTGGAAACTCCGGCAATTTTGTATTATGGCTCCATGCTGACTGCATCTACTATACCTCCGTTTTTAACTTGATAGTATAGGATTCGCATTTTCCTTATTTATAATTCAATTTTATTTAACTCTTTATAAAGAAAGCTTATCGGTTGCTTCATTCTCATCTGTAACAAAGAAGAAATCCTTTCCGTGATTACATTCATAAATAAAATCTTTTAAAGGCTTACTGGTATATTTTGAGAAATCACCATAGATTGCAAACCTTACATCATAGTTAATGAACTTTTGCAACACTTCTCCTGCTAGTCCAGAGCTTAAAATAAAGAATTCTTCTACAATTGCTTCTTTGTTTATTGCTATTTTGTTAGTTCCGGTTTCATATTGCACTGTCATAATTAAATCTAAGGCAGCTTGTACATCTGTTAAAATATATTCTTTGCTTTCAACAACAGCTATTGTTTCATTATTTTTTTCTATTTTACTAATTTTCATTTTATTCTTTCCTTTTTTCTTGTTTTACTGCGGACAAACCGATTAGCATTAATATTGGAAAAGCTAATGCTACCGCTAATCCTACTTTTAAGTTTCCTCCTACTGCATTGGCTATCATACCTACTACAGTTGGCCCTCCTGAACATCCCAGGTCTCCAGCAAGCGCCATTAGTGCATACATGGCTGTTCCTGCACCTGGTAGCTTAAGTGCCGCTATGCTAAATGTTCCTGGCCAGAAAATGCCCACTGAGAATCCGCAAATTGCACACCCTACTAAACCTAAAATGGCATTTCTAGAGAATGCCGCTATAAGGTAGCAGATAATGCAAAGCAGAGCGCTTCCCACCATCATTTTCTTTAAAGCTATCTTTTCGCTATATTTTCCGTAAATGGCCCTAGCTGCTCCCATGCATAACGCAAAGGCACAAGGTCCCGCTAAATCTCCTACTGTTTTTGACACCTTTAATGCCGACTCAGCAAAGGCTGATGCCCACTGACTCATAGCCTGCTCTGATGCTCCTGCACATACCATCAAAAGCATTAATATCCAAAATATTTTTTGCTTAATCATATTTTTAAAGGATAATTTTTCATGTCCCTCTGTAATGGAGAATATTGGCACCACCGAAAAATATAGCATATTGGCGAAGGGTACCACCGCCCATATACAGGCTAGTATTTTCCAATTGGCCACTCCAAATAGCGAAAAGAAAAGTGTCGATGCTAGTACCACAAATACATGTCCCCAACAATAAAAGGAATGTAGCAGACTCATGGCCGCATCCTTTTTCGTAGTAGGGCACGCCTCTACAATTGGACTAATTAGCACTTCTATTACACCACCACCAATGGCATACAAAATAACCGCAATCATAATTCCTATATATGCATTCCCAAATAAATATGGAAATACAGCTAAACCCACTAGACCTAGCCCAGCGCATAGATGGCCTATCATAATAGAATAGCGATATCCTATTTTATCAATTACCTTGGTAGATGCTAAATCTACACAAAGCTGTACCAAAAAATTCACTGTAGTTATCAGCGTTATCTTATCTAATGTTAAATTGTAATCACTTGCAAAGGTTAAAAACAATAATGGTGCAAAATTGTTTATTATCGCTTGGACAATATAACCGATATAGCTTGCATATATTGTATGTTCGTATTTCCGTTTCATTACTCTAACTGTCCTTCATTCATTAATTCTATTATAATATCTACTAAATTGGGATCAAATTGCTTCATTCGCCCCTTATTTAATTCTTCAATAATATAGTCATTATCACATTTTTCTCTATAAACCCTATTTGAATTCATAGCGTCAAAAGCGTCCGCAATTCCTATAATACGAGCCTCTATGGGAATTTCTTCTCCCTTTAATTGCATCGGATATCCTGTACCATCATATCGTTCGTGATGAAACCTTGCACCTTTATCAATATTCTTTACAAAAGAAAGATCCTTCAAAATTTCACTACCAATAGCGGTATGTCTTTTCATTTCTTCGTATTCGCCAGCCGTTAAGCTTCCTGGTTTTTTCAAAAGATTGTCGCTGACTCCAATCTTTCCAATATCATGAAGCATGGCAATGGTATGCAAGTCCGCTATTTCATTTTCCTTCCAATTAAGCTTCCCTGCAATCATGCAGGCATACTGCGCCACTCTTGCAGAATGCTGCTGAGTATAATTGTCCTTTGCATCAACTGCATTGCTGATAGAAAGAATCGTCTGCAGTGAAAGAGCTGAAACTTTTTCTCTCTCCTCTTTTACTGCCTGTTCTAACTCTGCTCTATGCATCTGTTCTCTTAAACTCATCTTATTTAATTCAGTAATTGCAGCAAACGAAATCACCGCTGAAGCTGCATAAAGTATCGGAAAGCGAACCAAAAACATTGAGGAATAGTAGTCTTCCACATATATCTTTAGTGGCGTCCAAAAAAAGAGCATTAGAAACACTTGAAAGTAAGTGGTCATTCTTAGGCCATAGCCTAACCCTAAAATAAACATAGCCCCCATTGGTGCCAATAAAATCCATAAGATAGCAAAGCCATCATTTCCACCAGTCAAAGTATAGTAACTAAAAATAAAAATTATTAATATACTTGCACCTATCGCCATCAATTTTCCATTTTTCTCATTGAAGCCTAAGAAAAAACCTATGGTAAAAATAATTGCAAATATAAATGTTGTTATAAACATAGGAAAACGCTGCTGCACTATGTTAAGAGTGCTCGTTAAAAAAGTTATCAAGGCTAGTGCTAGTGACACAAGCCGCATTATTTTTATGTTTTGCCCCAACATCTCTCTTTGGTATTCTCTCGTCCCTATGATTTCCTTTGTTTCCCGTATGTACCTTCTAAATTTCTCACTAAGTTTTTCACTCATATGTATGTTATTCCCTACCCCCAATTGTAGTTAACCGTTACATGTAATTTCTCTTATTTTGAACAGTATAACACACTTTTTTTAAATCCTCTAGCTTTTCCTATCTCCGTGTATATCTTGTCTTTTCGACAATTCCTATTTCTTTTCTATGAATAAAATGATATACTAATATAAATTGCTTTTTTTATAAAATAATCAAAATAGCGTAGGTAAATCATATGAAAAAAATTATTTATACCATTTTTGCTCTTACAGTATTTTTCATTCTTATGCCTTTACATATATCGGCGGCAGAACTCTCAGTTCAATCTTTATCAGACACAAAAAGTTTGACTTTATCCGCTTCCTATGACAATCAAATCGATGGCGAACGTATATTATACCAAGCATTTAAGCGCATGGGCTATGATGTGAAGTTTGATGTTATGGGTATGTCCAGTGCCATTGTTAGTGCCAATTCTGGTGAACGAGATGGTATTCTCGTTCAAGCTGCTGGATTAGAAAAGAACTACCCCAGCCTTGTCATGGTGGACTCTTCTATTTCCGAAGTATATTTTGAAGCATTTTCGCTTTCAGATAAATCCTATGAACTAGATAGCTGGGATGATTTAAGTGGACTTCGAGTAGGTACTCTCTTTCAAAAGTATTATATTGAAAATAATATACCCTCTACAGTTACAGATCATTTAAGATATGAAAACTGGCCGATGCTTATAAACGCTTTACAAAACGGAGAATGTGATATTGCCATTACCACCCGCACAACTACTGGCGAAGTGGTCGTTCCCAACACTCTAAAAAAATGTGGTATTGTTGACCAGCGTTATGTTTACCCCTATCTAAATGAAAAGTATGCTGACTTGGTTCCTGAATTAAAAAAGACTCTTAATGATATGAAGGCTGATGGTAGCTTTGATGCGATTAAAAACGGAAGCTTTATGAAGCATGGTGATATGAAGAATGTCCTTGTCATTACTTCTTACTCCTCTGAAGCTTCATGGGAAAAGGAGATTGTCGATACCATTAAAAGCGCCTTAGAAAGTAATGATTCTATCACGGTTTCTACGATTGCCCTAAATGGACGACGAATTTTGGATTCTGATTTAAGAGATAAAATTGCTATAAGATCTGCACGCGCCATTCTACTTAATACCGAGTTTGATGCAATAATAACTGCTGATAAGTATGCCCTTGACTTTGTGCAAAGTAATTATCAATTTTTATTTAATAGCAAGCCTGTTTTTTTCTGTGGTATTGAGAATACTAACTTTGATGTAAGCCTTACAATACCAAATGATAAAATCACAGGTACATATGAACATATTTATGCCAAAGAAACCATTGAAGAAATGCTTCACCTCTTCCCAGACACCCAGCAGATTTTTGTTTTAAATGAATATACCCCCATTGGACTTTTATGGCGTAATAACATTGCAAAACAGGCCGAAGAATTTTCTGACCACATAAATTTTATTTACAATGAAAATATGATTTCTGATGATTTATTAGAGACATTAGCAGATTTACCTGAAAAGACTCTAATTTTAACTGGTGCCTATTACCTAGACAAGGAAAACACCTATATTGCGCAATCTGTATTTTACCCTATCCTAAATGAAATTGTGGATAGGCCAGTTTTCACTCTTTTTGGTCCGTGCCATGGGTACGGAGATATTGGTGGCTGTCTAGATCTTGCAAGTTTTCAAGCAGAGACGGTTGTAGGTATGGTTATTGAATACTTTAACGGAACAGAGGTCTCCCAGATTTCAACTACGCCTAGAGATAATGCAACTTTTTGGCATTTTGATTATCAAGCTCTAAAGAAATGGAATCTTTCCGTAAAAAGCTTGCCGGAAGGTGCTGTTATTACTAATATTCCTTTATCACTTCGCGATACAAATCCAAAGGCATATTATGTAACCATACTTGCTATTGTTATCCTTATTATGACACTGATTTCTGGTTCTACTTTCCACTTCGTTGTAAGAGGCAGGAATAGAAAGCTTCTTCAAAAAGAGCAGCAGCTTCAATATGCACATGATGAATTCCAAAAAATTATTGACCTTACCCCTGTAGCAATCATATTATGCCACCCGGTAACGAAATTAATTTTCTATTGCAATTCCGCAGGTGCACAGATGTTTGACTTTTCTGATAAGAATGAAATAATTGGCATGAATATCGCTAATCTACATATGACACGCCCTACTGACACCTTGACTATTGATCAGCTCATGCAAGAAAAGTTTGACCTCGTAATGTCTTCTGACGAACCACTGTCCTTTGATTTACTAGCAAGCACCAAAAAAGGTCGAATATTTGATGCTCTTATTAGTGCAAGCCATGTATCCTATAATAATCAAATTTGCGTAGTTGCCGCCATCGTTGATAACAGTCAAGAGGTTGCACGTAGCCAAATGCTGGAGAATGCTGCTCTTAGTGAAAAAGAAGCTAACCAATTAAAAAGTCGCTTTTTAATGAATATGAGCCATGAAATTAGAACCCCTATGAATGCAATTATCGGCTTATCTGAATTAGCCTCAAAACGGTTTCAATCCGATAGCAGTGTTGAATACTTTGAAAAAATTAATAAATCTTCGATTTACTTGCTACAAATTATCAATGACATTTTAGATTTTTCAAAGATAGAAGCTGAAAAGCTAGATTTAACTTGTGATGCCTTTTCACTTGAAGAGGTTATCTCCAACGCTCTAATCATTGCTGAAGAAAAAATTGGAGCAAAGCCAATTGATTTATCTGTTACTATAAACCCTGATATTCCCTACACCTTAATTGGTGATAAGTCCAGGATATGGCAGATATTAAAAAACCTTTTGGACAATGCAGCAAAATATACCATGGAGGGATATGTTTCCCTCAATGTTGCGCTATTAGAGGAAACGAAGGCGGACGCTACTCTCGTGTTTACAGTATCCGATTCTGGACTAGGCATGTCACCAGCACAGGTTCAAAGGCTCTATAATCCCTTTGAACAATTCCACAGCATTGGAAAAGCTGTTGGCGCAGGTACTGGTCTTGGTATGCCCATCACCAAGCAGTTAATTTCCTTAATGGGAGCCACTCTCCTTGTAGAAAGTAAAGAAAATGTTGGCTCTACCTTTACTGTTAAAATAACCTTACCCAAGGCAGAAGGCTGTAAGACCTTTAAAGAAAACCTTACGACTTACAATATTTCTCAAAATAAAAAAGTTTTACTTGTACATAAGCCCTCGCAAGCACGTAGCTATACTGAGCTTATTCTGAATTTAGCCGGTTATTCTACTGTGTGTGTTCCCTACGTTAAAGAGGCATATGAGCTTCTTACAACAGACACATTTTATGGTATTGTTCTTTTCGATTCCATTTATGACCTGACAGATAATTATGTACAAAAAATAATCGATAGCCCGCATTACTCCTCTTTAGTTTTAGCCTTGTCGCATTCTAAGCAATCCAATACTCTTCACGAATTGGAACTAGGCAAAGCAAAAGTTATTAGTAAAACCTTTGTCCCAACCGAACTTTTGAAGGCTCTTAGTAACAAGGAGGAACATGAAAATAACGTTAAGCATTATGCCTCTTTCCCTAATGCTCGTGTGCTTATTTGCGAAGATAATGAACTAAATCAAGAAGTCGCTAAGGGTATGCTGAATAATTTTGGCATTTATCCTGTTTTAGCAGAAAATGGCATAGAGGCCCTGAAAAAGCTAGAAGAATCTGAATTTGACCTTGTTTTCATGGATGTTATGATGCCTATTATGGATGGACATAGTACCACAAAAGAGATTCGAAACAATGGTAGCTCCTACGCTCAGGTTCCAATTGTTGCCATGACTGCACATGTTATGAAAGAAGAAATTGACAAATGTATGGAAAGTGGCATGGACGGTCACATCAATAAGCCTTTGATGCTTGCAGAAATATATAACGTTCTTCTTAAATACCTTGCTTTGTACAAAAAGGACTAAAAAACTGGCCTCTCAGCAAATGAGGGCCAGTTTTTTTATATCATAAATCTTTCTAATTTTTCATATGTCACAGGCCTTGTAATACACTCTGCTCCTTCAAGAAGAATATTGTTTTTCACGTTCTCTTCATCAATGACAAATACTACCCTCATTAAGCTGTTATTTTTGCTCAAACGCTCTGCAAGCTGTATTCCATCCATGGAATCCATTTCATAATCTGTAAGCAAGAACTCAATACCACCATACTCAAAGTGTGCCAAGCAAATCTGTGGCTTCAATAAAAAAAACTTGTCTACAAATGCAAAATCGTCTAGTACACTTTTGTATTCTTTCATATGCTCTTTACTCTCTGAAACGACTACTATCCTTTTTATCAATGTTATTCCCCTTTGCTCTTATTCTTCTATGCATTTTCTCTTTCTTTTGGAATGCGAATACATGCTTTCGTCCCCACACCTACGGCACTTTCTATTTCAAGAGTACCTTGACTCAATAACGCTAATCTTCTATGTACATTTTCTACCCCTAGATGCTCTCTTCCATCCTTTTTCTCTTCGCCAACCACGAATCCTGGTCCATCATCTTCTACGGTTATTTCCACATGGTCTTCATATTCTCTTGACGAAACAAAAATATTTACTCGTCCTTCTTTTCGATGCACTCCGTGCTTAATTGCATTTTCCACAAGTGGCTCCACGGTAAGCGCTGGTACAAGGAAATCCTCAGTCTCTATATAGTAAGTGATTCCAATTCTTTCTTCAAAACGTATTTTTTCTAAAGTATAATAGGTATCTAAATGTTTTAGCTCCTCTAAAAATGGAATTGGTTTTAAATCATTTAAGGAATCTAAGTTTCCCCTTAAATAATCAGCAAATGCAATGGATGCATCATAAGCCACCTCGGGGTTCTTTTTTATCAATGTCGATATTGTTGTAAGTACATTATAAATAAAATGTGGCCTAATCTGGCTAGACATCATTTTTATCTGGGCATTCTTTTCTTGTAGTTTTAATTCTAAATCGCCATTAATTAGCAATGCAAATTTTCCCTTTGACTTATACCACGACATATACATACCACCTACAATTGGCAATATAATATTTAAGCTATTTCCTATATATAGCTCTGGTGCTGCAAATCTACGCTCTGTTATCAATGTTACAAAGGCTACTATCATTGTCATAATAAAATTGTCTAATGGATAGCTATCAAACATCATCTGCGCTGCAAAAAATATAATGCACAGAATGACATTCACTTCACTTGAATGTATGATTACATCATAAAATATTCCCATCAGATACAATCCACTTATAAACAGTGTTGTAAATAGCTTTGCATAGATCAAAGCCTTTTCCTTTTGTATTTTACATAAACTACGACTTATTAAACCAATAATCAATATCAATATATCGATTAATACTATGAACCAAAAAGAAGAAGGTCTCTCTCCATTTAAGATTATATGGAGAAGTAGAACCACTATGATAAGGGGAAATAGAATTGTACAATAGGAATACAACATTCGCATATTTTCAAGAGCAAGCGCTCCCTCAAATGATTTCAATTGCTTATATTCAAAGCCCATATATCTCCATTTTTTCCATATACTCTTTAATGTTGACATGCTCTTCCTCCCACTTTATTCGGAATATTTCTTTGGATAAAATTCATTCTTTATGGTTCGTAAAAATAAGTCCTTTAGAGCCATCTGGGCATCCTTTTTTTCATATAAAATACTATAGATTGCATCACAAATCGGCATTTCTATTTCATACTCTTTTTCTAAATCCTTTACTGCTGCCACTGTATAATATCCTTCTGCAAGCTTGTCAAAGGGTTCGCCCTTTACAAACATTTCACCAAATTTTCTATTGTGGCTAAACTCAGAAAATACCGTAGCTTCATAATCGCCTAAATGGCAAAGACCATAGGCAGACACCTTATCTCCACCAAGAGCTTCTATTAGCCTTGATACCTCAAATGCACCTCTTGCCATTAGCGCACCCTTTAAAGAGGACAGTCCAAATCCATCTAGCATTCCTGCTGCGATGCCAATTACATTTTTTAGTGCCGCGCCTATCTCATTTCCAATCATATCCTGTCCAACGTAAAAACGAATAAGCTCACTGGAAAAGCTTTCTATAAGCCGCTTCTTTACATCTTCCGTTTCACTGTCTATAACCATGCAATTAGGCACACCCCTTGTAAAATCTTGTACATGGCCTGGTCCGATCCATACTGCTGTTTTGCTGTCATTTCCATAGTATTCATCTACAACCTGTGATAATCGTTTTCCGGTGGATATTTCTATACCCTTCATACATAAAACAAACGTTTTATTCTTTATACCATATTCTTTTAACTGTTCTATGAGTTTTCTCAATCCTTGAGAGCCAACAGAAATAACAATAACCTCTGCTTTTTCCACATCAGCTAAACTACTTGTTAACATAAGTGAGTCATTTAAGGCTACTGTTCCGTTTGCTCTTGTAGCCTGTAACTCTATAAAATTTTTAGACTCCGTTCTTCCATACAGCATGACTTCATGCCCAACTTTGTCCAAATACCATGCTATAAAGGTACCCCATCTTCCACATCCAATAACCGATATTTTCATATAGCCTCCCCACCGTTAATCTACATATCCTTCAAATATTTTTTGTTAGCCTCAAAATCCACCTCGAGAACCGCCATACCGCGAATACTTGCATCTTTATAGGTTCCTTCTAAAGGAATGCTTGATTGCACAATATCTCCCTGCAATAATCTAGCTGCTGAAAAACTAAGCATAAAGCATTCTTTTTGGGTTAAATTGGTGGTTAAGTTTGGTAATAAGCCTTCCGTTAAACCTCCTGCATTTGTAACTACTCCACGAGGAAGGTTTTTAATCACTTCTGTCAGTACCTTTCTTTGTCTCTCAGTTCGCCCAAAATCCGTACCAAGATAACGATTTCGGCTATATGCCAAGGCTTGTGGGCCATTAAGATGCACCATCCCACTAATATTGGTGTCCATATTGTCTGTTCCGTCTGGTCTATTTGTCAGTATATTGTATTCCCAGAGATATCCATTTACGTACTCAATTTCTTCTGTTGTAAGCTCTAGATTTACTCCACCTACCGCATCTACTAAGCTAGCAAAGGCTTCAAAGTTTACTAGCACATATCTATTTACAGTTATGTCAAAATTCTGTTCAATCGTCTCCATTAAGAGTTCGGCTCCACCGTAAGAGTAGGCTGCGTTTAAACGATTTCCTTGGTGTCCAGGAATCTCTACGTACATATCGCGCAGTAGTGATGTCATATATATATTCTTTGTCTCACTTCCGATGGTAATTAGAATCATGGCGTCGGAGCGCCCATCTTCGCCATTTTCCCTTGAGTCATTACCAATTAGCAAAATATTTATTGCTCCATCCTCTTTCATATGCTCAAGCTGCATAGCTTCAATGGGTTCATATTTCATTTTGCTGTAAACAAGACCTACTAGGAAATATAAGCCAACTAAAAGCAATATCAAAACAATAATAAGCTTTATAAAAAAACCTTTAAATGGGGATTTTCTTTTCTTCTTCATTTGTTTTTATTCAAACTCTCTTTCATGCTTCTTAAAAAATTCGTAATATGCTAAAACATTGGAAAGCTGTGTCCATCGTTTCACATCCACTGGGTTTTCATCCATATCGTAAATTTTAGCACCTCTCATAGATAAAATAAATGGTGAATGTGTGGCAATAATAAACTGACAACCAAAGAATCTTGCACTATCCTCCAAAAATTTAAGTAGCTCCTGCTGTTTTTCAGGAGAAAGACTGTTTTCCGGCTCATCTAACAAATATAAACCATTTTCCTTTATCTTGTCCGCAAAATAAATAAAAGCACTTTCTCCATTGGAATGTTCTCTTACATGTCCCATCAAATTATTTCTTATGTATTTTGATTGAGTTTTACTTCTTGCCATATTGACTTTTTTTAACTGCTCGTAATCCTCCAGGGATTTCATCTGAAACTTAGAATATTTTGCATCTAGATACTCGTCAAACAGCTCTTCCCTTTTTAAATTTATACCATCATTTATAGTTCTTAAATTAAGCATAAAGTCAAAGACATCATCACTGGTAATAATTCTACTGTCACGTGTAATGGACTCTTCAAGCTCAAAGGAGCACATGCGTGTATAGTCCTCAAAAAAATTGGTTCGATTATAAAGGGTATCTCTATTTAAATTCAGTTTCTCTGCTATTACATTTAAAGCCGTGGTTTTACCAGAACCATTTCCTCCATACAAAATAGTGATTGGTTCAAAATCAAGCACTCTTAGGCCATTTTTTGACACAATTTGAAAGGGATAAAAGGAATCATAGCAGGTACGCTGCTGCCCCATGGTAAAATCATACTCTTTTTCTATATCTGGAAATTTGAATTGTGATAGGTATATCATTAATTTCTCCTTTTTGCATCTATTACTTCTTTGCAATAATTAATGCATGTTCACTATATCCCAAATTACTTTTTTTATAGCAATTATCCATATGGATATCCATAAAGCTCTCAAAATCTGCCTTATTCATTTGATTTACGATTTCTCTATACAAAAAGATGGGACCATCCGTGGCAATATTATGTAACAATTGCAGACCCATATCTGCTAAATCCTTCTCCACCATTTCAGGTGTAGCTGCATAAAATAGATAACTATCATCAATATGCCCAGTCTTCATATATCGTTCAAGAAACGAAAAATTATCTTTTAACTCCCCCAAATGTGCCATATAGTTTGCGCACCGATTAATATATGAAAGCATATATATGCCTCCTGGCTTAAGAACCCGCAAGGTCTCTTCTAAAGACCGTTTCCGCTCCACCTCGTCGCACAAATGATAATATGACCCTAAATTAAGAACTACGTCAAAAGTCGCGCTAGAAAATACCGATAAATCTAATACACTTCCTTCATAAATGCTTTCTAATTTATTCTCTTTCTGGTTTTGTTCCAGAATACGTTCAACATTTGTATGAATTAAGTCTCCTGCTGTAACCTTACATCCTAATTCTGCAATCGGAAAAGAATATATTCCCCCTCCTGCACAAGCGTCAAGCACCTGCATCTGGCTTTTGCAGTATTTTTTTATATATGCCATTGTTGTTCTATACTCTATTTGACCTGCTTGTGTGGCTAAACGCATACTCTCGTCACATTCCTCTTGATAAAACGTTTCTATCTCATTCAAGTTACATCCTCCTTGACTTTTGTTCTATCTATCGCGCCAGTTTATAGCTCTCATCTATTCTTTGACATATTTCTTCTATTTCTACAATACCATCAAGACATATGGTGTACCAGTGTTTTTTATTCATATGGTAACCTGGAAAATATCTTTCATTATCTATTACTGTTTCCCTTCCTTCTGGCATACGTAGGTCAATTATTTCAACCCTTTCCTCTGAATCCATACCTAGTTTGCTTCTGGACAAAACTAATATAGCAGCGTACCACTTGCCTGTATCTTTCCTTCTCAAAATAGAATTTTCAGGAGTACGTTGCCATAAAAACTCTAGCTCATCCCCATAGGTTTCTTTTACATAGGAAATTATCTGCTTTGTGATTGCGCTTTTGTATATATTTACATCATAACAAACCTCTGCGATTTCTAATAGTATGTTTTCATGCTCACATTTCACCATACCAACAAATGCGCCCACTGATTCCTTTATGCGATGGAGCACATATTCTTCACCAGACGCAAGGTCAGTTACCTTCGTACTTATCTGCCCATCTTCCTTGATTATAACTTGCATCTGAAATTGCTTATTTGCAATATGAGTTGTATATGTAAAGAAATCACTGCTTTTAACAAAGCCATACTTTTTCAATTTTTCAAAATTAGGCTTCTTATTTTTAAATATAGTCTCTGTTGTCATGGTAACTTTCCCCTACAAAAATCTTAAAAATCCAATATGTATAAAATAAAGGAGTTGCCAATGACAACTCCTTTAATCCTGTGATATCACGCGCTCGCGTGAGCCTTTGACGTTACGTCTTTCCGTAAATAAATGTTATCATATTCCAATATAGCTGTCAACAGTATCTATTGAGAATAATTTAGTCTCTCTATTTGCTTTTGTGCAATTTCTAGTTCTTTTTTCAATTGCTTGATTTCATTATCTTTTTGACTAACAACTCTGCTATATGTAGGAATCAAATTAAGCATCTTATCATCAATTTTATTAAGAATCTCTGTTGAAACATTTCCCAACACAGAAATGACACGATTTTTTCCTATCCACCGAAAGCTTTGGGTTTGAATACCCGTATTACACGAAAAACCATCCTCTGGCGTTCCGTCGATAATTTCAGGATAACCCGTATTATACTTCTTAGAACTACAGGGCACCACTAAAATAAATTCACGATTTCCTGCAAGCACTACACACGGATGTGTAAAGGATGGTTCAAGCCTAAAATTTGTTGCACCTAAATCCACCAAAAGAATGCTTCCTCTATCCTCTTACTTAAATCCCGCATCTTATCTGCATCTACCTTGCACTCTTTTCTGTCGTAGGTATATATACCATTTACTTCATCCTCTACATCACTAAGCTGTGTATATACGCTACCACAAAGACCATTTTTTATGCTAGCTAAAACCATTTTCTCATAGGCAAGAATAATCTGGTCTGTCACTTCCTCCTTGCTATCATAAAAGCTATATCCATGCTGATTATGTAGACTATAAGAGTGCTCCTTTAGAATATTGGAGTAACCGCCAAACTCAGAAAGAATATGTGGGCGCTCGGTTTCACCTAGCTCCATTTCTTTAAAGTAAACATGGCTACTTTCAACGTCGCTCTTATTATTTCTAAACCACCCCGAGGTAGTATCAATAATTCTTGAACCATCTAGCTCCTTCACCATATCATAAATGTTGTCACTATCAAACTGTCCCCAGCCTTCATTAAAAATCGTATAATATACAATGCAAGGGTGATTATATAAATGCTGTAAGGTATCCTTGGTATGCTGCACAAAAATAACTCTATGCTTTTTATTTGGGAAACGTTTTGTATCATTTCTTTTGGTAAAGCCTATTGTAGGCAGTGCTGTATCTCCAAAGAAGGAATATCGCCCACTATTTACCATGTCCTGCATAACCAGCATACCCATTTTATCACACATATAGTAAAAGCATTCTGGCTCAATTTTTATATGCTTTCGCAGAGTATTAAATCCTAAACGCTTCATTTCCTTAATATCAAACTCATAGCCTTCCGCTGATGCTGGTAGATAAATGCCATCACTAAAATATCCCTGATCCAAAACACCGTGAAGAAAAATAGGCTTTCCATTCAAGCAAATACGATTTTTTCCTTCAACCTCTCTTATATCTACAGTTCGCAGACCAAAGTAAGAATCTACCTCATCTGCTCCTGCCTTTATATGCATATCATATAGATGTGGAGCCTCTGGTGTCCACAATACAGGTTCCGCTAAATCAATTCTCACTTTTTTTTTTTGAAAGACCTTTTTAACTTCCGTTTCTCCAGCATATATCGTAACTTCATATTCTGGCGCTTTCGTTTCTATTTCTAAATCAATTCCTGTCATGTCTGGAGTAATTTTGATATTCTCAATGTAATTTTCTGGCACGCTTTCCAACCATACGCTTTGCCAGATACCGCTAATAGGTGTATACCACATTTCTCCACGTTTTTTACACTGCTTACCGTAAGGATACTTAAACGAAAGGGTATCAGTAACCTTTACTACCAGTTCGTTTTCCCCAGTTTGATATGCCTCTGTAATATCTAGTGTAAATGGAAGATATCCGCCCTCATGGCTACCCACTTTTTTGCCATTCAGGTAAACCTCCGCAATCTGATCAACCGCGCCAAAATGAAGTAGTAACTTATTCTTTACAAAACCCTCTGGTAGCTCAAACTTTCTAACATAGGTTAATTTGCTTGTTACTTTTTTATTGTATTCTGACAGCTGAGACTGAGGTGGAAAAGGTACTACAATTCCATTCTCCCAAAGTCCATTTAAACTATAATAAGAACTTCTTTTAAGCTGAGGTCTGGGATACTCTAAAAATGGTACAACATCCTTTTTCTTAAAATCAGTAGGTAGATTTCTATGCCCATTTCTAACCATTCGGAAAATCAATTGCAAAATAACAAGCAAAACAACCGCTACCACCAGCGCGGTTATAAAGATATTACTATTTGGCAAAAAGGACTCCGTTCCATCTGAGTTTATAATCATCTTGGCATCACGCAGAACCCACGCACCAATTGCTGGTCCAATAATTCCGGGAATCAATACCTGTCCGAAAATACGAATTCCTTGAAATAATCCCGCTTTCTCCAAGGGGGTGTTATCACGAATTTTTGCCCCAAACACTGCCATTCCAGATAAATAGCCTGACATCATAAGTACAGAACCAATAAATACTGGCAAAGTATTTTTACTTACAAATAAAATGAAGTAGCCTACAATCAGTATCCAAACTATGGGAGATACACATCTTCTAAAGCCTAGCTGATCATATAGCTTTCCACTGATTACCGTAACAACTGCTGCCAAAATAATTGCTGGTGCCAAAACAAGAACATAATTACTCATCCCTAGCCCCTGCTCATAATATAAAATCAGGTAAGGCATGAATATCTGAATAGAAACACCAAAAACTGCAAATGCTCCAATCACTGCATAAAGAAGCTTATTGTCCTTAATTACGTCGAGACGAAAACTGTATACAAGGTTCTTAAGATAGGATTGATTTTCTTCTCTAACACAGCCTTTTTCCTCAATTAAGAAAAGGCCCAATATACCAATGATTATAACACCGATTCCTATAATCAGGAAAATCATTGTCCAACTAGATTCCCGTTCCAAATCAAACGCCATAAAGCCGCCAAAAACTACTAAGACTGCAATAAGTGGCATCATGGCATTCACGCCTTCTATGGAGCCCCTATTTGTTTCATCTCCGCTTTCTGTCAGCCATGCATTAAAACAAGCATCATTTGCAGAGGAACCGAAGAATGTCATAACACAATCCAGTAAAATTACCAAGGATACCCCTAAAGCTGCTGCTGCAATTGCGCCTCCAGTCAAGCCTTCAAGCCATTCTAAGCGTAGCAGGCAAAACGCTAAAATAGAGAATCCCCACAGGATATAGCCACCGCAGATAAATACTTTTCGCTTACCAAGCTTATCCGACAAAGCTCCAATTACTAAAGTTGTAAGACCAGCGGTCACCGCACTAAGAGCCACCATCCATGAGATGTCTGCTGCTGAAGCTTTAAAAATCTTATAGATGAATACGTTGAAATACATATTCTCTACTACCCATGCTACTTGTCCCATAAGACTAAAAATGACTAATGCTAACCAGAATTTCTTTCCTAATGTTTTTTTCATACTTGACTCCTATCTATGCTTCACTTACATTTCAACTTGAAAATAACCTTACTATATGCTAACCTAAGTTAGTATTTTAACATCTTACAAAAGATAACCTGTAAATAATACCAAATGGAGCTTTATTTATGAAAAAGAAAATTATTTCAATTATCATGGTTCTTTCCATGGTTTATAGCTTTACAGCTTGTGCAAAAACAGAAAACACCCTTAGTAACACAAATGAATCTTTCTTTGCAGAAGACTCTACTTCTGCTGAAGAAAAAAGCGAAGAGGTACCAATTCAACAGAATGCAAAATCTACTGAAACAACTGTAGGCAGTTCTGAAGTGGCTAAGGATGCACAACTAATTAAAGAAACAGAGCCAACTAAGAGTTCTGAAAGCACTCAGAGTAGTGAAGCTTCAAAAAGCTCACAAAGCAGTATAACCACTGAGACGTCAAAAAGTACCACCTCTAGTGCAAGTAGCCAAACGCCATCCTCGCAAAAAAGTAATGAGAAAACAACAACTCCCTCCTCCACACAAGTTTCTACTTGTAAGTGGGTAGAAACAGCTAGAAGCTCAACCACAAATTGTTTCGAAGGGATAACCAAAACAACCATTAACTATAAATGTAGTGATTGTGGAAAAACAAAAAATGAAGTAACAGAAGCAACTAGTGTATGTGATTGGCAATTGGTTGATCTCAACCCTAATATCACTTGCAATGGATGTTTTATTCAATATTTTAAGCACAACACTTGCGTAATTCATGGTACACAAGCTGGTGGAATGCCCGTATATGAGGAAATAGATACACATGATTACCAAGGGATACGAACAGAACCAACTTGTTCCCATCAAGGATATATCGATTATAAATGTGTGAAGTGTGGAAAATTTTGGAAAAACACAGAAATTATTCCAGAGCTTCCACATACATGGACTTCCTCCTTTACTGACGACCAATTTGTAGACGATGCTTGGTACACAATAACCTTTGAAGCATGCTCTGTTTGTGGCGCTAGAAACTGGAGTGGCGAAATTAGTCGTAAACTATGCGACTAATTTCCCTATTCTTATATCTTTAGCATTCCACGGAATCCTCTTGCTCCATAATAAGATTCTGCACCATTATGATAAGCAAAAACACGATTATAACGGCGGTCACAAAAAAGTGCACCACCAAGCTTTCTAATTTCTGCAGGAGTCATAATCCAACTGGAAGTTTTTAAGTCAAATTCTTCCAGTTGTTGCAGCCTACGATATTGTTCTTCATTTAAAATTTCAATCCCCATGGAAGCCGCCATATCTATAATGTTGTTTTCCGGTTTGTTTTGTTTTCTAGATTCTAATGCTTCTTTATCATAGCAAAAACTTCTTCGCCCAATGGGACTTTCCGCAGAGCAATCCATGAAAATAAACTCATTTTCCTTTTCATCATAATCAACAACATCCGGTTCGCCTCCCGTTTTTTCCATTTCATTAAGGGACCACATCTTTTCTGGACTTACTTCAAGCTTTGCTTTTACCTTTTCCCATACAATGCCCTCATGACGATTTAAGTGTTTATCAAAACGAATGTTTAATATTTCGAGTAATTCTTCTTGCTGTTGTGGTGATAATTTTTTTTCCATATTTATTTTCCTTCTACTAAACTTTATAAGTAATATTTTGTCTTTCGATCTAAATAATATTACTTTTTATTTTCAGAAGCTTACTTACAATTTCAAGGTCACTTTTGTTTTGAACCAATATATCAAATGTATGACCGGCATTATTGCTTTTCCCAGCTTCAATCGTTTTTAATATTTCTTCCGACATTCCCTCTTCTCTTGCACACTGCCTATTTTGCTCATTAAAAACAAAGGATACATAGAACCCATTTTCAATAGGGGTTAAGTAGAGGAGATTTTTATTTTTCACCAAACCGACCAAGCACCATCCCCACGCTTTTCCATAATATTTCCATTGGAAGGCAGCCTCTGGAATACTTGTATTTATAATGTCTAAGTATTTATCCCAATACTCTTTTGCCTTCGATAAAACAGCTTTAAGGTTTTCGTCTTGGGGTTGTAACTCTTTTTCTTTAAAATAGCTTTTTGCCATGCTTGTTCTCCTTAAAATGAATTTTATTTATCGCATATATAATATATCCTAAAAGCAAAAAGGCTATCGATAAAAAAAGAACATTCCACAACACATTTGTTACTCCGATAGCATCTACATCCATGAAATAATAAGGATATCTACTTCCAATGGCTGTAAGTACACCACCCAACTGGGCTCTTATAATTGCATAGATGAAATAAGCATATGGGAGGACAAGCCATATGAAGGGATCATACCACCTGTATTTATTCTTTTCATCAAACAGAAGCCAATCAAGAATTGTCATAATCGGCACATAGTAATGCACAAGAATATCTGGCAAACTAAAAGGACGATAATCAGAAGTCATTGTAAAACTCTGTGGAAGCAAAACAAAGTGATATATCAAAAATGTCACCGTTATCATCATGGTAATTGCACCCTTAAATCTAGGCGCAGTAGAAATACCTCGAATTCCCAAATTCCTAATCTCAAAAATCACCTTAACCAGCAGAAAAACAAAGAATATGAAGCATACTGCATTACTAAGAATTGTGTAGAAATTAAACATTTGTAAATTTAATGCTCCACTTGGCAATCCTGAATTTAGATATAAACCTATAAGGCAACCGACCAGTAAAAATATTCGGAATGTTACAACAACAATTCTATTTTTTATCTCCATTATGTACACCTCTCCGCTAGATAACTCTTTGACTCATTTCCATCGTCTGCTTCCCCGCATCAAGTTTTGCGTAACGTCCAATCGGCAATATCGCATGATTGGTTCCATGACCAAAATCATCACAATATATAACGGGGATAGAATGCCTTTTTCCAAAGCGCTCTAAGTTTTGAAAAAGTTCAGGAACTTCCTTTTTCGAGTAGTGACCAAATATTACCCCCGAAATATTGTTTATCAAATCACTTTGCTCAATATATGCTAAATGTGTCCCTACTGCGCCTGGTGCATCAAATTTTTCATGATTTTCCAAAAAAAGAATATATTTTTTCGAACTATCATATGAAAAGTATTTGCTACCTAGTAGCATCGCAACTATAGTTGTGTATCCTCCAAGTAAAATACCTTCGCATGTACCATCATTTATTGTTTTCCATCTGCTATTACTTTGAAACTCACTTGCTGTACCATCAATAAAGTGTGACTTAAATTGTTGATAGTCATAGTCGCTCAAATTAGCAAACATCCCTGGAAATTGTCCATAATATACTGTTAATCCCGTTTGGGCATATATGGCATTAAGCATCGCAGTTCCATTACTATAGCTACAGATTATCTTGGGATTCTTCGCAATTGCTTCAAAGTCAATATATGGCAATAGTTCGTTCCCAATGTTTCCTCCACCAAAAAGAATCATTTTTACCTTGGTATCAGTAATCATTTCATTAAAGTCATCCGCCCGTTCCTGTTCACTTGCACCATACCCATATGTATTTTTATATAAATTCTTACCTTCCTTAACTGAAAAACCTAGCTTCTGAATGCCAGAAATATATCGGGCATAATCATCCTTGTTTGCGAAATGGCAAGGACAGATAATCCCTATGGTATCACCCAAAGATAGCTTACATGGTTCCATGCTTATTCCTCCCCTCATTCTACACAGATAAACACCAACGCTTTATTGCTTTCTCTCACATAAACCTGCATCATTGATCTGTATATAGTATTATCCCCCATTATATATCGTCGAAAAAGCTCATCTGCTCATCTTTCCATGACCTTTGCATTGCCTCTTTTAAGATATCATCCTCTTTGGCATGTCCTATCAAAAAAGGAGAACTAGCATCGTGCTTTTTCATATTGGCAACTACTGTTTTTCTATCATAATTGGCGTAGCAGTATAAGCATCCGTGTCCACAGGTATTGTACATACCTATGTCTGCCCCTAAAAGACAATTACATTCCTGCCTCGCCCCTTTTTTCTTAGGAACATGTAGCTTACATTGTATTGCCTTTTCAAGAACTTCTTTTGCCATGCACCCCTTTGCATCTACGCTTTCTCTAACAAGCTGTTCATTTTCACAGCATAAATGAATTTGCATGCTATTTTGCTGTGCAATCTTTGAAAAGGCACTTATTAATTGTTCCTGTTCATCGCCTGTCACTGCTTTCACTTCTGGAAAATTATTTTTTGTCTTTTGGTATAAATCGATAAAGCTAACTACGCACTGCTCGGTATATCCCCTTAATGTCTCCGCCATCTTTTCAAATTTTTCAATGTGATATTTTACAGAATATTTTTCTGAAATAAATATGGGGTCATATCGCCAGCTTATAGCATTACTTCCCACATAATCTGACAATCGTTTAAAACTTTCCATAACCTTTTCTTTATCTGGCACATATGGCTCAATGTCTTTATCATATGGTGTAATGGTTACAAACCAAAAGCATGAAAATGTAGATAGTTCCCCAAGTCGAGACAGCATAGGCTCAGGATTTTTCGTACAAAACACAAGGGCATCTATTACGTCAGGACTTAGCTGGTACC
This sequence comes from Lachnospiraceae bacterium, assembly GCA_031554725.1. Classification (GTDB taxonomy): domain Bacteria; phylum Bacillota; class Clostridia; order Lachnospirales; family Lachnospiraceae; genus JAVBUZ01. The sequence continues at coordinate 814 of JAVBUZ010000029.1, read as the reverse complement.
TTGTGACTTGTGAGGGATAATAGGGATTACGAACCAGTACATATCCATCTTTTATTCTATTGTAAAACCAGTCACTAAAGTAAGCTGGTATGTCTGTTCTACTTCCTGTATTTAAAATCACTTAGCTTTCCAACCACTTTCTCAAAGTTGATATCCAAATCATCGGCACCATTTAATACAATTTGCTCACACTGCAAAAGCTTTTGCCACTCATCATGTTGTACCTTGCTTCTCATTTCGATATCACCAGTATCATACCCTCTTGCCCACTGGATAAATTCTTCATGTTCGTCATACAAATCTTTTTACCTAATGTGCTGGTTCCTGAACCTGATGCCCCCAATATATGTATTACATCCTTTTTCATATTCTAAATTCCTTTTGTCAAAAACATCTCCATTGGTTGCTCGTATTCCGGAATATTAATAATCAGTCCCCCGGCATCTTGATACCCTAGTTTTCTATAAAAATGCTGAGCCTCTTCATCTACTTGGGTAGATGTCATAATCATTCCATAGCCCAATTGCTTCATATCCGTTTCCCAGTGCTGCATCAGTGCTTTTCCATAACCCTTATGCTGGTACTCCCAATCTACAAAAAGCATGGTACAAAAGGGCGTATTGTCCCAAAAGAGATTGTATCTAAGAATTCCAACTGGGGTATCCTCTTCAAGCAGTACATAACCCATTTTATCTCTACATTTCTTTTCAAATTCAGCCTCAGAAATATGCTTGTCTAGTTTAAACCAAAAAGACTTATCTTCCATTTGAACAGCTCTAATATTTACCACAATCATACCTCCCTGATACCGATT
>JAVBUZ010000072.1:0-48726 GCA_031554725.1 Lachnospiraceae bacterium | reverse complement strand
GTAGTATTTGTTGTGTCTAAAAAAATAAAAGAAAAGCAGGTGGAATAACTCAATACACTTCATATTGATTATAAGCTGGGCAAGAACCTGAATTTCGTCTTTGGTTCCATGTTCCGTGAGGATAAGGGATTTTATTACTTGATTCCCCTTGGAATTTTGGTTGCTCCGATTATGAGCTACCTGTGGAGTTTCATTACGAAGGTCGTTATTGACATGGTAACATCGGAAGGCACGCCCCGGGATTTGCTGCCGACGATTATTCTATTTACGGTGATACAGATTGTTTCCACGATGCTCAATTCATATTATTGGGGCAGCGTATGGTATCGTTACATTGGTGTCCGTATGACCTTGATGACAAAGCTGACGAGAAAAGCAATGACGATTGACTTTGAACATCTTGAGGATTCTGATGTACTTGACGCATTTCGTAAAGCACAGAATTCAAGTGGTGGCAATGTGGAGGGTGTTGAGGGCATGATGCGTACGGGTGTTGAGACGTTGTCGAAGCTGGCGGTTGTGATTACAGGTATCATTATTATGGGTACGTTGCATCCGTTCTTGGTTGTGCTATTAGCAATTACCGCGACTTTCTCGTATCTGGTGAGCGATAAGGTCAATGCACATGTGAAGAAGACGATTTGGGATCCGCTTTCGGCTTGGTGGCGCAAGAATGATTACATGAATACGATCAGCACCGATTTTAAAGCAGCCAAGGATATTCGTATGTTTCATCTATCAGATTGGTTGATGGAGAAGAAGAGAGAACTGAGTGTGCATCGTTATAAGTTGCAGAAGAAGAACGAGTTGTTTTGGTTTTACGCTGGTATCTTTGATAATTGCATGTGGATGATTTCACAAATTGGAATTTACGCATTTATCATATATAGTTTGGTGAAAGGGAAGATATCGATTGGTAGTGCGACACTTTATATCTCGGCAGCAGGAACATTTTATTCGCAGATGCGTGAGGTGTTAAAGAGTCTCTCCGCACTTCGTCAGCGCAACCGTGAGGTGAATGATTTCCGTAGTTTCCTTGACTTTGATGGTGGTGATCAGAGAGCAGACGGCGTTATGGTGCCACAATCAGATAGCTACACATTTGTATTCGAGAATGTGTCGTTTAGATATCCGAAGGCGGAGAAATATGCACTGAAGGATTTGAATTTAACATTGGCAGCAGGCGAACGGTTGGCGGTTGTTGGGTTAAATGGAGCAGGTAAGACGACATTTATTAAGTTATTGCTTCGTTTATATGAACCCACGGAAGGACGTATCCTGTTAAATGGTGTTGATGTTAAGACTTACGATAAGAATAGTTATTATGAATTATTTGCACCGTTGTTCCAAGAAGTCGAGTTGTTCGCATTCCCACTATCAGAGAATGTGTCAATGGATACGCCAGAGAAGACGGATGATGCATTAGCGGAAAAATGCTTACGTGATGCGGGATTCCGTGAGAATCTTGATCGATTACCAAAGGGTGTTCGCACTGAGGTACTGAAAATTATTGACGAGAATGGTGTTGATTTCTCAGGTGGTGAGAGGCAGAAGCTAGCACTTGCTCGTGCCTTATATAAGGATGCTCCTATTGTGGTGCTTGATGAGCCAACTGCAGCGCTGGATGCACTTGCGGAATATCAATTGTATCAGGATTTTGATAAGATGGTAAATAAAAAGTCAGCGGTGTATATTAGCCACCGTTTGAGTTCTACAAGGTTTTGCGATCATGTGGCAATGTTTATGGAAGGCAAGATGGTGGAATATGGTACCCATGAGAATTTACTTGCCGCAGAAGGTGAGTATGCGAATATGTTCCGCTTACAAGCACAGTATTATGTAGAACAGGAGGTGGAGTATGCGTAAATCTTCGAATAAGCAAGCAAAGAAGCGTATTCTCAATACTCTCTTTTATATGTGTAGGTTGGCATGGAAGGAACGTCCAGTGCTGTACCTCGTATATTTCGTACAATTGATTGCAGGTGTTTGCGATACGATGGTGAATATGATTGCACCAAAATTCCTAATTGATGAATTGGTGAAGCTTGCCAGTGGAGCCACCTTTGCTTCCTGCCAAGCGAATATTATTATTATTTTGGCGGTCTTAATTGGAACGAACTTTGTGACGGCAACGATGCAAAATATTGCGGGTGCATGGCGAGTGAATATCGGGGAATGGTTTAATCGTTATCTTGAAGAACAAGTATCCGAGCAGGCCATGCACATGGATTTTGAGTACACCGAGGACCCAAAGGCACTTGACCAGATGAACAAAGCAAAGGAAGGTATCATGTGGTATAGTGGTGGTGTTACTGGTATCCTCGATCCTTTCTACATGATTGTGAAAGAAGCTACGATATTAGTCGGTGTAGTGACAATTGTAATTATGGGATGCCCTTGGCTCTTATTGATTCAAGGAGTTAGTCTGCTACTTGTAACGTATTTTAATTATCGTATTAATAAGATTGATGTGGATAGTTTCTTGAAGTTATCTGCACTCAATCGTAGATTTGGGTATTATTTTTATCAGCTTGCGAATTTTCAATATGGCAAGGACATTCGCCTCTATGATAGTGTTGACATGATGGGTGATAAAGCGAATGTGGAAAATCGTAAGATGTACAATGTATGGAAAGACCAATCGACACGTACGATGAAGAATAACTGGGGTATGGATATAGCGAATAGTTTGCGTGACGGTGCGTCCTATTTCTATATTGGTTACTTGGCAATCACCAAAGCAATTAGTATCGGTGACTTTAGCATGTATGCAAGTGCTTCAAGTAACTTCTATTGGAGTGTATGGCGAATCGTTAGCGGTGTGCAGGATGTTGTGAAACGCTGTAATTATATTAATGAGTATGTTACATACATGGAATATCCAGCAGCAATGGAGAAAGGAACTGAGAAGGTACAGCCAGGTGAGCATGTGATTGAGTTTCGTGATGTGAGCTTTAAGTACCCAAGAACAGATCGATATATCCTACGACATATTAATCTTAAGATTACGTCTGGGGAACACCTATCAATTGTTGGACTCAATGGAGCAGGCAAGACGACATTTATTAAGTTATTGTGCCGTTTATATGATGTAAGCGAAGGTGAAATCTTGATTGATGGACGCAATATTAAGATCTACGATGATGAAGAGTATCGCAGCTTGTTCGCTGTTGTATTCCAAGACTTTCAGTTGTTCGCATTTACACTAAAGGAAAATGTGGCGTTACAGAACACGGATACCTGTGATATAGATGAAGTGAATCGTGCACTGGAGCTTAGTGGTGTATATGATGACGCGGTGAAGCTGGAACATGGACTTGATACGATTATCTACAAGAGTTTTGATAAGAATGGAACGGAGCTATCTGGTGGACAGCGTCAGAAGGTGGCAATCAGCCGTGCACTTTATAAGGATGCGCCGATTGTAATCTTGGATGAGCCAACAGCGGCACTTGATCCAGTGGCAGAATACGAGATTTATCGTAAATTCAATGACCTTGTTGGTGGTAAGACGGCGATATATATTTCCCATCGTTTATCAAGCTGTAAGTTCTGTGATCACATTGCAGTATTTGCGGAGGATAGCATAAAGGAATATGGAACGCATGATGAGTTAGTAAAGAAAATAGATGGTGTGTACGCAGAAATGTTTGCAGCGCAAGCAGGGTATTACGCATAATCGGCACATGAAAAGTGGGGAGTACACGTACTCCCCACTTTTCATTAATGCGATTGAATATTTTTTTCAAACGATTATACACCTGCACGAAGATTATTGACTGTTCGATTTTCAATGGAAAGATGCTCAAATACTCGATCTCCACCGTCTCCCATAGGGCATTGTGCTTCGAGACCAACTTTAATGCTTTTTTCTGCTGGAAGGGTAAACAAACGGACCATATCGAAAGTCTTTCCATCAAGAGAATAATGAATTGCAAAATTATTACCTACTCTTACCATCTGTAGCCAAACGGAATCGCTTTCAATATTGCAACCGTTAGCATCGTCAGAAACTTGGTTAGTAACCACACTTACCACTGCAGTTGTCCCAAAATCTGATTTCTCAAAAGCGGCTTTTGCCCACACATTTTCATCTTGAATAGCCATGATGCAACATGCATCATATATTGTCTTGAAATTAGGAGTTACCTTTACGCGAACAACAAAATCACCTTCCACATCCGTATAATAAAAAGGAGCATTTTTTTGTGGAGCCATTAACTTTCCATTTTGTGGTATGGGATTATTAAAATAATCTGTAGCACCTGGTGCATAAATAATTATTTTATCTCCCTCTTTGGTTAATTTACTCTCATTTACCCATTTAAAAGATAAAAAATCCATACATAACCTCCAAGTATTATAATATTTTAATCATAAATTACGATACAATTTATTCTCATATCAAGTGTACTATATACTACTGGGCTTTTCAACTAGAATGGCGTCTGGAGATAGGGTAAGCTTATTAAACGAATTGAGAAAAATGCATTTTTTTGATACAATAGTAAATATTAAAAACGTACTCAATTGCACAGAATTGACCGATTTTATGAGTGCTTCATGAAATTAGAAAGGGAAATCATTATGAAAAAACTACTTGTATTTATCCTTACAGGAATCACTATCTTTTCGTTAGCCGCTTGTGGGCAGAATAACACAGGTTCAAAGGAGCCATCTACTACTGAAAGCACTGCTGAAAATAATACAAAGAATGATGTGAATATAGGTGGATATGAACGTGCTTCTTCCCCGATAATCACTGATAATATCAAGAATCTTCTGGAAAAAGCTACAGAGAATTTGGTCGGTGCAAAATACACCCCGGTGGCATACATTGCAAGGCAGGTGGTTTCCGGTACAAACCACTGCATTCTTTGTAAGATTACAGCGGTAACACCTGATGCAAAAGCGACTTATGCCCTGGTATATCTGTATGAAGACCTGGAGGGAAATACTAAAATTACAGATACTCTTGATAGCATGGAAGAGACAGCAACTCCCAATTTAGTTGGTGGTTGGAATGAAACAGAATCTCCTATTGTTACAAAGGAGGCAAAGGCAGCACTTGAAAAAGCTACAGAAGGTCTTACAGGAGAGAAATATGTTCCGGTTGCACTACTTGCCAGTCAGGTGGTTTCCGGCACAAATTATTGTATTCTGTGTGAAGTGAGTACGATTTCGCCAGATGCAGAAGCAGCATACATGATTGTATATGTTTATGAAGATTTGAAGGGAAATTCAAGTATTACAGAAACTGTAGATTTTAATGTGTCTACTTTAATGTGAATCGGGGAGAACGATGAGAAAAGTATTGTTTTTAGAGGATGAGCCAACCATTCAGGAGGTATTGGCGGAATATATGAAAATGCAGGATTATGAAGTCTGCATGGTGAGCGAGGGCGAACAAGCAATTGAGCTAATAGGCAAGCACCCCTTTGATATTGCTGTTTTGGATATTATGGTTCCAAATAAGAATGGACTTGAGGTGCTTGAAATTATCCGAAAGGATTTTCCGGAAATGCCAGTAATTATGCTGACTGCTTTAGATCAGGAAGCCATGCAGGTAAAAGCATTTAATCTATTTGCGGATGACTATGTGATTAAACCGGTGTCTCCCTTAATTCTTTTAAAACGAATGGAAACCATTTTGCGCCGAAGTGGTTATAAGGCTGAAAACCAAGAAAAAACCATGGGGCTTTTTATCCATGAAGAATCTTATCAAGCTTTTTACGATGGAAAAACACTTGAACTAACCATAAGTGAGTTTCTGCTACTACAAACCCTATTTCAAAGACCAAATCAGGTCTTTACCCGAGAGCAGTTGATTTTACAGATATACAATGAAGACTATGTGGGAAATGATCGAATTATTGATGCACATGTAAAAAATTTGCGCAAGAAGCTACCTGTTAACTGCATAAAGACAGTAATTGGGGTTGGCTATCAGTATGATAAAGAAGCAATAATATGTGAGAAGAGTACTACGGCGTAAGGAGGAAAATAGGTGGGATTATCAAAAAAGACACTGCTTTACAGTACCATATTATCAATTATCATTGTGCTTTGCCTGATAATTTATTTTAGTGCCATGCTGCCGTCCTTATATGTGAATTATGTGGAAAAGAAAAATTATGAGTCAGTGGTTTCTTTGCAAAAAGAATATATGGAAACAGGAAGTTATGACAATATTCAAGTACAGAACCCCATGTCTTCTTTTACAATTGAAATTCCCATGACCGAAAACATAATTACCATTTGTGGAAAGTATTTTACATGGGAAAAGGAAGTAAGCAATAAAGAGCTACTGAGCGTGCTAGATAAAATAAGATACTATGCAAAGTATCCAAATGAAATGGAAGAAGGGAAGCAGATGGACTGGGAACTGCCGACAGAGCTATTTCCAGAAAGTGAAATTACCTTAAAAGAACTAACTTCATTTGAAATCACAGCGTCTGAGTTTCATGTGGTGTCGCAGGATATATGGGTTGCAGAAAATACCATTACTGATGGTAGTAGCTACTATACAACTTATATCGCTATGGGGGTTAGGCCCCAGGAGATAATTCTTACCCTTGCATTTTATGTAACGCCGCAAATGAATGAAATCACTCCCGTTGTCATGGGAAGCTTACCTATGATTATAGCAGTTGCATTTCTTCTGGTTCTAATTTCATCACAGATTTTTTCGCGGCTCATTATAAACCCCATTATCAAGCTTTCTAATCATGCTTACAGTGTAAAGGAAAGTGAGCTTATAGAGTTTGTGCCAATTCCTATAAAGGGTGAGGATGAAATCAGTCGTTTAGGGGAAACCCTCAATGAGCTATATGGCACATTAGCTAAAAACTACCTCGAACTATCAGAAAAAAATGAGTTTCTTGCTGCCGAAAATAAAAGACAAGAGGTGTTTCTTCGAGGGGCTTCCCACCAATTAAAAACGCCTGTTGCTGCAGCCCTTTTATTAACTGAGGGAATGATAAATGAGGTGGGAAAATATAAGGACACTAAGACATATTTGCCACAGCTTAAAATCCAGCTTAAGTCAATGGAGCAGATGATAGGGGATATTCTTTATTTAAGTGCAATTAAGCCAAATGAAGAACAGGAAATGGTTGACCTAAGTGAACTTATCCAAGGATGTTTAGGGAGATTTTCATTCATTGCACAGGAAAAAAATTTGGACATAACACTTAATGGAGTAATGGATACGATTATGATTGACCAAAGGTGTATAGAGAAAGTACTGGATAATGTAATTTCGAACAGTATCTTTCATACGCCTGATTCAAATAAGGTGGAGCTAGAGCTAAAGGGAAGAGAGCTTTTCATTCGAAATTATGGTGTGACTATTCCAAAAGAGCTGTTACCCCATATTTTTGAACCCTTTGTTACCAGTAATACAGTGGAAAAGGGTCATGGATTGGGATTATATGTAGCAGCCTATTATGGAGAACTTTTGGGTTGCAAGATTAGCATGGAAAATATGGAAAATGGTGTTTTAACAACGATTAATTTTTCTTGAAATAAAAACCACATAGAATCTTCATACGAAATTCATATCGGGTTGATATATTGTATGACAGATAGAAAAACTGTTATACAAAGGGAAGGGAATAAAAAAATGCTTACCATTCACAATTTAGAAGTAAAATATGGTACTCAAACAGCTTTGTTCATCCAAAAGCCAATTTCCATTTTACCGGGTGATCGAATTGGGATTATTGGGTCAAATGGTGCTGGGAAATCAACCCTGATTAAGTCAATTCTTGGTCTGACATCCTATAAGGGAAGAATAGTTACTGATTTGAAACCAGAGCAGATAGCTGTTCATATGCAACAAAATAATTATGTGAATACTATGTCAGTGCAGGCCGTTATGGAGACTATATTAGATACCAGCGTGAAGAAAAACAAAAAGTTGAAGGATTTGATTTCTTTTTTTGAGTTTGAATCTTGCTTAAAAAAGAAATATTCAACCTTATCAGGAGGACAAAAACAGCGTTTTACTATAATATTAGTCTTGATTCAGGATGCACCACTAGTATTTTTTGATGAAGTAACTTCGGGACTTGATTTTGAAACTCGCCAGCGGCTAATGGAAAAATTAGTGGAGTGGTATCAGGGAAAGGAAGCGGCTCTATGTGTTGTTTCTCATTATTATGAGGAACTTGAGCAGCTAGCGGATAAAATACTGATTCTGGATAGAGGAAACGTTGTTGACTATGATAAGAAGGATGTATTATTTCAAAAATACTGTGGAAATACCATTTTGATTTTAGAACAAAACGAAAGAAATGAAAAGCTGGTAGAGAAATTTCCCAAGCTTGCGGCGCCTGGTCATTTAATTGCACTTTCTTGTGAAAATAGGGCGTTAGAAAACGAAATGGTACAGCTTCTAATTCAGGAAGACATTAACTTTAAACGAAGTAATAATGATATTGAGATTATGTATATGAATGCCAAGCTAGCATATGAAGGGGGTGCTTGAAATGAAAAAAAGATGGATTAGCGGACGTTTGATTTTATATGAAGTAAGAAACATTTTGGGAAACCCTTTTACTATCTTTTTCAGCACGATTTTTCCTATTTTAATGTGCTATCTCTTATCGGTAACAACGTTAAATCAGCTACCAGAATATGTACGAGTGGAAGCAGCGACATCCATTTTTATAACCATGAGTTTAGTGGTGCCAATGTCCATTTTTATGATAGGCTATGGTGCAAACTATTCACAGGAGCTAGAAAAGGATGTTCCCCTTAGGATGAACTTGTTTGGATTTACAGAGTCTAAAGTGATGATAGCCAAAATTTTGGCTCATTTACTTTTCTTTACCATTGCATTAGCACTTTATTTTATCGTGAGTTCTTTTCTTGTGAAGGTGCAGGTACCAAAGACGGAAGCTATTTTTGTTTTAGTGGGTACGCTTTATGTGCTGGCAGTTATCTTTTTTATTCTAGCCCATGGTATTGCCACCATTTTTAAGAAATTTGGACCAACCTATGCCATAACCATGTTACTATATTTCATGTTTATGATTTTATGCGGAATGATGGGAATGAGTACCGATTTGATGCCGAAGGCAATACAGGTAATTGCGGATACACTACCGATGACGTATGTAACACAGGATTTTATCAAGGTTTGGCAGGGAAGCAGCTACAATTTTGTACCCTTTATCCAATCCATGGTGTTCTTTGCGGCAATAGCAGGAATTATATTGCTATTTGGCATTCGAAAAGAAAAGAGAGTGCTTAACACAAGATGTAATTAATAGAACAGGCTATTTCCTTAAAAAGAAGATATCTTTAGGGGAATAGCCTGTTTTGTAAGAGATTTATTTCAAACGAATATAGTATGTTGATTTTCCAGATCCTTCACGCTTTAGTTCTCCTGCACTTACAAGTTTTCGTAAAGAGCCTTCAATAGAACTTACGCTTAAGGCAGGACACAATTCTCGAATATCCTGTTTGCTAAATTTTCCTATTTTATTTAAAGTGGCCTTTCGCACCATATCAACGGCAGGAAGTTTTTCTTCTACAATAGAAAATCTATCCTCAAAGTCTTTATATGCAGCAAGAATTGTACTGAGAATATATTTTATAAATGGAATAACGTCCTCAGCACCTTCGTGCCAGCCATGTTGAGATCTGTTTAATGCATCATAATACAGGTCTTTGTTTCTTGCTATTTTTGCTTCGAGAGATATATATTTTCCAACATAAAAACCACTACGATATAAAAGTAAAGTGGTTAATAAGCGACTCATTCTTCCATTACCATCATTGAATGGATGAATACATAAAAAGTCGTGAATAAATATTGGTATGGCAATCAGGGGCTCAAGCTCAAAGTTGCCAATAACCTTGTTGTACTCTTCACAAATCTTGTCTAATGCCTCGCTTGTTTCAAAAGGTGCAAGTGGTGTAAATAAGATTTCAGTATGTCCATCGGGATAGCTTGCGCTAATATAGTTTTGAACATTTTTTGTTTGGCCAGCCATTGGATTATTCATGTAAGTGTACATAATTTTATGGAGTTGAAGAATATAGTTTTTTGAAATGGGAATGGCATCAAAGCTCTCATGAATAATGTTTAGTACATCACGGTAGCCAGCAATTTCCTGTTCATCACGATTTCGAGGAGTGGTTTTTTCTTCTACAAGTTGTTTAATACGCGTGCTTGTAGTAACAATACCTTCAATTGCATTGGAAGCCTCAGTACTCTGAATTTTTGCAATTTCTATCAGTTTTTCGAGTTCCTCAGGTCTATGCTTAAGATATTGTTCTTGCTTTCCTGCTTCTTTGTAGATGGCAGCTACATATCCAAGAATATCGGAGTCCCATTTTTGCTCTTTAATTGACGTGTAATTGAATTGTCTCATGCCCTTATTCACCACCCTTTCCCTTAAAATGTATAACGAAATAAGGGAAAAGTCAATAAACAAATAAAAAGCCCTTACTATTTACTATATTTAAGATTATAAAGCCTTGATTAAATAGAATATCCTGTCTATAAGCGTTTGATTCGCTTTAAAAAACGGAGGGCTAGGCAATTGCCATGCCCTTTCTTTTATTGTATGATAAAAGAAACGAAGTTGCATTGCTGGGAAGGGGAAAACAATTTCAATACTTTAGTTTTGCGTCCCTAATAATAGACAATGGAGGTTCATAAAATGTCAACAAACAAAGGTCATTCAGACCAAATTACAAGGGATTTTTTTGATTCACTGTTATTAGAGACACGTTATGTGGATGCGGACTTGCCGTCCACCGAATTTACGTTGTATGGAGAGAAATTTTCCACCCCAATTATGACTGCAGCCTTATCACATTTACATGGAATTTGCGAAAATGGAATGGTAGAGTATGGATTAGGAGCGAAGCTTGCAAGTGCAGTGCACTGGGTTGGAATGGGCGAGGATGATGAGCTTGAAAATATCATTGCAACAGGAGCGAAGACCATAAAGATTATAAAGCCCCATGCAGACAATGATGTTGTATTTCATAAAATTGAGCATGCAGAGAAGGCTGGTGCATTTGCAGTGGGTATGGATATTGACCATGCGTTTGCTGGAAATGGCCAGTATGATAATGTCAATGGCTTGCCAATGCGTCCAAAGAGCCTTAAGGAGCTACGGGAGTTTGTACAGGCATCACCGTTTCCCTTTGTGGTGAAGGGTGTGTTAAGTGCGCAGGATGCAGAGCGATGTGTTCTTGCAGGCGTACAAGGAATCGTGGTTTCTCATCATCACAACATTATGGATTATTCGGTACCGCCACTTATGGTGCTTCCGGAAATTGTGAAAGCGGTAGAGCATCAGATTCCTGTGTTTGTGGATTGTGGTATTGTGAGCGGTATGGATGCATTCAAGGCCTTAGCACTAGGAGCAGATGGGGTTTCGGTTGGACGTGATTTGATGGGACCATTAAAGGATGGGCACCAGGCGGTTTATGCAAGAATACAAGAGCTAAATGCACAGTTAATGGCAACCATGGCAAGAACAGGGGCACATTCACTTAGTGAGATTGATCCATCGGTAATTCATTATAGGAATTTCTAAAGTAAAGGAGAAGAGAATGGTTCTTGGTATTTCTACAAGCCTTTCCCACTCGGGGGCGAAGGATTGGGCAAAGAAACAGAAAGAGCTTGGCTGCGGTGCAGTGGTATTTCCACTTGATTGTCGCGGGGACAAGCAACTGATACAGGATTATGCAGAAGCAGCAAAGGAAGCAAACCTAATTATTGCTGAGGTGGGTGTGTGGCGAAACGTTATTGCAGCAGATGCCGATACAAGAAAAGAAGCACTTGATTATGCCATAGGACAGCTTGCTATGGCAGATACCATAGGTGCCAAATGCTGTGTCAATGTAGACGGAGCCCATACGGGCCAGCGCTGGGATGGCGGGTACCGTGAGAATTTTGAAGCGGAGGCTTGGGATAAGACGGTGGAATCGGTACGTACAATTGTAGATGCAGTGAAACCAGTCAATGCCAAATACACATTAGAGCCGATGCCATGGATGATACCAACTAGTCCAGATGAGTATGTACGATTGCTTGATTCCATAGACAGGACTCAGGTGGCAGTGCATCTTGATTTAGTTAATATGATAAATTGTCCAGAAAGATATTTTTATCAAGAAAGGTTCATGGAGGAATGCTTTGAGAAGCTGAAGGGAAGAATCTGTAGTTGCCACTTAAAGGACATAAATTTGCGTCAGGAGTATACATTTCAGCTAGAAGAGGTGGAGTGTGGTATGGGAAATTTGAATATTGAATTATATACGCAGCTTGCAACAAAAGAACGTGTAGATATGCCAATGATAATTGAGCATTTACATAGTGATGAGGAGTATATTAAGAGTCTACGTTATGTGCAGAAGCGACTTGGGCTAGGATGAATAGGCGATTAATATTATCAAAAGAATATTAGAGGGCTTTTATGAAAAACTATCAGGCAACAGTATTTTCGAAGGAAAAATATAAACTTGGGGAATCACCTTTTTATGATGCACGCACCAAAGTAATTTCGTGGGTTGATATTCTAACAGGGATGATGTATTTGACGAATTTGGATGGGGTAAGGAAAGAGGTCAGCTTTAACCAACGAATAGGTGCGGCTGTTCCGGGGGCGGGCATTGGCAGTTATGTAATTGCAGGAAGTGATGGACTATACCTTTGGGAGAGTGGTACAACATCCTTGCTTTACGACCTTTCAAAGGAATATCAATCCTATATTCGTTCTAACGATGCCAAGGCAGATCCCAAAGGGAGGCTTTGGTTTGGATCTTCGGTAGGGGACGATAAACATGAGCCAGAGGGAAATCTCTATTGCTACCACAATGCTACAATAAACTGTATGCAAGGTAAAACCAGAATTTCTAACGGAATGGCTTGGAGCGATGATGGTAAAAAGTTTTATTTTTCCGATTCTCTTTACTATGCAGTATTTGTTTATGATTTTGATATGGAAACTGGCAGTATTTCAAACCGGCAGGTTCTTTTTGATGTAGAGAATGGTGTTCCAGATGGTATGTGTATTGATACAGACGATAATTTATGGGTTGCTATTTGGGGAGGAAACCGTATAGAGCAGCGAAGCACAAAAAACGGAGAAAAATTATCTGAGGTAATTTTGCCTGCAACGAATGTCACATCTTGTTGCTTTGTAGGCGATGACTTGGATACATTGTTTATCACTTCATCAGGAGATGGTCTGGAGGGAGAATACGACGGCTGTTTGTTTACTTGTAAGGTTGATAAAAAGGGAAAAGCCCCGGATTATGCAAAGATTGGTGAGGTGTAGGGTATGACAAGCTATAGAATTATTAATCAAAATGAATATTATAGAAGCGGTGTGTTTCGCCATTTTTCTGAGGATTGCAAATGCTCTACATCCATGACTGCCAGGATTGATGTAACGAAACTAGTGGATATTTCCAAGAAGGGAAATACCAAGTTTTATATTAACTTTCTTTATATTCTTTCTAAGGTTCTAAATTCAAGAGATGATTATAAAATGGGATATTTATGGAAAACTGAGGAGCTAATTTGTTATGACTCCATAAATCCTACACAATATGTATTCCATGAGGATACGGAAACCTGCTCACCAGTATATACTACTTATTTTGAAGACTATGAAACATTTTATTCAAATGCGCTTGAAGATATCGAAAAGGCGAAACAGATAAGGGAGTATAGACTTGACGCAGCAAATCACCCCAATTGGTTTGATGCTTCATATATTTCGTGGCTTTCCTATGACTCGCTAAACATAGAATTACCAGATGGACACCTCTTTTTTTCGCCAATTGTAAACTGGGGAAAATACAGGGAAGAAAACGGGCAATTGATGATGCCTATTAGTGTTAGACTGAATCATGCCATAGCGGATGGTTATTTGGTGGCAAATGTTTTTAGGCTGTTGGAAAAAGAAGTGGAAAAATTTTGTTTTGGAGAGGAATAAAATGGAAAGTAAAGAAAAAAATCAGCTTTGGATTGTATGGTTAATGTTCGGGATATTTTGTGTGTTGTTTGCAGCAAATAATATAATTGCTGGAGCAAATGTGACAAGTAGGGCATGGCTGCTACTAGAGGTATGGGTATTTATACTTGATATTATCTTATTAGCGACATACAAATTCCCATCAAAAAAGTATGTGTACATTTCTTGTATCTTGGGAATTGCAGTAATGCTTACCTACATAGACATGTCTGTGGTTGAAAAAGACTGGAATAATCTTTCCATATTTATTGCGCCAGTTCTTACGGCACTGTCTGCCATGGCAAGCTTTCGGGTATTTGAAAAGTATCCAGAAAAAGCAATACATATATTCAAGAAAAATAACAAAAAGTCAATTGTCATAAGCATTCTGTTAGGTCTAGCATTCGGGGTGGTCTGGGGCATAATCAATTATATTCTAATGAACCAAAATGATGAAGCTAGCTTTCGATTTTCCATTCATTGCTTTCTTGTATCACTTAGCCCTGCGATCATGGAAGAAATAGCAATGAGAACAATTTTTTATGCCTTTTGTGCTAGCTTGATGAAAGATAAAGAGGAAAGCCAGTTCTATAAATTTACCTTTTGGTTTATGATGATTTTACCGCATGTACTTGTACATGCACCAGAGGCATATATAGAAGGAGGACTGATAAGCGGACTTATTGTTACCGCTTTGTATGTCTTAATATTTGGTCTAATATTTGCCATTTTGCAAAAAAAGCGAGACCTTGCATCAGCTATGATTGCACATGGAACGGTTGATTTTATTAGATTCTGCTTCTTTGGCTTGCCGTTTTAATTGTTAAAAAGGAAGGAACAATAGAATGAGTACTTATCATGAAGTAATGCTAAAGCCAATTAGTGAAGTGGCTGAATATAAAAAGAATTTGATACCTGCAAATATTGAAGAAAATTATGAGCTTAAGCCTAGGTTTGAGGAGCTTGCAAAGGAAGGAGACATACGAGAAGGCGTTGTTGCCTTTAGAGATTTTCTGTATGTATTTTTTGACCTTCTAATTACAGAGGGACATTTATATGCCAAGCCTCCAAAAAAACCAACTGGTATGGCAGATTATCCTTTTTTAAATGATATAGCAAATCTGTTGGTGGAGATAGGTTATTACGGTAAATTGGATAAAAATAGCGGTTCACTATTAATAACGGAAATGCCTATATGTACTGTATCGATTGATGCAAATGGGAAAAAGAAGGCGCCTAAAATTAGCGTTTCGAGTCAAAGGGAATGCTTGCGATTTTTAACTCTTTGTGGTTTTACTTTTACGGGAATAGACCTAAATGCAAAGACATTTAATATTTCAGAAGCACAACCGTTAGAGGTATCATATCTAAGTAGTAATAGTTTGTTGGTGGGATTAAAAGCTCTATCAATTGCAGATATGGAGCTGCGAACGGAAAGAAGATATTGGAATGACCATAATCTTTTACGTTGTGACTACAGGCTGCTAAAAGCAGATGATACAGATGTAACTGATATACTAAAGGATTTTTTACATCCACTGCCAGATAATATTCAGGAATTCGCTTTAAAATTACATCAACGTTATATAGAAATGGGGATGACGTGCACCTTAAGCATATTGGATGATGTTAGCTTTTCTTACGCACATCTAAATGCAAATCGCAAGAATTTGTCCTCTAGAGAGAAATATCAAAAAAGAGTATGGGCGTTTTCTTACTCGATGAGAAATGGTTTTTGCTTATTTGTGAGGGCTAAGAAAACGGATAAATATGCAGATGTTATTAGAAAATTTTCACCATCTTTACAAGAGAAAATTGCAGCGGGATACGGTTGCTATAGGAAGATGGGGCGTGAGCGCTGTCAAGGTGATTGCCAAGGGATCAGAATACCTTTAGATGACGTTAATATTTGTACAGATATACAAGCATGGCTTGATATTGAGGTGGCTAGTTAGGATTTCCTGTAGTTGCAACAGAAATAGGAAATCTTGCGAGTCAGATATTTAAAACGGTTGAACAAACAGCAGTTGGAATTAACTTAATTGCTGAGAAAACATCGTCTACAGTTGAGAAGACATCGGAAGGCTATCAGCAGCTAAATGATAGTAGAGAAAATGTGGATGAGTTATCTGGTTTAATGAGTAAATTTATAACAAAATAAGTAGAAGCTTAAAAATGGCCTCCAGATCAAATTGATTTGGAGGCTTTTCTATATTCCTTTGGCGACATTCCCATATGCTTATGAAACAATCTGCTAAAATAAAGTGCATTGTCATACCCAATAATAAAAGATATTTCATTTATAGAGTAATCGGTGGTTGCAAGTAGCTTTTTTGCAGTGGAAAGGCGAATATCCAAAATATATTGAAGAGGTGTCACACCTGTGTATTGCTTAAACTTGCGGAAAAATGTACTCATCGTAAAACCATTACTTTCAAGATAAGTCTCAATATTAATATTTTCACGGTAATGCTGATGAAAATATGTGGTGACTTGATCAATTTCCTCGGAGGAGGCTAAGTCTTTATTGAGGGAAAAATCCTTATTTGCGCGCCCCATTAGTATAAGTAGTTGCGTAAAAAAAAGCGTAGCTGCTTCTTCATAAAAATCTTTTCTTAATTGCATTTCTAAAATGATCTTCTCAAAATAATGTGCATAATTTGAATTTGTACCTACAGGTATTATATGTGCATTTGTATCTATGCTATGTTCTCTAAATAATTCTGGAATATCCTTACCTGAAAAGTGAATCCAATATATATCAGGTCTATCTACTCCATAATATTCATATCTTTGGGGTTCTAGTGGTAAATATAGAACCATATTTCCAGCATTTACTATGGTGGGCGAATCATCATTAAAGTAAAAATAGCCTTTTCCAGAAGCAATGTATATTAGCTGATAATCAAATCTTCCCTTAGGTCTACCAGTCGGAAGCTTAAATTCTGAGGAAAGTCTATATGTACCACAGCTATTAATGACAAGAGACTTATCAGTATTTACATTTCCTTCTGGACAATCAGTTGGGGAATTTACGTAATTTATAAACATAAGCAATGACTCCTTTGACAAGAATGTGCATATATTATACAACTTTATTTATAGAAATGAAAGAAAGATGCTGATAAAATATATATTTAAAAGAAGGAGAGGTATTTATGAAAAACCAATTTAGAAATTTAAAATTATTAGGAATCACGGTGTGCCTTTGCGCTTCATTCTTGGTAGGATGCGGAAAAAATATTGAAACTGCGTTTTCGGTGACATTACCCAACGGACCAGAGGATTCAGATGTATATATTGAGGCAATTCCAAATATCTCAGATAGTTTTATCAGAGGAATGGATGCGTCTATTGTACTAGTTGAGGAAAACAGTGGGGTTAAGTATTACAACTTTGATGGAGAAGAACAGGATGTATTTAAGACCTTGGCTGAAGCTGGCGTAAATTACATGCGACTTCGTGTTTGGAATGATCCATATGACGAAAACGGAAATGGGTATGGTGGAGGAAATAATGATGTTGCGACAACAATTGAGTTGGGAAAGCGCGCAACAAAATATGGCATGAAGGTTTGCGTAGACTTTCATTATTCGGATTTCTGGGCAGATCCTAAAAGACAGCATGCACCAAAAGCGTGGGAGGGACTTGCTATTGAAGAAAAAGCGGATGCTTTGTACGAGTTTACCAAAGAGAGTCTTGCAGAAATGTTGGATTCTGGTGTAGATGTTGGAATGGTGCAGATAGGTAATGAAATTAACTTTGGAATGTCAGGAGAAACCAATTCAACAAAGGTTTTAGAACTATTAAAAGCGGGAAGCAAGGCGGTTCGAGAAATATCAGAAACCTACGGCCAGGATATTCAGATAGTTGTTCACTATACAAGAGTTCCCGAGGGTGCAAAATTACTTAAGCTTGTAGGTAATCTAGAAGAAGGAAAATTAGATTATGATGTTATAGGTTTATCTTTTTATCCATTCTGGGATGGAAGTATGAAGAATATGCAGAATGTTGTTGAAAAAATACAAGCGGATTATGGAAAAGCGGTTGTAATTGCTGAAACATCTTACTGTTATACATCAGAAGATGGTGACGGAGCGGGAAATAGTTTAGTTGGTGTTCATGATTTGGTAGAGGGGTATCCAGCTACGGTTCAGGGACAAGCAAGCATGATTCGTGATGTGATTGCGGCGGCAAGCGAAGCTGGTGCATCGGGAGTGTTTTATTGGGAAGGAACGTGGCTTCCTGTTGGAAAAGCAACGGATGATAATTCTCCTATATGGGAAAAATATGGAAGTGGATGGGCAAGTAGTTTCGCATCTGATTATGATCCAGAAGATGCAGGTTTATATTACGGAGGAAGTTCTTGGGATAACCAAGCATTTTTCGATTTTGACGGACATCCACTAGCATCTTTAAATGTATTCAAGTATTTGAAATATGGTACAACCCTATCATCGGCTATCGATTATACGCCAATTGAAAAAAATAACGAGGATACAAAAGAAAAAATGGACGTTTCAGGATTAACAAATCTTGTGAAGAATCCAGGATTTGAAGACCCAGACACCTCTATGTGGAAGGTAGACTATGTAGGAGAGGCGAATCCTACAGATTTCTTTGATAAAATGGAGGATGCATATTCGGGAGACATTTCATTCCATTTCTTTTCAGATTCATCAGATATGGAGTTTTCTATTGAACAGGAATTTTCCGATTTGGAACCTGGAACCTATTATCTAACTACATATTCCCAAGGTGGTGCTGTTAAAGATGGTTCAACATTTGAGCTTTATGCCATTGCAAATGGAGAAGAACTAACAGATGACTTTAAATTGACGACTTATATTGATTGGAAAAACCCTACAATTCCAGAAATAAAGGTAACAGATGGATCACTTAAGATAGGTGTACGCATAAAAACAAACATAGCAAGTTGGGGAACAGTAGATGATTTTGCGCTATATAAAATTTCAGATTAGTGAGTGAAAAAGGAGCAATTTCAATGTGCACAACAAATAGCGCCGTAATGTTGCGCAAATCCAAAAATTATTGTTATAAATAGATAATATAGACAAGAATAATTTAGATATTATACAAGTTGTAAACAAATAGACGAAAAAGTATAATGAGTTTAATAAAAAAGGATGTTTGCGCAACTTGTAATTGCGCTGTAAATGGGAGAAGGATATGGATAAAAAGAAACACGGATGGAGAGGTTTTTTGAAAAAACTTTACAAATATAGGATATTTCTACTTATGCTTTCTCCAGCAGTAATTTACACACTGATATTTGCCTACTATCCCATGACAGGAGTTGTAATGGCATTTAAAAAATACAACTATGCAGGCGGAATATGGGGTAGCCCATGGAACGGTCTGGAGAATTTTAAGTTCTTTTTTAAATCGGGTCAGGCAGGGTTAGTAACTAGAAATACAGTATTGTATAACATTCTATTTATTGCAGTTAATACAATTGCACAGATTGCAGCAGCAGTTCTTCTTACAGAAATTCATAATAAACACTATCGTAAGATTACACAGTCTCTCATGTTTTTACCATACTTTATCTCATGGGTTATTGTTGGTGTTATGGCATTTAATATTTTTAGTTCTGATTACGGATTTTTAAATCGCATTATCACCGCCTTTGGTGGAACAAAGATTTCTTTTTATACAACACCGCAGGTATGGCCATTTATCTTGCTGTTCTTTAATGTATGGAAAGGAATTGGATATGGCTCTGTAATGTACTTGGCAGCAATCATGGGAATTGATACTTCTATTTATGAAGCGGCAAAAATTGACGGAGCAAATGTTTTCCAGAGAATTTTTAAAGTAACATTACCAATGATTATGCCAACCACAATTATTTTATTGTTATTATCCGTAGGTGGCATTTTTAAAGGAAACTTTGATATGTTCTATAACTTGGTTGGAACCAATGGACTACTATATAATTACACAGATGTAATTGATACATTGACCTTCCGTGCTTTAATCAGTAGTAATGATTTTGGTATGTCGGCAGCAATGGGACTGTATCAGTCAGTTCTTTGTTTTATAACCATTTTGATTGTGAATAAGTTAGTCAGCTTGTATGACAAAGACTATACATTATTTTAGGAGGGAAAAGGGTGGCATCTTTGGAGCATTCAAACAAAATAAAAAAAGGTCCAGACGTTATCGCGCTGAACATTATCGCATACGGCTTTTTGGGGCTAATTGCATTAATCTGCTTGGTTCCATTTATCATGATTGTATCGGGTTCCTTTTCTTCCGAAGCTGCAATTGTAAAAAATGGTTTCAGCTTGCTTCCTCAGGATTTTAGCTTAGAGGCATATAAAACAGTATTCAAAAATCCAATGGTTATTGTTAGAGCTTATGCAACAACAATATGTTTAACCGGTGTAGGAACTGTGGTTGGTCTTTTGCTACAGACTATGACAGCCTATGTTTTGTCTAGAAAAGATTTTGAATGGAGAAACAAATTTTCATTCTTTTTCTACTTTACTACATTGTTCTCAGGAGGACTGGTTCCATACTACCTATTGATTACACAGAAATTAGGACTTCGAGACAGTTATTTTGCTCTATTACTTCCATTAGTCTTTAGTGTTTATAACCTTTTGATTATGAAGAGTTATATTGCGGCAATTCCAGACTCTCTTATTGAAGCAGCAAAAATTGATGGCTGTGGAGAATTTGCTACATTATTTAAGATTGTTTTTCCACTGATTAAACCAGCACTTGCAACAGTAGGACTTTTCATTGCACTTGCATATTGGAATGACTGGTATAACGCAATGCTTTACTTAAAGAGCGAAGCAAAATATCCATTACAGTATTTCCTATATCAGCGAGTAAATAATATTGAAGCGTATAAGAAACTGCTTTCCAATGCAGCAGCTAGTAGTATAGCAAGTGCAGTAACGCTTCCAACACAAACTTTAAAAATGGCTCTAACAATCGTCGTAACAGGACCAATCGTTTTAGCGTATCCACTTGTTCAAAAATACTTTGTTCAGGGTATTACAATTGGGTCAGTAAAGGGCTAAGCCCAAATTAAATTAGTGCATTAGGGGGATATCCCAATAAATAAATTAATGCAGGGTAAAAGTAAATTTCATTATTTTAAGGAGGATCTTATGGGAAAGAAAATGAAAAAGTTAGTGTCAGTTTTACTAACAACTGCAATGACAGTAGTAATGCTTGCAGGATGTGGTTCTACTGATACAAAAGGCACAACAACAAGCGCAACAACAAAAGGTAGCCAGGAAAGCAAAGAAGTTGCTAGCACATCAGAACACGTAGATTTAACAATGTATTTAATTGGTGACAGAACACCAGATTTTGACGAAGTTTATGGAAAAATCAATGAAATTTTGGAAGAAAAATTAAACTGTTCACTTAAAGTAGAATTCTTATCATGGGGTGATCATTCTACAAAGTATTCACTATTATTCTCCGCACAAGAGGATTTTGATTTAATCTTTACTGCATCAAGCTGGTGTCATTATGAGCAGACAGTTGCATTAGGCGGATTTGCTCCTATGTCAGAAGATTTCATTAAGACATATGCACCTGATATCTGGAATGTTGTACCAGAAATGGCATGGGATCAGGCAAAAATTGATGGAACAATTTACATGGTTCCAAACTATGCAAACGAATTTGGACAGGACGTAATGGCTGTTCGTGGTGATTTATTAAAGAAATACGGTTTTGAAGATATTACAAGCTGGGATGAATTAATATCTTTCTATAAAGCTTGTGCTGCAGACGGTATGTATGCAAGCCAGGGTGGTCCTTGGTATCAGTATTTCCAAACACAGGGTTATACAATTACAGGTGGAGCACCAAAGGGTGGAGAACTTGTTCTATTTAATACTCAGGATAAAAATAATTTAGATCTTACATATATTGCTGAATGGGATGGTTTCCGTGATTACTGTATCCAAATGAAGGAACTTGCTGATTTAGGATGCTGGTCACAGGACGTATTATATTCAGGTGATGAAAGACAGACAGGTCTTCTTACAGGAAGAACAGCGGGTATGATTTGGAACACAGGAAGCTGTATGACTTATGCAAAACAGGCAAATGAAGAAAATCCTGACTGGAATGTTACTCTTATAGATCCAGTTGCTTCACAGCCTAAAAAGGTTAACTCATACATTAACAACGGTGTTGCAATCAATGCAAACAGTAAAAATAAAGAAAGAGCTATGCAGGTTTTAAATGAGTTCTATACCAATCCAGCTGTTTATGACCTTGCAATGCTTGGTGTTGAAGGCAAACATTGGGAAGCAGTAGGCGATGACCAGTATAAGGTAATCGACGAAAGCGGCTATGGTGTTAGCAGCAACTGTAACTGGGGATGGAATAACGCAACAATCCAAAGATCAGAGTATATTGAAAACAGAACAGCATTACATGATAGACATGATGAATTAAAGGCAAAATTTGAAGGCAATATTAAAGCAGATCATATATATGATGGATTTAACTTTGACCCAACAAATGTAAGTACACAATTTGCAGCTGTAGAAGCAGCAATTGGTAATTACTATGAGCCATTGGTAAATGGACTTGTAACCGACGTTGATACATCAATTAATGAAATGAAGGCAGCATTAGAAATCGCTGGAATGCAAGATGTATTAGCTGAAATGAGAAGTCAGGCAGCAGCATTTGTAGCAGAGAAACAAGGTAAGTAATTATTTATAGAAGGACTACTACGGAAATCGTAGTAGCCCTTTCTTAATTCATAGGTGTATAATGAAAAGAAAAGTGTTCAGTCTAGACCTAAGGATTAAAAGATGGGGGAGTAGAAATGACATTAGATGAAATTGCACATGAACTAGGTCTTTCAAAAAGTACCGTTTCAAGGGCATTGTCGGGAAAAGGAAGAATTGGGAAAGAAACCATAGAGAAGGTTCGCAGCTTTGTAAGAGAGCAAGAACAGGCAGAAGGAAAAGAAATGGTAAAAAACAGTACCAAGAACATTGGAGTGGTACTTCCGGCAGATATTTATTATGGCGGTGGAGCATATTTTCAGAACTGTTTGCTTGGAATTTGTGAAGCAGCATCCATGTTTGGATATAATGTCCTACTTACAACAAGAAAACAGAATATTATATCTGAGTTACAACAGCTTGTAGAAACCAAAAGAGTAGATGGGATTATTTTGACCAGAAGCATAGGGAATGACAGGGCACTTCAGTATTTGACAGAAAAGAATTTTCCAACTGCAATCACTGGAAGCTGCCAGTATGAGAATGTGATTCAGGTTGATACAGATAACGAAGAGGCAGCAGAAAAAATGACCTCTATGTTAATTGGAAGAGGTTTTAGAAGGCTGGCTCTTTTAGTAAAGGATATTAACTTTATTGTGGATAAAAAGAGGTATGACGGGTTCTGTAAGGCATTGTCAAAACATGGAATTCCAAAGCAGAACCAGTTATTTTATAATGGTTTAGTTGAAATGGAATTTTTAGATTCCATTATTGGAAATCTTATTGCGCAAAAGATAGAATGTGTTATATGTGGAGATGATGAGGTTTGTACAATGATTATGTCCAGACTTCAGGCAGAGGGCTATCGGATTCCAATGGATATTGCAGTTGCTTCTCTTTATAACAGCCCTAATTTAGAGTGCTATTCCCCTGCGGTTACTTCGGTGAAGGTAGCAGCAAGTCAGATGGGAAATATTGCGGGCAAGCAGATGATTCAATGCTTAATGGGAAGAGAATACGAAACTAAGATAATGGTGGATTATGATATTACGTTCCGTAAATCCACAAATTAGGCGGAAGGCGCCCAGTGGAAATGCTGGGTGCTTTTTTTATGAAAAATGTGCTATAATATTGGCAGTGATAAAGCTTAGAGAAATATAAAAGACACGTGAGATTACATCAGATATGATTAAAAAGGAGATTTTCTAAATGATTGGCCAAAGTCATAAATATAGTATTATAGAAAAAACTCACAGCTCATATAACACCATTGTGTACACAGCTATAAATAACGATACAAATGAGAAGGTTGTTATGAAAACAATTAATTCTAGCTTGTATAACGATGAACATAAATTATTAAAGATTAAAAATGAATATAAAATGTCAGCTGCAATAGAAAGTCCATATGTTGGAAAGGCCTTAGATTATACAGAGTATGAAGACAATTACTATGTTGTAATGGAATACTGCATTGGTATTCCGCTTTCAGATTATATTTATTCGAAAGGATTTACGGTAAAGCAGTTTTTGGAGACTGCTGTGCAGATTACAAGTGGTCTTTTAGATATTCATAATAGTGGGATTATTCACAAGGATATAAAGCCCTCCAACATAGTATATGATTTCAAGAACCAGTCTGCCAAAATTATTGACTTGGCGAATGCATCTGAGTTCGCTTATGAAAAGCCTCAGGATATTGCTTTGAATGTAGGAACCCTAAAATATATTGCGCCAGAACAGACAAAGAGAATGAATAGGGCAATTGATTTTCGTACCGATTTTTACTCACTTGGAGTTACCTTTTATGAAATGCTTTGCGGCAGGTTGCCATTTGAGTCTGATAGTCCTACCGAGTTGATTTATTCCCATCTTGCCAAAACACCTTTGACCGTAGAGCAGGTAAAGCCTGAGACTCCTAAAATGATTTCGGCAATTATTGAGAAGCTCATGTCAAAAATGCCTGAGGATAGATATTCAAGTGCAGAGGGGATTTTAGCTGATCTAAACAAGTGCCTACAGGCATTAGATAAAAATGGTAATATTGAAAACTTTGAATTGGGAAAAGAAGACTACTCTAATAAATTTGAACTATCCAAAAGATTTTATGGACGTGAGCGTGAAGTTGCCCAGCTAGTTGAAATTTATCAGGATTTCTTAGTTAAGGGGAAATGCTTTGTAACAGTTGGGGGATATTCTGGTACTGGCAAGACCACTCTTGTAAATCAGATTCAGAATACCATTTCGAATTCAAACGGAATATTTATCAGTGGAAAATTTGATCAGTATCAAAGAAATGTGCCATATTATGCTTTCTTTAGAGCTATTGAACAATTCTGCGATTATATTTTGTCTGAAAATGAATATGTAATGGAGCGTTGGGCTAGCAAGCTAAAAAAAGCATTGCTACAGGATGGCAAGCTTCTTACAGAAAAGATACCAAAACTGGAACGTGTTATTGGTGTTCAAGAGGATTCGTTTTCGCTTTCGCTTATTGAAGAACAGGCAAGATTTAAAAAGGCTCTTCAAAAGTTCTTTGCGGTGGCAGCATCAATAAATCAACCGTTGGTAATGTTTATTGACGATATACATATTGCAGATATGGGGTCGCTTGAAATATTAGAAGAAATAATGATAAATGATCAGATAAATGGTTTGTTTATTATTTCTTGTTACAGAGACAATGAAGTTGATGATTCTCATCAGCTTATTCATACTATGAAAAAAATTAAGCAGTATGGCGGAAATATTCGAAGTATTGAGCTACAAGGTATTAACAGGGATTCTATTGCAAAAATGATTGCAGATTCCTTTAATAACGAACCTACCGATAGCATGGAGCTTGCATCGGTTATATATGATAAAACCTTGGGAAACCCCTTTTATATCATTCAACTTCTAAAATATGGTTATACAAAAAAACTTATACGTTTTTCCCCGTCTTTGCAGAAGTTTGAGTGGAATATTGAAGACTTTAGTAACCTTAAGGCTAATGATAATGTTGTTGATTTCCTTATCAATAATATGTCTACATTGCCTGATGAAACAGTGGAACTGCTTTCGCTTGGTGCATGTATAGGTCAAAACGTTGATTTGAGTCTGCTTGCACAGATTTCTGGCAAAGATAGTGACTCTGTTATAGAGCTTTTAAAGCCAGCAGTTTTGGCTGAAATAATAAGGCCATCAAGGAAGCGTTCAGATGGTGACAAAGTAAGCTTTGATTTCTGTCATGATAGATTTCAGCAGGCATATTACACAGTTATGTCTGATGATAAGAAGAAAAAGGTACATTTTGCAATTGCTGATTTATACCAAAAAGCAATGTCTGATAATGTTGACTCCAAGGCGCTACTTTCTATAGCTGAGCATTATTCAAAAGCTGCATCAATTATTGTTGAAATCGAAGAGCGAAAAAAAGCAGCTCAGGTACTTTATAACGCAGCTTGTATTTCAGGACGTCTGTCAGCGTTTGATACAGCTCTTCGTTTGTTTGAGAATATTATTAATGAATTTGCCGATGTAATTGAAACCGATAGTAAGTTCCACTTTGATGTTTACCGTGAATATCATCTGACATTATGTCAGGCAGCAAACTATGAGCAGGCCGACGAAGTATACGACATGCTTATTAATCTTGCAGATAATCCGCTTGACTTAACGGAGAACTGCTGCGAACAGGCGGTAAGCCATTCAAATAGAGGAGACTATAATCAGGTTACCAAGGTAGCTTTTACTTTCTTAAGTAATTATGGAATTGATTTTCCAGAGCAGAATCTTTCAGAAATTATTGATAATGAAATAACAGAATTTTATCTTACAATTAATAAATGTGATTTTAAAGGAATGGACTCAGTAGAGCCGACAAATGACCCAGTGCAGAATGCAATATTAAAAATCTATGCCCGTATTGCTGCGGCAAGCTTTTTTGGAAATCCTCTTATCTGTTTTTGGCTTGCGATTACAGGGACAAGGCGTGTTTTAGAACATGGTTATACAGCAGATGGTCTTCATTTGTACGGATTCGTGGGAATGTCATTAATATCATTTAGAAAAGATTATAAGCTTGCTTATGAATCAGCTATGTACTGTATAGAGAAAACAGAAAAGCATAACTATCCGTATGAGCGTGCGAGAATATATCATTTACTGTCACTGCTTTATATCCATTGGGTAGATGATGTGAAAAAGAGTATTCCTTATGCGCGTGAATCACTAAAAGGAAATGTTGAATTCGGTGATTTTGAATTTGCTTGTTTCACGCACTATACAACACTTAATGCGATTTTAGAAACATGTGAGAATATTGAAGAACTGAATTTAGAGAGTGATGCCGCGATTGCATTTGCAAAAAAGACTGGAAATAATCATGCCTTTGAGACGTTTATAAATTTTGAGCAATTTTATAAATCCTTAAGAGGTGAAGCCTTTGAGATTGAAAGCTTTATTGAAAGAAATACAAAGAGCAATAATATAATGGCTCTTTGCTATCATTACACCTTGAAGGCTATGTGGGCTACCATTTTCCTTGATTATGAAACAGCATTTGAACTGACAAAAGCAGCAAAACCGTTAATGTCGTTTGTTACATGTTTCTCTGTAGAGGCGCAGCATAATTTTATCCATTCGTTATCTATATGTAAGCGGTTAGCTTCTGATAAAATGGAAGAAACTGAAAAAAAACAATTGCTAGAAACTTTGAAAGAAAATCAGGCATGGCTCAAAGTTCATGCGGAAAGTGCACCGATGAATTTCCAGCATCTATACACTGCCATAGAAGCGGAAATAAAGGCAATGGAGCATAATATTTCAGAAACGGTTGTTCTTTACAATAAGGCAATTAGGGAAGCGAAAAACAATGGCAGAAAACTTTATATTGCTATGATTTCAGAACTGGCAATTCCTTATTTTATGCAAATAAAAGGTTATGATTCGGCTGTCGCACATTTACAAAATGCCTATCACACCTATTCTCTTTGGGGTGCAGAAGGAAAACTCAAACATATGAAGGACTCCTATGAAGAGCTATTTTCTTTATCATGGATTGACAATATGATACGAAGTAGCTCGGACCTAGAATCTAATTCTGATAGTTCGTTAAGTGGCGAAAATGATAGTGCATATGAGAATGATTATCTATCTGTGGATGAACTTATAAAGGCTCTTCTAGAAAATACAGGAGCACAGCATATATATTTATTGCATGCAAAGGATGAAAGCTATGAACTAAAAATGGAATGCCATGCTGAAAAAGATGGTGCTATTTTGTCGCTTGATAGCAACTATAATGAAAATATGTTTCCGTTAAGAATTATTAATTATGTTTATCGTGCCAGCGAGTGTGTAATTATTGACTCTCCATCAGCGGCGAAAGGATTTGATACGGATGAATATTTTAAATCCAATGCATATAAGTCTATTATGTGTATTCCTATTTCTTTAGCAAGTGAAGTCAGAGGTGTGTTATATTTTGAAAACAAGATTGTTGAGGGAGCGTTTGCAGGAACTTGCAATGATGCATTTGATATCATAGAAAAAAATGCAAGCATGTTGTTAAATGATATGAGGATAAATGAGCTTCCAAATAAATCTATGGCAGATAAATTGAGAGAGGCGGAGAATCTTGCTACCTTGATGCTTGATGCCAGCCCGCTGGCAAGTACAATTTGGGATAACAATATTAATATTATTGATTGCAATCAAGCTACATTGATCCTTTTTAATGTGTCTTCAAAAAAAGAATATATCGATAATTTTTATCTTTTGAGTCCTTCTGAACAATTGAATGGCAAAAAATCAAAGGATATGTACTTAAAATATGTTAAAAAGGCAATTACAGGAAATGAAGTTGTTTTTAAATGGATGCATCGATCTTTGAGCGATGAAAATATTCCAGTAGAAATTACAATGAAAAAAATTAGTTATGGGGATTCTTTTAGAGTAATTGCTTATGCTCGTGATTTGAGAGCGGAATATAAGGCAAATAGAGAGGCTCTTGAGGCTAATGAGCGCAATAAAATTATGATTGATGCTACTTCTATTTGTTTTTCGTTTTGGGATGAGCACCATAAAATGATTGACTGCAACGATGCGGCATGCGAGCTGTTTGGTATTGCTGATAAGAGCATTTTTATTAATAATTTTTGGGCATTCTCACCAGAATTCCAAAAGAAGAACAAAACATCAAAAGAAGCATTCCAGGAGGCACTTGATGAAGTTTTAGAGAAGGGAAAAACGGTATTTGAATGGACTCATCAGTCTTTGCTGGGTGAAGAAATTCCAGTAGAAGTCACATTTGTAAAAGTTAATTATTATGACGGATATAGGTTAGCGGCCTTTGCCCGAGATTTGCGTGAATATAAGAAAATGCTTGCAATCATTAAGCAGAATGAACATGACTTAATTGCAGCAAAGCATGTAGCTGAGAGTAATGCAAGGGCTAAGAGTGAGTTCCTGGCAAATATGAGCCATGAAATTAGAACGCCAATGAATGCAATTATTGGTATGACTCAAATTGGATTAAATTCTGACAGCAGTGATAGGATGAAGTACTGCTTTGAAAAAGTAAGTAATGCATCAAAACATTTACTAGCACTAATTAATGATATTCTTGATATGTCAAAAATTGATGCCAATAAGATGGAGCTTAACATGGATTCCTTTAGCTTTGATAAGATGCTTGAAAACATTTGTAATGTTATTGCAGTAAAAGCAGAGGAGAAGAAAATTAATCTTGTAGTCAATTTGGACGCGGACGTCACGGAATATTTTATCGGAGACGAATTAAGGTTTTCCCAAGTAATTACAAATATTTTATCGAATGCCATAAAATTCACCAAGGATTATGGAACTGTACAGATTAATACTACGCAAAAGTCAATTGATGACAATACCGCGGAAATTTTTGTTGAAATTATAGATAATGGTATTGGTATTTCTTCGGAACAAATCCCTAAGTTATTTTCATCCTTTGAGCAGGCTAATTCTAAAATCAGCCAAAATTATGGAGGTACGGGTCTAGGTCTAGCCATTTCGAAGAAGATTGTTGAAATGATGGGTGGAGAAATTGGTGTTACTAGTAAGCTAGGTGAGGGTAGTCGCTTCTATTTCAATGTAATATTAGAAAAGGACATAAACAAAAAAAATATTTACTATAAGAAAGCCGCGTATGAAAAACTACGTGTTCTTGTAATCGATGACGATCCACTTGTACTTAAATATTTTAGCCGGATTATGTCACAGGTGGGAATATCATGTGATATTATAAATGATGGCGAACTTGCTGTTGAAAAAGTAAAGCTGTCTATCTTACAGGATAATGTATATAACATTATCTTTACGGATTATCAAATGGAAGGCTTAAATGGTATTGAAACAATACAATCTATTAGGAAAGTAGTTTCCGAAAGTATAAATGTCATTATGATATCAATATCCGATTGGAGTATAATTGAAAAAGAGGCCACTGCGGCTGGAATTTCAAGATTTCTACCCAAACCATTATTTAAGTCGGCAATTTTTAACATTATAGATGATATAATTAGTGGTTCTTCTATGGATGCGGAAGCTTCTATTGTAAAGACTCAAACGTTCAGCAACTGCAAATTATTGCTTGCAGAGGATAATCTTATCAACCAGGAGATTGTAATTTCCCTATTGGAGCAAACAGAAATATCAATTGATGTTGTTGAAAATGGTGCTGATGCGGTAAAAGCCGTTACTGAGAACCCAGATAAATATGATATTATTCTAATGGATGTTCAAATGCCAATAATGGATGGTATTGAAGCAACTAAAATTATCAGAAGCTTTAGTAATGTTCCAATTATTGCACTTACTGCCAACTCCTTTAGGGAGGATGTTGACATTTGTACGGCAGCTGGAATGAACGATCATATTGGAAAGCCAATTGACTTTGATGATATGATTTCCAAAATATTATGTTATTTGAAATTTAAATAACATTTTAGTTAATGCAAATAAAAAGGATTAGGATGGACATTTGGTACAGTGGCAGTAAACCATGATGGGAGAAAATAAAATGATAGGCTTAATTGTTGCGCATGATAAAAATCATGTGATTGGAAATAAGGGAATGATTCCTTGGAAAATTAAAGGCGAGCAGAAACGATTTCGTGAACTAACAACAGGGAACATTGTTGTTATGGGAAGACGTTCTTATGAGGAAATCGGAAGACCACTGCCTAATAGAATGAATATCGTTGTTTCCACAACCAAAACCTTTGAAGGCGAAAACCTATATACAGCAAAATCATTAAAAGAAGCATTGGAACTGGTAAAAGACAGTGATAAAAATGTCTACATATCAGGTGGGGCAGGGTTATATAAAGAGGCTATGCCTTTGGTTCAGAAAATGTATATAACGGAAATAGATATTGAAGTGGAAGGAGATACATTCTTTCCACAGTTTGACTTGAATTTGTATGAGAAGGAAATTGATGAGACATTTGAGGGAGAGATATCGTACTCTTATGTTACTTATACAAAAAAAGATTTGGTGTTTTAAAGGAGAAAGTATGAAATATTTAATATACGGTGCTGGAACGATAGGAATAACATATGCATGGCTGTTGTCGCGAGCGAATGAAGTGGACATTTTGGTAAAGCCAGAACATTATGAGGAAATTTCAAAAGGAATAACTATTGCGGTTAAAGACTTACGAGAAAAATCAGCGGACTATAAAAAATCAGTGTTTTTTCCAACTTGCGTTAAAAAAATATCTGGTCAATATGACGGCATCTTAGTTGCAGTAAATAGATGTCAATTACATGATGTTTTACCTACACTAACAGAGCATAAAAACAATACCAAATATTTTGCGTTTATGCAGAACAACTGGGATATCAAGGCAGAGATTGAGAATTACATATCAGAAGATAAGTTTATAATAGCTTTTCCCTCAAGTGTGGGTGGAGGGCGTGATGGTAGTGGATTAGAAGTCATAGTTTTTGATGAAGCGACTAGGCTAGGTGGAAATTGTAAGCTTGGCATTGACGATTTACAAAAAGGATTAAATGGAGTTGGGGTTAAGACGGAATATGATGAAAAAATATTTGATTGGCTTAAGGTACATTACCTACAACAATCCATCACTGCAGGTGCTGTACTAGAAAACGGAGATTTTTTAAGCTTTGCAAATGATTATCAGGCAATTAAAAAGATGGTAAAAGCATTTCGCGAAGGCATAGAAGTGTGCCGTTTACATGGTGTACCTGTAAATAAAACCTTTCCAGCAAATTTATTTAAGCTTCCGACATTCATTGTGGCACACACTATGCAAAAAATGTTTCTTGATACAAATACAATGGAAATGGTGAATAACCACATGAAAAAAGGCTTATCAGAGTGGATTGCGGGTTATAAAGAGGTTTTAGAAGACGGATTAGATTGCGGATTGCCGATGAAGGTTTGGAAGTCCTATGATGAGGTTGTAGAAAAATATTTGCAAGTAATGAAAAAATAAGAACATTTAAAGGAGACATCTTAACCATAAAGGGTAAGATGTCTTTTCTTATATGTGAAAAACAAACTAAAATCATAAAAAATCGTACTAGAAAAGAAAGGCGTTGATGCTATAATTTGTATATGTAACCTGAACATTAAGAGGGGGAAGCTATGCTAAAGGTATTTTTGGTAGAAGATGAATTTGTGGTGCGTGAGGGCATCAAAAATAACATAGACTGGAAGGCAAACGGATATGAGTTTTGTGGGGAAGCAAGCGATGGAGAACTGGCCTTTCCTATGATTCAGAAACTAAAACCTGACATTGTAATTACAGACATTAGAATGCCGTTCATGGACGGATTGGCTTTAAGCAAGCTGATTAAAAAAGAGTTGCCTTGGACTGAAATTATCATTTTATCAGGATATGAAGAATTTGAATATGCTAAGGAAGGTATTAAGATTGGCATAGCCGAATATCTTTCCAAACCAATTAATGGAGAAGATCTTTTAAAGGAAGTAGATGCAGTTGCTGTTAAGATAGAACAAAAACGGCAAGATCGTAGGATTAGAGAGATGTATGAGAAGGAAATGGAAGAGAACTTTCTGAGGGAAAGAAAGAATTTGTTTCATTATCTTGTCACAGGTACAAAGTCAGCAGCAGAGCTATTAGAGATTGCGGATAGATTAAAAATTGATCTTTCTTCCATGTGGTATAACATAATTTTATTTAAAATGCAGTCTACAGATCACGCTGTAGGTGAGTATTCTAATATTTTACTTGAGATAGAACAAAAACTAGAGAAGCTAGGGGAAGAAGCAGACTTACTTATTTTTGATAGAAATTTAGAAGGAAAAGCCCTTCTTTTTAAGGCGGAGTCAAAGGAAGAACTAGAGGAGATTCAAAATAAATATTTGTGTGGGATGAAAGAAATGCTTGTAGAGTATGAGTATATTCGCTATTTTGGCGGAGTGGGTGTACCAGTTACTAGATTACGAGAGCTTCCAGTTTCATTTGAGAAAGCAAGCCATGCATTTGCACATCGCTATCTTGTTAAAGAAAGCTGTATCTTGAACAGTGAAAAAATGGAACAACCAGTTTTCCTTGAGCAAGAGGAGTATGATATCAGTAATGTTGATCCAAAACAAATTGACAGAGGAAAGTTTCGAGAGTTTCTTAAATTTGGAAGTAGGGAAGAAACAATTTATTTTATTGAAGAATTTTTCAAAGGTCTTGGAATAAATGCAATGAAGTCAAATGTCTTTAGACAATATATTACAATGGATATCTATTTTTGTGTTGTGGATTTTTTGGAAGGGCTGCAAATTCCTAAGGACGAGATAGAACCATTTGATGTTACTTCCGCATCCATGCAAAACACAGAAGGTGCAGTTAGATATATTACTAAAATTATTAAAAAGGCCGTGGAATTGCGTGAAAAGAAGGCAAATAATAGATATGAAGATATTGTCGATGAGGTAATGCGCTATCTTGAAAAGAACTATGCAGATGAGGAACTTTCATTAAACTTACTTGCGGCACATGTAAACTTTTCGCCTAACCACCTAAGCATGGTTTTTAGTCAGCAGACAGGGCAGACGTTTATCAAGTATTTGACGGATTATCGAATGAATAAGGCGAAGGAGCTGCTTCGCTGTACAGGAAAAAGAAGTAGTGAAATTAGTTTGGATGTAGGGTACAAGGATCCCCATTACTTTTCCTATCTTTTTAAAAAGACACAAGGCATGACGCCTACCCAGTATCGCGGTGAAAAAAGTCTGGAGGGAGACGAATAAATGAAGGAAAGGCTGAAACAAATTTATCGTGATTCAACCCTTGATACGAAGATTAGATATTCATACATACTATTGCTGGCGCCAATCATGCTGTTTCTATTTTTTTGCTTTTATAACTTATGGGATGGAAATCGTAGCTATGAGAATATGATTAACTCAACCTTGGTTGCCAGTGAATTTAGCTTAGATTTTAAAAAAGATTTTGATAATGAAGCATACCTCTTAATTGTTGAAAATAAGTCGATTGAAGAATCGAGCTTGGATGATATGTTAAGCGAAGCCAACCGTATTGTGAAAGTGCTGGAGGAACTAACAAGTCAACAGGAAAATGTAAATCGCCTTAAAAGTGTAAAAAAATACTTAACCAATTTGGCGACGTATGTAAATCGTATTAAGGAAAATATTTGTGAAGGCAATAAGTACGAAGACAATATGGAAATATTGGAAAATGATGTTCAAATTGTAACATCACTTTTACGAGAGACTATTTTTGCATATATCCATTATGAAATTAGAGACATTCAAGAGTCTCGTACGGAATATCAAAACTTTTTTATTACGATGATTCGTTTTTCTTTTATTGCACTTATTGTCATTTTTATGTTGATTACCTTCCTTTCTTACTATATTCCCCAAAGTATTACTCATCCAATTAGAAAGCTGATAGAAGTAACGGAGCAGGTGGCAAAGGGTGACCTTTCTGTGCGTTCAGATGTGAGAACTGGTGTAGAGGCCATCATGCTAAGTGATGCCTTAAACACAATGATAGATAAGATTAATGAATTACTTGAACAGGTTACGACAGAGCAAGTAAGATTACGTAAGGCAGAACTTGAGCTTTTGCAATCACAGATTAATCCTCATTTTCTCTATAATACGTTGGATGCTATTGTATGGCTGGCAGAGTCAGGGGAGCAAAAAAAGGTCGTTAAGATGGTAGGAAGCCTATCAGATTTTTTTAAAAGCTCTTTGAATCAAGGAAAGGATATTGTTTCTATAAAAGAGGAGCTACAGCATGTAAGAAGCTATTTAGAAATACAGCAGGTACGGTATCAAGATATTTTAAACTATGAGATTGATGTGCCTGATGAACTAAATAATTATCGGATTCCAAAGATAACCATTCAGCCGTTGGTAGAAAATGCATTATATCATGGAATTAAGAATAAACGTGGCTGTGGCAAAATTGTGATTAGTGGAGGTATGGAAAGAGACTTTTTCGTGATACAGATAGAAGATAATGGTATTGGTATCAGCACGGAACGTCTTGCACAGGTTCAAAGTGGTATTAAGCATAAAGTCCCCACAGGAAAGGGTATTTATGGATTGTATAATGTAAATGAACGTATAAGGCTAAAGTTTGGAGAAAAATATGGAATTTCTATAGCAAGTATTTATGGAGAGAGAACTATTTTAAGTATTAGGCTACCCTATATGGAGGAGTAGTGGACTGAAAAAAACAAACTTTCAAAATAGAAATATCAACTTTTTAAGAATCCCCATAAAAATATGAACTTTTGCAAGAACTATCTGAATGGATTTATTGATATGCAAGTCTTAAGATGGGAGTATCAAAGAAATAGTTCTTTGAAAAACAGTATTGTGGGAGGATTAATAAATGAAAAAGAAACTTTTGGCTACCATTATGGTAGCAACAATGGTACTTGGATTAGCAGCTTGTGGATCAACTCCAAAGCAAGCATCATCTGGAAGCAAGGGCGACCTAATTAAGGTTGGTATTATCAATAACGATCCAAATGAATCCGGATACCGTACAGCCAATGATAAAGATATGAAAGAAATGTTTACAAAAGAAAATGGATATGAACCTTCTTTTGCATACAGCCTAAAAAATGATGAGCAGATTACAGCAGCTCAGAAATTTATCCAGGATGGTGTTGACTATCTTCTACTTTCAGCAGCTGATACAGCAGGTTGGGATTCTGTATTAAAGGATGCACAGGATGCAGGAATTAAGGTTATTTTATTTGACCGTACAATCGATGCAGATGAAAGTCTTTACGAAGCTTCTATCGTTTCAGATATGGCAAAAGAAGGACAGACAGCGGTTGATTGGTTAAAGGGTGAGGCTCTTAGCGAATACAAGATTATTCACCTTCAGGGTGTTATGGGTTCTGCTGCACAGCAGGGACGTACAGGTGCTTTAAATGATACATCAGCTTCTGATGGTTGGACACTTGTTACACAGCAGACAGCAGAATGGAATGCTGAAAAAGCTCAGCAAATCGTTCAGTCTGTAATCGATTCAGGAGAATCTTTCAACGTAGTTTATGCTGAGAACGATGATATGGCAAAAGGTGCTGTAGCAGCTCTTGACAAAGCAAACATTTCTCATGGCGTTGGTAAGGACGTAGTTATTATTGGTTTTGACTGTAATAAATGGGCATTAGAAGAATTACTAAAACAAAACTGGAACTATGATGGACAGTGTAATCCATTCCAAGCTTCTTACATTGATAATATTATCAAGACACTTGAAAAGGGTGAAACACTTTCTCAGAAGACAATTATTATGGATGAAAAAGGATTTGATGCATCTACTATTACACAGGAAGATGTTGATAAATACGGTATCTAAGTAAAAAAGATTTAATGCAAAATTGATGAATGAAAAGGCGCAGCGCAGCGAATGGTCAGATAGTACGCATGCTATGCGCCTTTTTTCTAAAATTAGAAACGATATGAGGTGATGTCTGGTGAAAGAAAAATCTATATTGGAAATGAAAGATATACACAAAAGCTTTCCCGGAGTACGTGCTTTGCAGGGAGTTGACTTTACTCTTTGCGAAGGAGAGATTCATGCACTAATGGGAGAAAACGGTGCTGGAAAATCCACTTTAATTAAAGTTCTGACTGGAGTATATAGTAAAGATGAAGGTCAGATTTTTCTTAAGGGAAAGGATAAAGCAGTATCAATAAAATCTCCGCAGGATGCACAAAAACTGGGAATTAGCACTGTGTATCAGGAAATTACACTATGCCCCAACCTATCCGTTGCGGAAAATATATATATTGGAAGAACCAGTGGATTTGGACAAAATTGGAAAAAGATTAATGCAGATGCAGAAAAAATATTACAATCACTAGATATACCTGCTAAAGCAACGCAGCAATTAGGAAGCTGCTCCCTTGCTGTTCAGCAGATGGTTGCTATTGCGCGTGCAGTTGATATGGACTGTAAGGTACTCATTCTAGATGAGCCAACCTCCTCTTTGGATGAACAAGAGGTAGAAAAGCTATTTGGACTTATGCGTGATTTGAAAGCAAGAGGAGTAGGGATTGTTTTTGTCACACACTTTTTGGATCAGGTATATGAGGTGTGCGATAAAATCACAGTCCTTCGTGATGGAAAGCTTGTTGGTGAATATGAAATTAAGGATCTTCCAAGAGTTTCGCTTGTCTCAAAAATGCTTGGCAAGGAATTGGATGATTTATCAGATATTAGGGACGAAAAGCTGATTTATACAAAAGAAGATGGAACAGAGCCTGTGTTAGAGGTAGAAGGACTTATCAGTGATGCAGGAATAAAACCTTTTGATTTCCACATTGAAAAGGGTGAGGTAAATGGATTTACAGGTCTTTTAGGATCTGGTAGGAGCGAATGCGTCAGGGCAATTTTTGGTGCCGATAGGGTAACTGGTGGAACGGTAAAGAAAAATGGAAAGCAGATAAAAATTACGAAACCAATAGATGCAATGAAAAATGGTATCGCATATCTCCCAGAAGATCGTAAGGTAGATGGAATCATTGGGGATCTTTCCGTACGTGAGAATATTATTCTTGCCCTACAGGTGCTTAAGGGATTTTTTAAACCATTTACGAAGGCAGAGGCAAACAAATTTGCCGAAGAATACATAAAGCTTTTAGGAATTAAGACGGCTTCTGCCGATACACCAATTAAATCTCTATCTGGTGGTAATCAGCAAAAGGTAATTCTTGCTCGTTGGTTACTTACCAATCCGGAGTATCTTATTTTGGATGAACCAACCCGCGGAATTGATATAGGTACAAAAATTGATATACAGAAATTAGTGCTAAAGCTTGCATCGGAGGGTATGAGTGTTACGTTTATTTCATCTGAAACAGACGAAATGCTACGTACTTGTTCAAGGCTGGTTGTTATGCGAGATCGTAAGGTGGTTGGCGAGCTTTCGGGTGATGACCTAACTCAGAACAAGATTATGAGCACCATTGCTGGAGGTGACCAAGAATAATGCAGAAAAAACAATTATTTATTCCTATTGCGGCGTTATTAGTATTAGCGCTATTTAATTTAATTATGGATCCCACTTTTTTTAAAATTACACTTGGTCATAATAGTGCAGGGGCGCCCGTACTTTCAGGTAATCTAATGACTATTTTGGATTATGGATCAGAACTTGCGATTCTTGCCATTGGAATGACGCTAGTTACAGCAGCTACAGGAGGACAGGATATTAGTGTAGGTGCGGCAATTGCCATCAGTGGAAGTGTTGTACTGAGAGTTCTTTGCGGTACCAATTCAAGACCAGAAACACTTCAGGCACCGATTATTGTAGCATTTTTAGTTAGCTGTGTGGTAGCAATGCTATTTGGTGCATTTAATGGAACCTTGGTAGCATATTTTAAAATTCAGCCGATGGTTGCAACCCTTATCTTGTTTACAGCGGGGCGCTCTATAGCAGCATGGATTAATAATAACGAGCTTCCAATTGTTAATGATGCAACCTTTAAATACTTTGGTGGATTTATTCCAGGGATACCGATTCCCACACCGATTTTTATTGCAGTGATATGTATGATTGTGACAGGTCTTGTGCTTCGGTTTACAAATCTTGGACTATATACTCAGGCAGTTGGTATTAATGGTAGTTCATCTAGGCTAAATGGACTTAACCCAGCATTTATAAAATTCCTGACTTTTGTGATTCTTGGTTTGTGTGTTGCAGTTGCAGCGCTAATTAAGGTAAGCCGTCTTTCCTCTATTAACTATTCCGTTATTGCAAAAGATATTGAGATGGATGCAATTCTTGCAGTTGCACTGGGAGGAAACGCCTTAAGTGGTGGAAAATTTAATATGACAGCTTCTATTCTCGGAGCATATGTAATTCAGTTTTTGACAACAACACTTTATAAATTTAACGTAAAATCAGATGCACTTTCTGCATATAAAGCTATCGTTGTAATTATCCTAGTTGTCTTAAGTGCACCGATTGTGAGAGAAAAGCTTTCTGCTGTTTGGAAAAAAGTAAAGCCTAAAATGCATGCAAAGGAGGTAGCTTAATATGGCATCTTCTAGCAAGTTATCGACGATAGGTAGTAAATGGCGTAGCAAAACAAAAAACATTACAGATACAAATCTTTTGCTTACTATAACAATCGTTGTTTTTTTTGCCATGTATATTGGAGCAGTTCTATTTCAGGGAAAAGGTTTCTTAAAGCCCCAAACATTCTTTAATATTTTAAATGCCAATGCAGCTTTAATTATTGCCTCTTGTGGAATGAGTCTTGTTATGATTACTGGCGGAATTGATATTTCCGTAGGTGGCGTGGCAGCACTAGTAAGTATGTGCTGTGCAGTATATTTGGATTTTCACGATGGAAATGTTTTTGTAGCGGCACTCATCGCCTTAGCAATCGGTCTTGCATTTGGAGTAATACAGGGGTTCTTGGTGGCATACCTAGATATACAACCCTTTATTGTTTCGCTGGCGGGAATGTTTTTTGCAAGAGGCATGACTACCATTGTTAATACCAATCCATTTAATGTATCCAATGAGGCCTTTGTTACACTCAAGGAAACGCGAATAACGATTCCTGGGCTTGGTTCCATAAATAAGCTAGGAAACTATGTAAATGCCTATATCGAAATAGGCGTTGTGGTTGC
The DNA here is from genome assembly GCA_031554725.1 of Lachnospiraceae bacterium. Lineage (GTDB taxonomy): Bacteria > Bacillota > Clostridia > Lachnospirales > Lachnospiraceae > JAVBUZ01. Next base: position 8,853 of record JAVBUZ010000072.1, on the reverse strand, counting down.
AATCTTAATTGTCGTAATTATGTTTGCGGTACTTAGGTGGACAAAGCTTGGTCGTAGCTTTTATGCGGTGGGTGGAAATAGACAAAGTGCATTGATGCTAGGCGTCAATGTAAGAAGAACAAAATTCCTCTCTCATTTAGGCTGTAGCCTTTTGGCAGGAATTGGTGGATTTGTTTATTTCATGCATGTTGGTTCAGGATCCGCATCTCATGCAAGCGGAATGGAAATGAATGCGATTGCTTCCTCAATTATAGGCGGAACCATGTTAACAGGAGGTGTCGGTAATATAATTGGTACCTTCTTTGGAGTTCTTTCATTAAGTACCATACAAAATATTGTTTCATCAGCAGGACTAGATCAGGCTTGGTGGACGGGAATTACGATAGCTGCTATGCTATGCTTATTCTTAGTTGTTCAGAGCGTGGTAATGGCACGTAAGAAAAAATAATTTGAAGGAAAAGAGGAAGCCAAAAGGTCGCCTCTTTTCGTCATATTTTTAGAAACCGTAAAAATACTGCGCAAAGGAAGGAAATGACAGTATGAAAAAGAGGATAAATAGAAAAAGTGAAAAGGGTAAAAAGCATCGAGCAGGATTGTTTTCTATGTTAATAACGTTATCGCTAGTACCGCTTATGCTATCCATTGCAATTATTAGTACAATATCTTTTTACATAACAAAAAACAATTTAGAAAAAAATGCTAAGGATACTTTATATATCGTGGCCAATAATCTGGCAAATTATTGCTATCAAAACGAGATTAATGCAATAAATGTTGGAAACTACTACGAGTATCTAGACAGTCTGAAAGAAAAGAATGTGGAAATGGCAATCATCTTAGAGGGAACGCCTAGTGCTACCTCTATCAAGAATGAGAATGAATATAGAATAAGAGAAATTGAAGTTAAAAAGGATATTGTCAGTGATAAAGATGAAATACAAAATGGATATTATGATAATGAAGTAGTCATCGATGGAAAAGCGTATTGTGCCTATTACATGCCAATCATGGATAAGGGCGAAATTATAGGCTTAGCTTTTGCAGGTGAGCTTCAGGATAATGTAACAGGAGCAACGAAAAGTATTGTTGTTATATTTGTAGTGATAGCAGTTTTCCTTGCAGTTATTTTTGCTATTATTACCTTACTCTTTAGCAAAGGTCTATTAAAATCCTTTAAGGCAATTGGAAAAGGCGTAACAGCTTTATCCAAGGGAGATTTAAGTAAGCAAAAAGAACAACAAAGCTCTGTTAGGGAAATGAATACCTTGCTATATGAAACAGGGCTTATGCAAAAAAACTTGTCTGAAACAATTGGGAAGGTAAAAGATGTTTCTAGGTGGCTAGTAGGAAATGTTGCAGAGGTTACAAACTTAAGTATGAGCAGTGCCGAGAGAGCAAATCAAAGTGCTACCGCCATGGAAGAGTTATCTGTATCGACTGCAAAAATGACAGAACATGTACAGGATATTAATACGCAAATGATGGATATAGGAATTTGTGTAAACGATATTTCGGAGAACGTAGAGCATTTATTTAAAAGCTCTGGTAATATTTTAAAGACTAATAACGAAGCAAAAGATGACATGAATACAATTATGGAAAACAGCAAGGAATCGGTATATGCTGTCGGGGATATTTCAGAGCAAATAAAGCAGACAAACGCTTCCATAACAGAAATTGATAAGGCAGTAGAATTAATTATTAGTATTTCAGGACAAACAAAGCTTTTAAGCTTAAATGCCTCCATTGAAGCGGCAAGAGCTGGTGAACAGGGAAGAGGCTTTGCGGTAGTAGCTGAAGAAATAAGAAACTTATCAGAAAAAAGTGCAGAGGGCGCAGAAATGATTAAAAATCTAGCCCAGACGATTATGGAAAAGTCACAAAGATCAGTTCAGCTAGCGGATACCGTATCTTTATTAATAACGCAGGAGCAAAAAAGTGTTTCAAAAACTAGAGAAAAATACGAAGAGCTAAGCAAAGATATTGAGCAATCAGTAAATGATATTAGCGCCATTGCACAAAAGACAGAGAACCTGACAAATTACAAGGAAAGAGTAATAGGAAATGTACAAGATTTAAGTGCAATTAGTGAAGAAAACTTAGCCTGCAATGAAGAGGTCAATGCAAATATTGGGGAAATTCTATCTGAGGTTCAAATTGTAAGTGAAAATTGCACGAAGATGAATAGTATGGCTATAGAACTAGAAAATTCGGTATCCTATTTTCATAATTGACAAGAGCTAAAAGGGTATGGGATTATGTAAATATGCTTATTTAAAAGACTAGGAGGAAGTGCAAAGGTTATGAAGAAGATGCAAAAGGCGTTTGCAATCACAAGCGTTATAGCACTGAGTTTGCTGATAGGGGGCTGCGGATATCATTACTTTTCTAAGGCAAACCAAACAGACAAACAGGGAGTAGAGTTTAATGAGCGTATTGTTGTTGGTTTTTCCCAGCTTGGTGCAGAATCAGACTGGAGAAGTGCAAATACAGAATCTATGTTATCTACCTTTACAGCGGAAAATGGGTATGAACTTATTTTTGAAAATGGACAGCAAAAGCAAGTAAATCAGATTATGGCAATAAGAACCTTTATTCAACAAGAAGTTGACTATATTGTTTTAGCGCCGGTGATTGAAACGGGATGGGATACTGTTCTACAAGAGGCAAAGGATGCTGGAATTCCAGTAATCATTGTTGACCGTATGGTAGCAGTATTGGACAATAGCTTGTTTACCTGTTGGATTGGCTCAGACTTTGAACTTGAAGGTAAAAAGGCAACGGAATGGTTAAATCAGTATGCTATAGCAAGGGGTATTGCACCAACTGACATAAATATTGTAAACATCCAAGGAACAATAGGTGCATCAGCACAAATTGGCCGTACCAAAGGCCTTGTGGATGCGCAGAAGGCTAATGGCTGGAATCTTTTAGATCAAGTGACAGGGGATTTTACCCAAGCAAAGGGAAGAGAAGCTATGGAAGCCCTCTTAAAACAATATGATAACATCAATGTAGTCTATTGCGAAAATGATAATGAGGCATTTGGGGTAATTGAAGCAATAGAAACCGCAGGTAAGACTGTTGGTTCCAATATTGCAGGTGGTGAAATTATGGTCCTTTCCTTTGATGGTGTTAAAAGGGAAGCTATGAATTACATTATGGAGGATAAAATTACTTGCATTACAGCCTGTAATCCCCTTCAGGGACCTTTGGTTAGGGAGGTTATCGAAATGCTTGAGACAGGAAAAAGTCCTGACAAGTTTTCTTATGTTGATGAAGGAATGTATGCTCATGATGATGCAGTGAAAGCCATAAAGGTTGATAATATTGATTATCCTATTACGGTGGTTACAGAAGAAGTAATTGATGCAAGGGGATATTGACGCTTCGCCGTAAATATGTTACTTTTAGATTAGATAAAACAAAACTTGGAGGAACCCATGATAACAATAGTCTGTATATAACTGAAACAACAATTTTTGAATGATAAACCACGCTGGGAGCGTGTTTATTTGTTGTATTCACAAGCAGGCTATATGTATATGGACTTTCAGGACGCACATTTTGTGGGTCTGATATGCGTATAGGTATTTGGACACTGTTTGTAAAAAACAGTGTCTTTTTTAGTACTGATTACTTAAAATACGGAGGAAAATATATGTTATATCAGATTTGTAATGGAGCAGTTAGATTCGGTGGAACAACGGTTCTTGAGAATATTAATTTTGAAATAAGAGATACAGAAAAAATTGCAGTGGTTGGGAGAAATGGATGTGGTAAAACTACCTTGCTTAAACTCATTGCAGGAGAGGTAGAGTTATCCAAAAGGGATAGTGATGAAGATATCTATATTGCAATGGCAGGAAAGCCAGAGATAGGCTACCTAAAACAAATGGCCTTTGAGGATGAAACGGAGACGTTAGAAAATGAAGTAAGAAAAGCCTTTAGCAAATTACTTGCTATAAAAGAGGAAATGAATGATTTGGTAGTGGCGATGGAGCAGCATGCAGATGAGAAAATGATTTTGCGTTACGCTCAGCTTCAAGAACAGTTTGAAATCATGGATGGATATACCTATGAAAAAGAACTAGAGGTGGTACTTAAAAACTTTGGTTTTACAGAAGCCGATAAAAGAAAAAGTATATCTGAGTTCTCAGGAGGTCAAAAAACCAAAATAGCTTTTGCTAAGATGCTACTCGGAAAACCAGATATTCTTTTGCTTGATGAACCAACCAACCATTTGGATATGAATACAATCAGTTGGCTGGAGGATTATTTAAAGGAATATAAAAAAGCAGTAGTAATCGTGTCCCATGATAGAATGTTTTTGGACAAGGTTGTGGATGTGGTATATGAGATTGAATATAAATCCTCTAAAAGATACCCAGGAAACTACACCGCCTTTGTGGAAAGAAAACGTCTAAATTGGGAGAAGCAAAAGAAAGACTATGAGCTTCAGAAAAAAGAAATTGAAAGACTACAGACCATAGTAGATAAGTTTAAAAACAAGCCAACTAAGGTAGCCATGACTAGGTCCAAGCTAAAACAAATAGAGCATATGGATAAAATAGATGCCCCTGCGCGATATGACCGAAAAACATTTCATGCAGGCTTTGTACCTGAAAGGGAAAGTGTAAAGGATGTACTTTCGGTGGAGAGATTACAAGTGGGTTATGATAGCGTGCTTTCTGAAATCTCTTTACAGCAAAAAAAAGGACAAAAAATAGGTATTATAGGAGACAATGGGGTTGGAAAATCTACATTTCTTAGAACACTTGTAGGTCAGATAGAGCCTTTAGATGGTACATTTTCTTTTGGAATGCAAACGGATGTGGGCTATTTTGAACAGCAGATGGCAGAGTATAATAGTGACAAAACAGTGCTTGAAGATTTTTGGGATGAGTTTCCAAATGAAAAGCAACAAGAAATTCGCTCTGCATTGGGAGCATTTCTATTTAGTGGCGATGAAGTGTATAAAAAGATTGATATGCTATCAGGAGGAGAAAAGGTAAGACTTGCGCTTGCAAAGATTTTTATGAGAAAACCCAATTTTCTGATTTTGGATGAGCCAACCAATCATATGGATATTATTGGTAAGGAGTCACTTGAACAGATGTTAAAAGCCTACACCGGGACAGTGCTCTTTGTTTCCCATGATCGCTATTTTGTAAAAGAGGTAGCAGATGCGCTATTGGTGTTTTCGGAGGGAAGGGTAGCTTACTACCCTTATGGATATGGTCAGTATCAGGAAGCGTGCTTGGGAGTGAGAGTAACTAGGCTAGAGAATAGAATAAAGCTGGTGGATGAGGGCACACAAAAAGAAAGTACTAATAATCCAGGAAAAGAAGAAGCAAGGATGCGAAAAAGAGTTGAAAGACTAGAGGCACTAATCGATGAACAAGAGGTTCTACTAGCAGAGATTCAAAAGCAAATATTAGATTCAGGTATTCAGACAGATTATGTTAAGCTTACACAGCTACACGATGAGCAGTCAAAGGAAAATGAAAAGCTTCATATGTTTATGGAAGAATGGGAAAAGCTAAACAACTGTCTAGATGAAAAATAAGGATTCACCTTGCAATAGGAGTGTGATAAAATAGGAAACTAGAATTATAAAGTAAAAGGAGATATATATGAAGGGCTTAGAAAGGTATTCAAAAATATTAAGTATAGTACTTGCGGTTATGGCTTTTGTTTGTACGGTGTTGACGATAAAACAGATATGGGCGGGTGAGAATTTCGTAACTGCCATGATTTTTGCCATTTGCTTTTGGATTGTTTCGGGCGGAAGTCAAGCTATATGGAAGAGATAGTGTGTGAGGGCAAACCAGATGGATTTGATTTTTGAGTCGAAGAGTAAGGAAGATTATCTTTTGAGGTCAGAGATAATAGATTTTGAAGACGAAGCTATTACAAGATTGGCACAAAAACTAAAAGCTAGCGTATTATCTGAGGAAGACCTTGCGCGTAAGACATATGAATATGTTAGAGATAAAATAGGACATTCAGCAGATATAAATGGCCATATTGTTACATGCAATGCATCTGATGTACTAAAAGTCCGAGAAGGTATATGTTATGCAAAGTCTCATTTGTTAGCAGCGCTTTTACGTAAGAACGGGATGCCTACAGGATTTTGCTATCAGCTCTTGCGCTTAGATGAGGATAACTCGCCATTAATACTTCATGGACTTAATGCAGTTTACATAAGTGAAGTGCAGAGATGGGTACGCCTAGACGCTCGAGGTAACAAAGAGGGAGTCGATGCCCAATTTAGAATAGATAAAGAGCAGCTAGCATTTCCGATTAGGCAAGAGGTAGGAGAAAAGGATTATCCATATGTTTTTGCAAGTCCGGACCCAAATGTAATTGAAGTATTAACTAAGAGTAAAACAGTGGATGAGTTATGGGATAATTTGCCAAACTGTTTGGAGCGAAACTTATAGGATATAAAAGATTTGATGTAGTTATAAGAGATACCCCACATCAAGTAGGTGCCTCACCTTGACAGTGATTATAAAAATATGCTATAAGAAAACATATGAATAAACATAAGAGAAGGAGTCAGCGGTATGAACGGATTAGGTTATACACCTATATGCAGTAGCAGTAGCCAGTCAAAAACATGCATTTTTGCTTGTTTACGGGATTACTGCGCCCTTTTTTAGGGATTTCTTTTATAAAATAGAAAGTAGTAATTCCAAATACAGTTTAATTATGTAAGGCTCTACGAGGTGAAAATCTAGTAGCATTTATATAAGTAAGCTGTTTTTTATTGCAAAAATTAAAATAAAGAGTGAGGAATTACGAATGAATATAAGAAATGAATTAACGAAAAAACTTAATAGAAATATAAAATTAGATTATGTGCATGCCTTCATAAGCAACATGAATATGCAAAGCTCCATCTGGGTACTTTACTTGGCGTTTTGTGGAATGAATCTAATGCAGATTGGTATTTTAGAGGGAATTTATCATATTACTAGCGTGATTTGTGAGATTCCATCAGGAGCCATGGCGGATTTGCTAGGAAGACGCAAAAGCATGATTTTAGGACGTATTTTAATTGCGATTTCATGCATTATTATGTTATTTTTCAAGGGATTTTGGTTTTTTGCTTGTAGTTTTATAGTACAAGCAATGGGAAACAATTGCATTTCAGGCTCAGAGGAAGCGCTTGTTTACGATAGTATGAAAATACTAGAAAAAGAACAAGACTATATGAAGGTTAACGGAAGAATAAATGTAATAATTGAGATATCTCAGGCAGTGGCAACTGTGCTTGGGGGGATTTTGGCAGAATATTCTTATGTGTGGTGCTATAGCGCATGTGTTGTAATTGCATTACTAACCCTAATTCCCCTTCTGTTTATGGTAGAGCCACCAATACAAGGTGAGGTTACAGAAAATGAATCAATTAATTTGATAAAGCATTTTAAAACTAGTATGTATATTTTAAAGTCGGATAGAAGAATATTTAATATTGTAAGCTACTATTCCGCTATTTTTGCCGCCTATACCATGCTATTCTTTTATAGTCAGCAGTATTTCTTTGGATTGGGATTAAATAAAATTCAAATTAGTGTTATTATGCTATTCGCAGGTGGAAGCTCTTGTTTTGGAGCGCTTTGTAGCGAGAAGCTTTTTAAATGCTTAAATACAAAGCTAGCTAAAATAAGCGCTTTAGTGATTGCGTTTTGTATAATGTCATTTTCAGTTAAAAGATTAGATGCTGCAGTGATTGCTTTTCTAATTGCAAGCTTTTTTAACGCACTATTGTACCCAATACAATCCAATTCGTTAAATGAATTAATACCATCTGAGCAGAGGGCTACACTGATATCCGTAAATAGCATGTTCTTTTCGATTGTAATGCTGATTATTTTTCCAGTAGCAGGTGCGTTAGCTGATTTATTTAGTTTAGCAAAAGTATTTGGTGGATTAGGCGTTATAATACTTATGGTAGTAGGCCTAACAATAAGAACGACGTTAAAGTAGCATTAGCTGATAAACATGGAGGAAATAAATATGAGCAAAGCATATCTTACAATTGATGATATTTCATCAGAAGTTACAAAGGGATTTGTAGATTATCTTTTAGAAAAAGGAATTGAACCAATTATGTTCGCAATAGGGAAAAATCTAGAGACGCATTTTGACGAAGCTATCTACGCCTTAAAAAAAGGCGTTGTTATTGGTAATCATACATATAGCCACCCAGGGTTTAGTAAGATAAGCTTCGAGGAATGTGTAGAGGAAATCCAAAAATGTGAAGTTCTTTTGAACAAACTCTATGAAGCAGCAGGAGTAGAAAGAAAATATAAGATTTTTCGTTTCCCGTATGGGGATAGAGGAGCTGAAAAGTGGGAGCAGCTACAATCATATTTCAGAGAAAATGGTTTTTCTAGAATCGATGACCGAGAGGTTTACTTTGACTGGTATAAGGAATATCACATGGATGAGGGTATGGATATTTTTTGGACCTTTGATTTTGCCGAATATCAAATTCCTTGGAACAATGGTTATACATACGAGAATATTGTAAAAAGAATTCATGATAAGAATCCCGAAAATGGAGGAGTGCTTCTTGAAGAAGGAAGTACCCATATTGTGCTTATTCATGATACACCAGAAACATATCAGGTGATGCCGGACTACTACAAAGCAATCTTAGATTATGCGATGGAATGTGGTGTGGAGTTTATAAAGCCTGAATTGTAATCTGAATTTCCATACCTGATTTTCAGATTAGGTTAATAGTTGCAAAAATTTGATGCAAGGAAGGTGGTATGGACTTTCTCTTACAAAGAAGATCAGCTAGTGTTGGTCTTCTTTTTTAGTGCTAAAATG
>JAVBUZ010000197.1:0-26982 GCA_031554725.1 Lachnospiraceae bacterium | reverse complement strand
CGTTAAATCATTCATGCTAATTGCTGCAATATTCATTGCTGCTTCTTTTTTATCCATTTTTACTAATGCAAGTAGGTCTGTAATAATTTGATTTTCTCTATCGATTTCTGCTGCAATATCAACCATAAATTCCTTATATAGCTCTGCTGGTACATCTGCCTGTGTAAGCAGCGAGTCCGCCAGCACCTTCATAGATGTTAGAGGGGTTTTTAGCTCATGAGACACATTCGAAACAAATTCCTGTCTAGAATCATCTAGCACCTTCATTCTCTCTAATAGCTGATTAAATGCATCTACAATATGTACCGTCTCCACATAATCGGATACTGAAATAGTTTCGTTGGTATATCCTGCTTTCACGTCACTAATTGCCTTTGTTACGCGGTCAAAGGGCTTTGTTAAGACAGACGATAATGCAAAAGCAATTACCAAAATTACCATAATCATAAGCGTTTCTAAAATAACAGCATTTCGGTTCATCACATTCATGGTAGATACAATACTTTCATTGGAAATACTCGTAAGCATTACACCACGAACCACTGTCTCTTCCCTCTTGCCCGAATCCGAGGTCCTGCCTATTACTTCGGTAATTGGTGTTATAATTTCTATACACCCATGCTCTGAGTCATAGTTATAGGATGCCTCTCCACCAAAGCCTTTAATGACTTCTTCCGAAATATTTATTTTACCCTCACTAATTGCAAAGGTATCCTTTACGACTTTAAAGTTTCCACCAATAATCAGCACTCTTCCGTCATATAGGTTGGATAACATATCTAGCTCTGCATTAATAACATCCGAAGAATTATCCTGCAAATAATTATAGTTAATTAAGTGATTCGCCAATATCTTTAACTGGTTCTGCACTGTATTGGCGCGGAGAGTAACTGCTCTATCCTCATAATTTTCAACGATTCCATAACGCATAAGCACACTAGGTATGATGCCCACGAGTAAGATAATAACTGCAATCCTTACTCTAAGGCTTTTAAAATATCTAAACTCATTAATAATCTCTTTTACTTTTTCATAATACTTTTGCATGTGTCTTTTCCTATATGCTTAAAAAGTAATATCCAACACCCCATTTTGTATGTACATACTTAGGCTCGCTAGGGTTACTTTCAATCTTTTCTCTCAATCTTCTAATATGTACATCCACAGTTCTAACATCACCAGGGTAATCAGCTCCCCAAACTAGTTGCAAGAGACTTTCTCTGCTATATACCTTGTTAGGATTTAGCGCAAGTAGCTCTAATACTTCAAACTCTTTCGCCGTTAAACCAATTTCCTTTTCCTTTATGTATACACGTCTGCCGTCACATTCTAAGCGAACATCACCGCTCTCAATTATATTTTGTGCTTCCTCTGCCTTCTTTGGCTCGATTCGTCTGATGATTGCTTTGATACGTGCCTTTACCTCTAAAATATTAAATGGCTTGGTTATATAATCATCTGCACCATACTCAAGTCCTAGAATCTTATCCATGTCATCCCCTTTTGCCGTTAGCATAATAATGGGAACATTGGAAAACTCTCTTATCTGCTGGCAGACTTCAAAACCATTTAGCTTTGGAAGCATGATATCTAACAGTATAATGTCATATTTATTATTTTTCGCATACTCTAAGGCTTCTTCGCCATCATATGCGCAATCCACAGTCATATCATCCTGCTCTAAACTAAAGCGAATTCCTTTTACAATTAATTTTTCATCATCTACCACTAAAACTCTTTTTCCCATTTTAACCTTTTACTCCTTCTATCTCTCCATATTTCCAACAATTATTAAAGCTTGTATTTTCACAAAGGTTGCTTCTTTGATTCCACTAACCTTCATTATGTCCTCTATCGTGCTAAAGCCACCATTACTTTCTCGATAGCTAATAATATCTCTTGCCCTGCTACTTCCGATTCCCGGTAAGGTCGCTAGCTCCGCTTCCGTAGCCGTGTTGATATTAACCATCCCCTCCTCTGCTTTGCTCAAAGTCTCCTCCAAGACTTGTGAAACCGAAGGGATAATAACCTGCATGCCGTCCTCTACCTTTTTTGCTAAATTTATGGAGGTGGTGCTTGCCTCCGCGGTAAAGCCTCCTGCACAGGTAAGAACATCTGCCACTCTGCTTTCTGCCTTTATTGTATAAACTCCAGGTTCCATTACCTCACCACATATATGTACACAGACGTAATCCAACTGACTATCCGTAGATATCGTCTGTATATCACCGTCTGCCTGCTTCATGAGGGCCTCCTCCAAAGAGCTTTCTTTCCCACACCCACAAAGCATAAACCATATAAAAATCGTAATAAAAATGGTACGTTTCATCTTGCATATCTCCTCTCATAAATAAAAGGAGTGCCTCTCTATGCCGATTATTTTATTGTAAATTAAATGACGTGAATTTACAAGTAGATTTCCGCCTAAAAGCTATTTCCATTTGAACAAAACGATGCCGCCAATAGCCAATGCCATTCCTAATATCTTTCGTAACTCTAGCGGCTGCTTTTCTACCCCAAACAAGCCCAACAGCTCAATAATATACGCAATCAAAAGCTGTGCGATAACAATCAGCATAACAGCTCTTGCTGGCCCAAGCATTTCCATACTTTTTATTACTGTATAGGTAATAAAGGCTCCTATACAGCCTCCTAGCAGCATGTATTTGGGTTCGACCTTAAATACCGTAGTAAGAGGCGTTCTATCTGAAAAAAACCAAATAGCCAAACATACCAAAAGAGCTGTAAATTGCACAAAGGCATTGGCCACCCATATACTTGAGTCCTTTGTTACCTGCGTATTGAAGACCCCTTGAACGCTCATAAGTGCACCTGAAATTAGGGCAATAAAAAATCCAATCATGTGAACCTCCTCTTAAAGAACAATCTTTAAGGTAGTGTGTCCACATGATTGGAACTCTATTCCACTTGTGACAAAATCTGTGCTGAAAGCTGATTTAGCTGACTGTCTATATCCGCTCCATTCCAAATTTTAGAAAAAGCGATTTCTGCGTGTATCCAAAAGTTACTTGTTTCTATCATCTTAGGAAGTGAAATGGAGTTCTTATATTCCTCCATAAAAGTCATTAAATAAGGATTCTGGGTATTGGCATCAAGCTTCGCTGAAACCTTTCCCGTTCTTGCATATAGCTTTTCCAAATATTCACCTGTTAAATAGGTGGCAAATCGGTTTGCAAGATCCTTGTTTTCAGAATAGCCATTTATAACCACTGCATTTGTAACTGACATGGAACGGCCTTCCAGCTCAGTGCTTGGCTGTGGTATTCTTGCAATTCCATATTCGTAAGGAAATTCTCCGCTTTCCTTTGCTTTCGCAAGTATGTCTAACGCACTAGGCGAAACAAGGGTAAACACCACTTTCCCTTCGATAAACTCTTGCAAGACAGAATCATAGGTAACTTTATCTGCATCAATAAAAAAGAATTGATTTAGAGCCTGATATACTTCTAAACATTTTTTTGTTTCTTCGTTGTAAATATTGATGTTTTCTTTATCTTCACCAGTATCGCCTCCAACTATCATATACTTTCCTACAAATTGATAGTTAAAGAATACATCTGATACATCCCATTTTAGTATGGATTCTACATTTTCTGCTGCGTCATAGTTATCTGCAAATGCAAGTAGGCCATCCATGTCCGCAGGGATTCCTGCTGCAATCTGCTCTTGGGTAATTTGCAGTGGCATTTCTTCCATGTATTCCTGACCTTCTTCATCCACAAAAACTTCCACATTAGTTCCTTCTCCGGTCGCTGCCACAATTGCTGCTGCCCACTCCTCCAGATAAGTTTTATTGTATAGCAAAGCACTTGTCTCATAGTAATAGGGGTATGCAATGCTGTTTCCTTTATAAGAAACTGCATCCAAAGCCGTTTGTGGAAAGTTCTTTGTAGTGCAAAGTTGGGTCTCATCTGATATCTTGCTTGCAAGACCAGCTAAGTAGGCCTTTTCCAAGGTGTCATTACTGATAATGTAGGCATCTGGAATCTGTTTTCCATTCATAGAAGCCTCATTGATTGCCTCTAGATACTCACTTCCCGACGCAAGAACAGGTATCACTCTTACGTTTTCCTTTTCACCAAAGCTCACTGCTGCACTACCTATATAGTCTGCCATGGCTGTGTCTGTATACCAAAAATAGATAGTCTCTTTCTTATGAAAAGAAAGAGAACTATCTTCTGTTCTTTGTCTAACCTGCATTCCGCTTAGGGATACAAAGAGAACCCCAGCTAGTACACATCCTATAATTCCTACTGATAAAAGTCTATTTTTCAGACCCATTGTATTCCTCATTTCCAGATTTTAATTTTATGAAAGACAAGCCTCTAAGATGGTAATCATCTCGTCGATATTCTCTTTACTTATAATTAGAGGTGGAACAAAACGAATAATATCAGTTCCCGCATTGATTAAAACAAGTCCCTTTTCTAATGCTTTTATTATGATTTCTCCTACCGGCTTGGTAAAAACAAGTCCTTGCATAAATCCTGCTCCACGTCTTGTTTCAATAAAATCATATTTTTCTACAAGCTCATCTAAACGTTTTTCAAAATAAGGTGTAAGCTCGCTTACATGATTAATTATATGGTTCTCCTCAAATAAATCAAGCATTTTATTTATTGCTACACCCACAAATGGATTCCCGCCATAGGTTGTTCCATGGTCACCAGCACCTAATGAACTATCAGCTACCTTTTGTGTCATAAGGAAAGCTCCTACAGGAACACCTCCACCTAGGGCTTTTGCTGTTGTCATAATATCAGGTTTTACACCATATTTTTGCCATGCGAACATGTAGCCTGTACGTCCCATACCACACTGAATTTCATCTAAAATAAGAAGAATATCTCTTTCTTCACAAAGAGCCTTTACTTTTTCCATAAATTCCTTGGTTGCTGGGTAAATACCACCTTCACCTTGTACCGTTTCAAAGATAATTGCGCAGGTCTTATCTGTTACACAAGCAAGTACGCTATCAAAATATTTTATATTGGCAAACTTAATGTTTCCAATTCCCGGTTCAAAAGCTTCTCTGTATTTCGGATTTCCTGTTACAGAAAGCGCCCCCATGGTTCTTCCGTGAAAGGAATGATTCATGGCAATGATTTCATGGTCCGTTTGTCCATCCTTCGTAAAAGCGTATTTACGAGCCGCCTTGATAGCTCCTTCTATAGCTTCTGCACCAGAGTTGGTAAAAAATACTCTATCCAACCCAGATACTTTTTTAAGCTTTTTTGCTGCCTCTATGGTAGGTATATTGTAGTAATAGTTTGAGGTGTGGATTAGCTTATCAATCTGTGCCTTTAGCGCATCATTATATTCTTTGTTATTATAACCTAACGCAAATACAGCGATTCCAGATACGAAGTCTAGATATTTCTTGCCTTCAATATCATATAGGTAAACTCCATCACCCCTATCCCATACAATTTGATAACGATTGTAGGTGTGTAGAAGCGCGGCTTCTGCTTCTTCTATATATTCTTTCATCATATTTTATTCCTCATTATCCGCTATAATTGCGGTACCAATTCCTTGTTTGGTAAAAATTTCGAGTAGTAAGCAGTGTGGAATACGTCCATCTAAGATATGCACTCTGTTTACGCCATTTTTAATAGCTGAGGTACAGTTATTTAGCTTAGGAAGCATACCGCCACCAATAAAGCCACCATTAATTAAGTCATCTGCTTCTGAAGCTGTTAATCTTGAAATGAAGCTAGACTTATCATTGATGTCCTTGTAAAGTCCTTCTATATCTGTTAGAAACGCTAATTTTTCAGCGCCTACTGCTTTTGCAATGGCACAAGCAGCGTCATCTGCATTGATATTGTAGGTCTGGAAGTTTTCATCTAAACCAATTGGTGCCACGATAGGAAGAAAATCTTTTTCTAAGAGGTCAAAAAGGATTTGAGGATTTACCTTCGTAATTTCTCCTACATATCCAATATCCTGTCCCTCGGAGTATTTCTTTTCTACCTGCAAAAGACCTGCATCTTTTCCACTAAGCCCTACAGCCTTTACACCAAGCTCCTGCACCATAGTTACTAGATCCTTACTTACCTTACCTAATACCATTTCTGCAATTTCCATGGTTTCATCATCAGTTACGCGAAGTCCATTTACAAACTGCGCTTCCTTACCCACTTTACCTACCCAGCGGCTAATTTCCTTACCACCACCATGTACAATAATAGGCTTAAAGCCTACTAGCTTTAAAAGGGTAACATCCTTAATTACGTTTTTTTGTAGCTCTTCGTTGTTCATGGCACTTCCACCATATTTAACAACAATGATTTTTCTGTTAAAGCTCTGTATGTAAGGTAATGCTTCGATAAGCACCTCTGCTTTTTGTAATACGGTATCCATGTTTTTATCCTGCATGTTATTTTCTCCTTGTTTTAACCTTAAGAACGATAGTCTGCATTGATTTTAACATAGTCATAGCTTAGGTCGCAACCCCAGGCTGTGGCTTCGCCATTACCCATATGCATATCTACTACTACAGTAACCTCTTTTTCAGACAAAATCTTTGTAGCTTCTTCTTCACTATAATCAGTTGCCACACCATCTCCATAGATTTGAATCCTTCCAGCATTACTTTCAAAGAAAAGCTCTACTCTTTCTGGGTCAAATTTTGCTCCTGAATAACCTAGTGCACAAAGGATTCTTCCCCAGTTTGCATCGTGGCCAAAAATAGCTGCCTTTGTAAGGCTAGAGCAAATAACAGACTTACTTAAGATTTTTGCATCCTCCTTGGAAGATGCTCCAATTACCTTGGTTTCAAAAAGAGCGGTTGCCCCTTCGCCATCTCCTGCCATCTTCTTTGAAAGAACAGTATTTATATAGTTTAATGCCTCCTTAAAAGCGGCAAAGTCTTCATTTTCCTGGTTTATCTGTGGATTTCCCGCCATACCATTTGCCAAGATAAGGAAGGTATCGTTTGTAGAGGTATCTCCATCTACAGAAACCATGTTAAAGGTATCGCCAATGCTTTCACTAGCTGCCTTTTGTAAAAGCTCCTTGGAAATAGCTGCATCTGTTGTTACAAAAGCCAGCATGGTGCACATATTTGGGTGAATCATGCCAGAGCCCTTACACATACCACCAATAGTAACCTCTACGCCACCAATTTCTATGGAAACTGCCACCTGCTTAGAAATGGTGTCTGTTGTCATAATAGCTTCTGCCGCCAGAGTTCCTGCCTCTAGACTACCCGCCTTTGCCTGAGCCAATTTTTCTACACCTGCTACAATTTTTTCCACTGGTATTTGCTTACCAATAACTCCTGTTGATGCCACAAGCACCGATTCTGACGGAATATTTAAAATCTTCCCAGTTTCATCGGCTGTCTTTTTACAGCATTCATAACCCTCTTTACCTGTACATGCATTAGCAATTCCAGAGTTAATAACAACTGCATGGGCAAAAGGAGAATAATCTACAACCTCTTTATCCCAAAGAACAGGTGCTGCTTTTACAACATTTGTAGTAAAGGTTCCTGCTACCTTGCAAGGTGAAGTGCTATATACAAGTGCCATGTCTTTTCTATTTTGATATTTTATTCCTGCTTCTACGCCTGCGGCCTCAAAGCCCTTTGCAGCAGTTACGCCACCTGTTAGTATTTTCATGTTGATTTCCTCTCTATTATTTAAAAATTTTGTATGGATTAATCGCCAGTCACGTGGCAACAACATTCACCTCACTCACGTTCTCACTCGGATAAATACGTAGTTCGTTAGAATGTTTGTTGCCACTTAGACTGTAATGAAAGCCAAAAGAAATTGTTGAATAAAAGCTGCTGTAACCAATATTAAAATAACTAGCCTTTATTCTACAAATGCCAATATATTTTTATCACACCCAAGTAGTAACCACCATTCAAATGAACTCCTTATAAATGCGTCAGCACTTGATTTTGGCAAGGCTAGCCGAAGACAAAATCTTAGTACTGCTACGCATTTGTCAGAGCGCAAGCGTGAGTGAAGTGAATGGTGGTACTACGGAGGGATAATAAAAATTTATTAGCAGCTCTACTGTATAAACGCAGTAATATTTGCTTCATTTAAGGTAAATTCGTAGTAATTTAGGTCTTCTCTTTGGGTCCAGCCTATGGTTTTCCAGAAAGCATTTCCCACGTCGTTTTTGGTAAAGGCTATCAGTGATACTTTGTTGATGTTCTCTTCTTTTAGGGCGTTCATGCAATGAACTACCATGTCCTTACCGATTCCTAGGCGTCGATGGTCTTCGCGAACGCATACATGATACAAGCAGCCTCTTCTTCCATCGTGACCGCAAAGAATGCCACCTACAATCTCGCCATTTTCTTCTGCGACTACGCTGATTCCAGGATTTCTTCTAAGGAAGCGTTCTACACCTTCGTAGGAGTCATCCACACTTCTAATGCCAAAGCCTTTGATGCTCATCCAAAGTGTATGTAATCCCTCATAGTCTTCAATTTTCATAGCTCTGATTGTATATTGCATATCTTATCGTTTTCCTTCCTTATCGTACCATCTTATGGGAAACAAGGTACTAGCTCAAGTCCCATACTCTCTGATAGCCCAAACATTAGGTTCATGTTCTGCACGGCCTGACCTGCCGCACCCTTTACTAGGTTGTCTAGGGCACCCATCATAATAATACGTCCCGTTCTTTCATCGATGACAAAATTAACGTCCACATAGTTACTGCCTTCTACCCATTTGGTTTCAGGACAGCTACCTTTGTCTAGCACACGTACAAACTTCTCATTTTTATAATATTTATCATATACAGCCTTTACTTCTTCATAGGAAGGTAGGCTTCCATCTGCCTTTTTCTTTAGCTTTGCATACTCGGTTACTAAAATACCTCTGTTCATAGGAACTAGGTGAGGAGTGAAGTTAATCACCACTTCAGTATCGCCTGCATATCCAAGCTGTTCCTCAATTTCTGGTGTATGACGATGACTAGCCACTCCATAAGCCTTCATATTTTCATTTACTTCACAGAAAAGGTTATCTACCTTTGCGCCACGTCCCGCACCTGAGGTGCCTGATTTTGCATCTACTATTAGGCTATCCACTTCAATCAATCCTTCTTTAACTAATGGATAAGCAGTTAATATAGAACAGGTGGTGTAGCAGCCAGGGTTCGCAATCAGTCTGGTCTTTTCTGTTACCTTATCACGATTTAACTCACATAGACCATATACAGCTTCTTCAATAAATTCAGGTGATTTGTGCTCGATACCATACCATTTTTCATAGGTTGCCACATCCTTGATACGATAATCAGCAGATAAATCCACAATCTTTACCTTAGAAAGAATCTCTTCAGTTAGGATTTCTGCTAAGAAACCTTGAGGTGTTGCGGTAAAAATCACATCTACGCTTTCAGCTAATTCCTTTATATTATCATCCTTACAGATGTCCTCTACAATTTCAAACATATTTCTATAAACCTGGTAATACTTCTTATCTATATAGCTTCTAGAACCATACCAAACAATTTCTGCTTCTGCATGATTCATCAATAATCTAACAAGCTCGCCACCTGCGTATCCAGTTGCTCCAATAATGCCTACTTTTAACATTTCAAAACCTCCATTTTTTCGTAGCCTGGCGACTTTGTGCGAAGCACAAATCGCCGATTGAAAAACGTTTTAATTTTTCAATCTGACCTCCAAATTCCTAAAGTCCAACGACTTTATAAAAATCTATCTTTTGTAATCATACCACTTTTTACGCAAATGTCTACTGTTTTTTTATTTTTATGCAGATTTATCAAGATTAACTGCATTTTTATGCATTTATACAGTTGTTTTTATATATTTATGCATCATTTTTGATTTATTATACACATGAACTTTCCTTATGAGTTTCATAAATACAATTCATTTCCTCTTTGAATGCTCATTCTTGCTCCTCGGCTTCGATATTCAATCTTTGCATAAGATCATAAATGATTCCCTTGTCATTTAACAAAGTGATTGCAAAGCACTTCTTTCCCGCATCCTTCAGTGAAGCTCCAACATGATAAGCTTTATCCTCATCTATGACTAGAAATCTGTCATGAAAAGCATTGGTATGTCTTATCTGCAGCTTTGGATACTGCTTGTTGAATACATCAACATCTATGCCCGTTAGTTTCGCTCTCCTGCCTGTATAAATTGTAACAGAAACATCTTTCTGCTTCTTAGCCAATATATTTAGTGTCTCTGTATCTACATAATTATCCACAAGAATTATGTTACTTGTAGCATCACCAATAATACGAATTATAAGACTAAAGGCATCATAAATCTGTCCATCATAAAACACCTTTTGCTGCGATTCCTCATGGTCCGATATATATTTAAATACCTGATTAAATTTCTCATTGCTTTCCATTTGATATGATTTCTGGTTTACTTCAATCTCATTGATGCGGTCATATAGCAGTGATGTATTTGCCATGTATTTTCGCATTTCAATAAATGTTCGCATGATGGTAATACTGATATTAACCGCAACGTCACTTCTCAAAACGCTTGATAGCATGGATATTCCTTGTTCTGTAAATACATACGGTAATTTACGACGTCCACCATGTCCATTATCATCATTCAAACTTGAAGTTCCAAAATGGAACTTCAAGTTTGAATATTCCTCAGCGGATAATTGAAAGCAAAAATCCTCTGGAAATCTAGCAATATTTCTCTTCATTGCTTTATTTAGATTTTTGGTTTCTACCTGATACAATGTTGCCAAATCCGAGTCTAACATTACTTGTTTCCCTCGAACAACATAAATCATTCCTTGAATCGGCACGGCATCTGTTACAGCAAAATGTTCTTCTTTTATCGCTTCAATCAGTTCTCTTCTATCTTCTTCCATCAAATTCCTCATCTGCATTTCTTTATCTATTCACCCGCGCCATTTTCTTTCGCCAGTTCATGCGTTCGCACATAATACTCCAATAACCGTAGCAAGTAAGTTGGAACCCTTCTTTTTCCATGTTCCCAGTCTGAGACGGTCATATATGGAATTTCAAAATATTCGCAGAATTGTCTTCTGTTCATACCTGTACTTGCTCTTAATTCTATTAATTTGTCTTTTAAATCCTTATTCTCTTCCACTTATTTTCCTCCACGCCGTTTCACGCATTGCGTGCACTAATTATATATCCATATGATGCTTACGTCAACGATGTTTGAATTAAGGGAAAGTAACTGTCACAAGATAATCTGCTGCCCTTGTAATTTCAAACATAGCCTGACCAGCCTCTGTGACTTTGAATGAACCCATATAATCAAGCTCTTTACTCTATCTCATCCAAAGTCCTCTCAAGGCTCCTTCGTAAATCCGATTTGTATATTATTGCATTTTTATACACACCAGAACTGTTTTATGCAACTTTATTGTATTATTTCATTGTTTTTATGCATTCAACAAACTTTTTATACACCACCACTTGCTTTTCTACCAAAAGTATTGTATAGTGTTTTCAGAATTATAAATGAATATCAAATACATATTAAATATGGAGGCCTTTATTATGAAAGAAAAAGTTATTTTGGCATACTCTGGCGGTTTAGATACCACAGCAATTATCCCTTGGTTAAAGGAAAATTTTGATTACGAAGTTGTTTGTGTATGTATCGACTGTGGTCAAGAAGAGGAATTAGACGGATTAGATGAAAGAGCAAAATTCTGTGGCGCTGAGAAATTATACATTTTAGATGTTGTAGATGAATTTTGCGAAGAATATATTGCTCCATGTGTTCAGGCATATGCAGTATACGAGAACAAATATTTACTAGGAACCTCTATGGCAAGACCTCTTATCGCTAAGAAGCTAGTAGAAATCGCTCGTAAAGAAGGCGCTGTTGCAATCTGTCACGGTGCTACCGGAAAAGGTAATGACCAGATTCGTTTTGAACTTGGTATCAAAGCTCTTGCTCCAGACCTACAGATTATTGCAGCTTGGAGAAATGATAAGTGGACTATGGATTCTCGTGAATCTGAAATTGAATACTGCAAAGCACACGGAATTGACTTACCATTCTCTGCTAACTCTTCTTACAGCCGCGACCGTAACATCTGGCACATTAGCCATGAAGGTTTAGAATTAGAAGATCCGGCAAACGAGCCAAACTTTGACCATCTTTTAGTTCTTGGAAGTACACCTGAAAAAGCTCCAGAAGAAGGCGAATATGTAACTATTACCTTTGAAAAGGGTATTCCAACTTCTGTAAATGGCAAAAAGATGAAATACGCTGATATCGTTCGCGAGCTAAATAAGCTTGGTGGCAAGCACGGCGTAGGTATCATTGATATCGTAGAGAACCGTGTTGTTGGTATGAAATCCCGTGGTGTATATGAGACTCCAGGCGGAACCATCCTTATGGAAGCTCATCAGCAGTTAGAGGAGCTTATCCTAGACCGCGACACCTATACCATGAAAAAAGAAATGGGTAACCGTTATGCTGACATCGTATACGAAGGAAAATGGTTCACACCTCTTCGTGAAGCAGTTCAGGCATTTGTTGAGTCAACTCAGGAATACGTAACTGGTGAAGTTAAGTTTAAACTATACAAGGGAAATATTATTAAGGCTGGAACCACTTCTCCTTATTCTCTTTACAACGAATCCATTGCTTCCTTTACTACTGGTGATTTATATGACCACCACGATGCAGAGGGCTTTATCAATTTATTTGGTCTTTCTTGCAAGGTACGCGCGATGAAAATGCAGGAAGTTAATGGTAAAAACTAATACCTTCCTTAGCACCCACAAAAAGGTGATACTATGACTGTTGTATTATTTTTATTTTCATATTTCTTAGTTCTAAATTTAATCGGCTTTTCCATAATGGGAATTGATAAACGTAAATCAATAAAGGGAGCCTTCCGTATACCGGAAGCAACTCTCTTTATTGTTGCGTTTATAGGCGGAAGTATTGGCACCCTTTTGGGTATGTATTCCTTCAGACATAAAACAAGAAAATGGTATTTTGTGTATGGCATGCCTGCAATTTTAATTATCCAACTTGCTTGCCTATTCCTACTTATTTTCTATGCACCTGTACAGTTCCTTACTATGTAAATGGTGTCGGCCGACGCTTTTTGCTCTATCATTTATGAAATTTGATTTCTACAGAAGAAATTTTATTGTCTTTTATGATGGGCTGTTTGAAGCCGTTGGTGCTTAAATCTGGTATTCTCAGATTTTATGCACCACTACGGATTCATCCAAGCGAGAGCGTGCCCCAAATAAAAGAACAATAAAATTTCTTCTGATAAAGCATAATTCATAAAAGGAGGCTCCTATGCATGTTGCAATTTGTGATGATAATGTTGCGGACAGAAAACAATTGGAGAGACTTTTAAAAAGAGAGTCTGATAAACGTGCTCAAACGAAAGGTCCTCTATACGTGGATTCTTTTGGCAGTGCAGAAAATTTATTAAAAAATCCCATGCAGTATGATGCCTTCTTTATTGACATGTGTAAAGGTAATACTTCTGGCATTGATTTATTAAATTCTCTAACTACTGTAGGTTCGACAGCTCCTGTTATTTTATGTTCTTCTGATATTAACTACCACGAATTGACTAAGGAGGAGCGCGTTATCTTTTTAGATAAACCGATTCTTGCAGCGATGCTTCCGGATGTTATTGATCATGCCCAGCAGCTTGCTGATATGGCCGAACCGGTTATAGAGCTTCGTTCAAAGGAAGAAACCTTTTATGTAAAGGAACGAGATATTTTATTTGCTTGCGAATCTGGCTGTAACATAACTGTTACGTTGGTAAGTGGACAACAGGTCATCGTGGGCACAAATATACTGAACTTCTTTTCTCAAATTGAACAATTCTCTTCCTTTTTTGCACCAAACACAAAAGTAATTCTTAACGGAAGGCATATTAGCAAGATTTCCTTCCACAAGATAACCATGATAGATGGTAGTGTTTTTAAAGCATTTGGCAAAATATTAGAATATGCAAGACTCATGTTTCGTGAGTTTGAACAAAGTTAGAAGCCAGATAAATTTCTTTATCTGGCTTCTAACTTTGTGTGTCAAACTATGCTCAATCGGGGGGGGAAATCCCCTTCTAAACAACGATAATTATACCACCATCATTAGCATACATGCTGCTGACACCTGCTGTATCAAGTATGGTGATTGCTTTACAGGTTACTTTTTCTTCTAACATCTTCTTTACCGTTTCTGCTCTTTCAGGACAGTTACACTGTGTAATTCTGATCGTCTTACTCTCTCCATCTACAAGCTCTGCTGCAATTAAATCGGTCATCTTAGCTAGTGCCTTCTTCATTCCGATGCACTGAGCACGCTGTACAATAACCCCCTTATCAGCACCCATAACTGGCTTAATATTAAGAGTCGATGCTACAATTGCCTTTACTCCAGATAATCTTCCATTCTTACGTAGGGTCTCTAGGTTGTCTAATACAAAGTAAGTAGTTAGTTCATCTCTAAATTTTTCTGCTGCTGAAACGATTTCTTCAAAGCTTTTTCCAGCTTCAGCTAATTCCATAATTTTTAGAGCTATTTGAGCTTCACCGCAGCTAGCAGATTCTGAATCTACTACGTGAATATTTTTTTCGCCATAAGTCTCTTTATATAAATTCTTTCCCAGCTCTGCGCTATTATAACTTCCGCTAAGCTGTGATGACAAGGTTACAACATATACATCTTCTGCCTCACAATTATATGCCTCCATAAACCGTTCAGGTGAAGGACAAGAAGATTTTGGACATTTGGGATATGCTGCCACATGTGCCAAAAATTCTGCTTGATTAAAAGTTTCATCATCTAAAATCTGATAGTCTCCAACCTCTAATCCTAATGGTACTCTTTCAAATCGTTTGTCCTGCGCATATTCCTCTGGAAGCTCACAACAGCTATCCACCACTATTTTGTATGCCATAATTTACCTCATTTCCTTGCTATATATCTCAAAAACCACTCTATGTAGTTTCAATAACCACTTATGATAGTAGCATAACACCGAATCAGTGTAAAGCTATTATTTTACTTTTCTGCAAGATATATACTTTTTTTTAACTGATATGGTATAATGTACGCAAACGGCAGAGACCATCAATGCATAAACTGAGTAAAGTTTACTTTAACAGAGCTGCCGTGAGAAAAACAAACGTGAGGTTATTTATGTTAGCAATCCAAATTTCTTCTTTAAAGCATTTTATGAACAAATTGCTTAACACTGAAATCTTTGACATATTCTTACTTGAGGAAGCATCTATTTCGACTTCCTCCACTTATCATATCGACGGGCGAATTAATAGGGAATTTTATTCTCCTGAGGACTTAGAGGACATTACTATTTGTCCTTTTGAATTTGCACTTTGGAAGAATATGCGCCCCCTTGCCTTTGATTTGATAAAGGGCAAGCGTACACCGTTAAACTTCAAGTTCGTATTTCACCTACAGCCCGAATATGTGGAGCCGATTCTCTCCAAAGGTGGTGCTAGCATCAGCCCTCAACAAATAAAAGCTTTTGTTCTTACTGTGAAGTTTGATGGTCAAAAGGTGGTGCTTTTAACGGGTACTTCTTTTCGTACCTTCTTAGTTGATAAAGAGCCTGATATATTATGGGACAATGCATTTTTAAAATTTTTATCCAAAAACGAAATCGCCTATGAGGTACTATAACTCATAGGCGTTTTTATTACTATTCTAAAGCATCTTCAACATACTTATAAAATCCCTGCTGTAATATTCCTGCCGAGAATTCATAGATACCCTTTACCTGCTTTTTCATCTGTTCATAGTATGTCTCATCTACTGGCTCTTCCGTTCTAGATTCTAGGGTCTTGGCCTTTCGATTATAGATGATCTTATCGGTAATAAAACTTCTATCTGAAAAGATTACCAAGGATGGGCTATCAGAAAGTAAATCCCTTCCTGCAAACAATCTAGAATCAAAGTCAAAATCAAATAAGTTTAGCAGCGTTGGAAATATATCTGCCGCACATCCTGTCTTTTCCACTTCCACAGTTTCCATCTCGCTATTCCATAATATCAAACTATTTCTATAGACATCTAGGGTTCCTTCAAGTGGCCTTCCAGCAAGTTCCTCAAGATTTCTGATATTCATAGCATAAGGATAGTGGTCAGCACTTAAGCAAATAACTGTTTTTTCTAGCTTACCCGCCTTATCTAGCTCTTCAATCAGATACTGTAATGCTCTATCTAGCTCTATATTACAAGCAATATATGCCTTACCCTCCTCCGAATAAGGTAGATTCTGTACCTCCTCTTTATGGATACCAGACATCTTATTCCCAGTAAAATTATAATTCATATGTCCTGATACTGTCATATAGTAGGCATGAAATCGCTCATCATTTATATACTCCGGAAGAGTTGCCTTCATCATATCCAAATCAGAAGAAGGCCAGAAATTCGCATTATCCATCGGAAACACTTTGTCTCCCCACTCCTCTGCGCTCAAGTCACCTAGCTTTGATGCTTTAAAGTCATAGCCCAAGTTAGGGTGACTTAAATGCCTATCATAGTAGGACAAGGTGTTATTATGATACGCATAGCTTTTTACACCTTCCTTGGCAAAATAAGCCGGCAAAGAAAAAGGTTGCTCATTAGCGGCGCTTCTCTTCAAGCTAAACTGTTGATCAGGAATTAGGCCCGTTAAGTTCACATATTCACCATCACTTGTACTGGTTTGCCAAAGGGGAACATAATAGTCATCTACCACAAAGCCTGAATGTGTAAGCTTATACAAAGTAGGGGTAAGCTCTTCATCTATCGCATAAGTCGAAAAACCTTCCGCTGTAAGATAAATCAAATTATATCCCTGAAACATACCTGTATATTCATTTTTCTTGGTCGGTTCCATGGTTTGCATATAGGCTGCTAATTTCTTTACTGCACCATTTTCCTCCTGCTCTTCTAGAGTGGCGAAATTAATTGGCAACACATTGGGTGAGGTATCTAGCTTAGGTACTTGTGTCCCTCCCTGTGCAAATGGGGGCTTGACTTTGCTTTCGTCTACCGTAATTACTTTTGATTCTTCTGGTAGAAGCTCTGTTTCTTCCACTCTAAAGGCTTCAAGCTTCAATTCCTTTTCTGGTAATATTCCATCCACGATATCTCTTTGCACAGCGGGTAGCACACCATAATTTTCAATAATCATATTGGGGTCAAAAAATTCACTAAATTCTTCAAAATAGTCTGTACTTGCCATACTTCCCAAAATCAAAATCACTGCATAGCTTGTTGCGCCTATTGTTAGTGCTATTAATGCCTCAATCCAACTTCTCTTTTTATAAGTAATACAGTCCAGCTTCTTTTTATGTAGCAGCACGCCTACAAGCACAAGGGGCACTGCCAAAAGAAGTAAATAACCACTCACCATAAGGATTCCATAGAGAGCTTCTCGCCAATAGTTGGTTACTGCCGCCTTCCCCGCATTGGTCATGGCCGCAAAAAGTAGAGGCTGCTTAAAAATACTCATGTACACTAGCTGACTGGCAAATATCAAATAATCCAATACCAAACTGCACCATAGCAGTATTTTATTGGTTCGCTCTCTAAATAGTCCACAAAGCAAGCTTTGTAAGCCCGCCACAAAAATGATGATAGGAAACATCAATATCGGACTTAACATCCCAAATCCAAAGCTTGCGATGTGATATATTATTTCCATATAAATTAGCAATCCTGCAAAGGTAAAAAATTTACGCTTCATCCCATACCTCTCTTACAATAATAACTGCACTTCATCATATGCACTTTTCCTAATAAATTATAATAGCACATTTTGAAAAAAAAGGTGTGTTTTAATGAAAGATTAACTAAAGATTAATAATTACTTTTTCATCTTAGGATTAAAAATAAGACTCGCCAGATAACCAAAGATAAGTGCACCACTACTGCCTACTGCACCTGCTTTAAATCCACCTTGGAAAACTCCGATAATCCCATTTTCATCTATTGCTTCCTTTACCCCTTTCATCAAGAGGTTTCCAAAACCTAATAGGGGTACTGATGCACCAGCACCTGCATATTCTGCAAATGGGGCATACCAGCCAAAGAAGCTAATAATAGCTCCAAGTACAACAAGCATAACCATAATTCTTCCTGGCATCATTTTAGTCTTTTCCATTAAAACCTGACATAGTGCACATATTAAACCACCCACCCAAAATGCATTGATATAAGCCATAACGTTTTCCTCATCTTTCTTGAAATAAAAATAGCAAGTATTTCTACTCGCTATTTTTTCCAAAACTTATTTTTTTATACATGTGCTAATTTCTGCTACAATTTCTCTTATCATCTTGCCATCACAGCAAATGGCTTTTGTCGCATATTTCTCATATAGGGGAATTCTTTCTTCATAAAGCTCTTTTAAAGTCTGCCCCGTTTTCATGGTAACCCCTCGTGCTGCCAAGTCACCCAAGCGATTGACTAGCTCTTCGTAAGAAAGTTGCAAATAAAGTATGGTTCCTTCCTTAGCCAGGTTTTCCATAGCTTCCTCGCCATAAATTGCACTCCCACCAGTTGCTATGACAGCTCTATCTACATCTAAATGAGCATTGACATCATTTTCAACCTGCCAGAATCCTTCTATCCCTTTTTCTTCAATTATTTCGTGCAATAGCTTTCCATGCTTCGCCTGAATCACTAAATCCGAATCAATAAACTGATATCCAAGGTGCTTGGCTAATACCACGCCGACTGTGCTTTTGCCAACGCCAGGCATCCCTATTAGAACGATATTTCCCATACTTACCTCGTTTCTAGCATGTCTTCTATTCTTCGTCTAAGTAAGCAATTACTTCCACTTCACAAAGAACATTTCTTGGTAATGTTTTTACCGCTACACAGCTTCTTGCTGGCTTCTCAGTAAAATACTTGGCATATACCTCATTAAAGGCCGCAAAATCGCCCATATCAGCTAAAAAGCAGGTTGTTTTAACTACCTTAGTATAATCTGCTCCAGCCTCTTCTAAAAGACCACCCACGTTTTTCATAACAAGCTCAGCCTGCTGGGTAATGTCTTCTCCTTCAACCTCGCCATTTGCAGGGTTAATAGGAACCTGTCCTGACGTAAATAAAAGTTTATCAACGATGATACCTTGTGAATAAGGTCCAATTGCTGCTGGTGCTTTTGTTGTCGATACTTTCTTTAACATACTCTTCCTCTTTTCTTAACTTTATTTATTTTCTTCAAACTCGGCAGTTACATAAAAGCCTCGTTCGTTTTCAACAATGTTTGTAATCGTTCCTTCTTTTACCGTAAGCCTCTCCCTAAAGGGTATATTTCCCGACATCGCTAGAGACGGATCAATGGTATAATAGTAGTTACTTGGTAAAACACCTTCTGTCACGGTTACTTTTTGGCCGATTTCCAAAAGGCCCTGACGCTCCATCTTAAATTCCATACTTCGCATATGTACAACCTTCTCTCCTTCTATATTTTACTTCAAGCTTTAATCCATAGCAAGATTAAAATACCCCTCATTTATAGAAAGCTCTTCTCCCCCTGCTATCATAACATCATAGCCTCTTCGAAGAATTATTTCCGTTGCCTCTAGCTTTCTTCCAATTCCTGCCACTAGACTTAGCGCTTTAGCATCATCCTCTTCTGTTATTTCTAACACCTCAAGTCTTTTTGAATGAAGCTTATATAAAATTCCATATTCCTTTTCGTCACAAATCACGTTTTTACAGCACCCGCCATCCTCTAACCATAGCTTTAGTGCATAGCTTGTCATCTGCTGCTTACCGGTAAAGAAACCTTCTTTAAAAAAAGCTTTTTCCCGAAGTCTCTGATAACTCTCAGGCGAAAATGATCCGATCTGAGGCACAGTTTTAAGCTTATCTGCTTGACTCATTATTTCTTTTTCATCTACAGTTATTATTTGTGCTTTCGCACACAAGGAAAATCCCAGTTTTTCATAAAATAGTTGTAACTGCTGCTGGGCTGGAACTAAAAAAACTAAGTTTCCTTTTTCGCCTTCCGCGTCAATTGCTTGTTTTATTAAATCACTACTATAACCTCTTTTTCTAAACTCTGGTAAGGTAGCGACACCATAAATATAGCTGGCATCCTTTACCCCTGCCTTCGTTACAATCTGAGCTGGAAGAAGATTTAAGATACTTACCACCGATTCTTCTACCTCATAAGTATAGGTTGTGACCTTTTCCTTAAAATAGTCAAAGAAGAAAGCGATTTCGCTTTCTTCATCTCCAAAACATGTTTTCCAAACTTGAATTATTTGTTCTACTTTTCTATCGCTATGCATTTTTCCACCATCATCGCAGGATAATAAGACTCCTTTGCTCTACGTAGCCCCTCTACTCCAAGATCCTCTTCACGGTTTACAAATTGATAGTTCTTCATTTTATCTAATACAAACTGCTGATTAATCATAGGATAGGCTCCTGCCGCATCAGCAAAAGCTTTTTCAATGTGTACAACAAAGGTATCAGAGCTTAAATGTGTTCCCATGGTAAACGCTACTACCCTGCCAAACTGATATAAAACACCACCTACTAACCCTAGTTCTTTAAAATACTGGAATGCCTTTTCAACTGCATCATTATCCATTGAGCTTTCAGCGCCATCATCTGTGACACGCTCATGATACCATTGTTTATGCATCTCATAACATTCTGCCATGTTACTTTCGTCTAGTGATTCGTATTTCCATTCGCCTGTGTTTAAAAACTTAGAGATATGGTTTCTTTTTGCGTGATACTTTCTCCCAACAAGTTCGCTCAAATCCTGCACATTATATAGATAATCCCACTCATCTCTTATACATTCAAATTGAAACCTTTCCGGAAAAAGCTGCTTAATCTTTTCAGCTTCCTTTTTTGTAAATCCTCTAATATATAATTTTTCTCCTAGCGAAGCGGCATCTTCTGTCATAAAATCAATTGCCGCTTGTAAATTGCCATTTCCAGCGGGAAACAAATACATGTATCTTCCTGTTTCTGGTTCCCATCTTCTTACGCAAAGCATTCCTTCCACACAAGCAATCATTTCTCTAAATTGATCTTTCCATATAAATAAGTTTGCAAATGTGTAGTCGCACCCCCGAAAATCAGATTCTGCAAGTAGCGGATCTATCCATACCTTATCTTCTAACGTAATTTCTCTAAAGTTCATATTTCTTCCATTTCTCATTCTGTATTTTATACGTTTACATATTACTCCAAATTAGAAATAGTTTCAAGTACCACCGCATGGGCAATTCCCGGAACCGTTTGCCCTTCATTAAAGCTTGTTTTGCTAAGAAGTGCCCCTGTTGGAACAAACAATACCTTTTTCCAGTTGTGTTCTGCTAGCTGCTTTAAAATAAATGCTGATAAGGTAACTGCGCTACAACCACAGCCCGAACCTCCGGCATGGGTATCTTGAGACTCGCTATCAAAAATTTCCATTCCACAATCCATGTGTTTTTCCGAAATATCGTAGCCCTTATCTCTAAGCAGGTCTATTAGCACCTTCTGCCCTACACTTCCTAGGTCACCTGTAATAATTTTATCATAATCTTCTGGCTGACCATTGAAGTCAATTAAATGCTGTTCTATAGTTGCCGCCGCCGCTGGAGCCATACAAGCTCCCATATTCATGGAATCCTTTAAGCCATAATCCACTATTTTTCCAACGGTTAAGGCTGTAATTGCTGCTTTAGGGTTTTCTCCCTTTTCACGTCCTATCACAAAAGCGCCACTTCCAGTAACTGTCCACATCGCAGAAAGCGGTCTCTGATTACCATATGCTAGGGGAAAACGAAATTCTTTTTCTGCACTGGCAAAATGGCTTGAGGTTACACAGACCACCTCCTCGGCAAAGCCTCCTGCCACCACCATGCTCCCTAGGCTTAGAGATTCTCCGCAGGTAGAACAGGCTCCATATACTCCTAATAGTGGTATATTATAGTTCATTATACCAAATGATGTAGCTATGGATTGACCCAATAAGTCACCAGCAAAAATGTATCTCATGTCTTCTGCTCTTTTTCCCGCCTTGCCAAGAGCCATATAGACAGCATCTTTTTGTAGATTACTCTCTGCCTCTTCCCAGCTTTCACAGCCAAACATATTGTCTTCGCCCACCATATCAAATAAGAGTCCTAGCGGCCCTTCGCCTTCCTTCTTTCCTACGATAGAGGCACTACCATTTATATAGACTGGGATGGGAAGCTTTATACTTTGTTTTCCTACTGTATTCATACGTTACCACTCTCTTTCTTTTTTTCCATTTTGCACTTATTTTGTTTTCCAATAGTATTTGATTTTTTTTGCAAAATATTCTAAAAGATTGTAAGAGTTTCCCTTGCATGGAACTAAAAAAATCGGCCTAAGCCGATTTTTTTAGTTCCATGCATCATTTAATATTTCTCTAATTCCCTTGGAATCGTATGGTTTTGGTAGATGGTAGTTCATACCTGAAGCCCTAGACTTTTCTGCATCCTCAGCAAATGCCATAGCCGTCATAGCTACAATCAAAATATTCTCTGAATCTGGCCTGCCTGCACTTCTTATTAGCTTGGTGGCTTCATAGCCATCCATAATTGGCATCATAATATCCATAAAAATAACATCATAATATGCTTCCTCAGAAGCCAGAAACTGTTCAACTGCTTCTTTACCATTTGCCGCAAGCTCAACTGTCATTCCTAATTTCTGTAGCTGTACCTTAGCAATTTCTGCGTTTATAGTATTATCTTCAACCAATAACGCTTTCTTTCCGTAGAAATCTGGCATTTCTGGAATTTCCACCATCGTCGGGAACTCTTCCTCTAAAACTTCTGTACCCCACGTAGATGTTATCTCAACAACAACTCTAGTACCTGAGCCCTCTTCACTCTCAATGTTAATGGTTCCCCCCATTAACTCAACAAGCTCTTTGGTAATCGTAAGTCCTAATCCAGATCCAAGCTTTGTTCCTGAACTTTCTTCCTGTTCAAAGGCTCTATACATAATCGACATCGTGGTCTCGGACATACCAATTCCTTCGTCAATAACTTCAATACGTAGCTTTTCTTTATCCTCTCCAACTGGTTCGACATCCATGTTTAAGGTTACTCGTCCACCCTCGGGAGTGTATTTAATGGCATTAGACATTAGATTTACGATAATTTGCATGAGTCTAACACTATCTGCATAGATACCTGTTCGAGGAGATAAAATTACTGGTTTGGTAATATTGATTCTCTTTTCCTCTGCTAAAGGTAGCACGGCATCATAAACTTTCTTTTCTAAATCTGCATAAGATAAAAAGCCTATATGAAGTTCCATCTTTCCACTTTCAATCTTGGACATATCTAAAATATCATTAATAACACCAATCAGATGCACAATAGATGTTTTCGCTATCTTCATGTATTTGTCATCTTGAAGTCCTTCGTTTTCAGCTAAAATGTTTAGTGATCCATTGATACCATTTAGCGGTGTTCTAATTTCATGGGACATCTTTGAAAGGAAAAAGCTTTTTGCATTATTCGCCTTTACCAGTTCTTCATTCCATTTTTTTGTAACCCTGTTCATCCATACCTGAAAAATGATGACTCCAACTAAAAATAGAATTAAAAATATTACACACGCTGTTTGAATCGGATAGCCGCTCAAAAGTTTTGTAAATGTATCTGCTTCACTAATATTTGCACTTAATTGTAATATTGTTCTATCCATCATATGATACCTCTTTGTGGGGTAATTTTATTAGATACTATTGTACCACTTTCTCAACATTATGGAAACAAGAATATTTCCTCTTCAACCAACATCTATGATGTTGTTACCTCATGACTTAAGAAATATGTTCCATCCGCATTTTTTTCAACTTTTATGGTTATCTTTCCTGATTTTTTCTTTGTTTTTTTCAAAAAAGTATCCATGTAGCCTGCATTGTATGTCTCCTTTTCAGATGCCTCGTAGATTTGGTTTAAAACCGCTTCACTTACGATATTCTGAAATAATACAGTTCCATCAGGACCTTTAATCATCTGATTATAGCAATTGGTGTAGTAATCCGCTAAGGTTTTTAAGGTTTCACCCTTATACTGCGCATCAGAGCCACTTACGGTAAGCTCCTCGGGCTCTTCATCCTCTTCTTCCTTACCATCCTGTGCTTTGTTGCTTGTATCTGTCTTTTTAATCGTCTTTTTGCCTTCATAAGTAGTTCCTAAGCAAGCAGGCAGGTATACCGATAGGTCTTGCCTTATATGTGTCTTGGAAAAGTAAGTATCTGTTCGGTTAAAGTAATCGTAGCTCTTTATATCCAAATCATCCCAGGTTAAATCCACATTATAATAATGTTCACCCATACGAACGATGTTCCAAGCATGACTTTCTCCTGCATAGCCCGTACAATAATAGCATGGAATTCCAAGCTGCTGCATCACATATTGAAAAGCCCTAGCATAGCCAGCACATACCGTCTTGCCATTTACTAATGCACTATAAGCGCTTTGGTTTAATGGAGCACTTAACTGATATTCTAGTTTTGCTAAAAGGGTATCATGAACAAAAATTTCTTTTTCATAAGCTGATGTATATTTTAGGGCGCCTGTTATAATCTCATTGGCCTTTTTGGTAAAGCTGTTTTTGCAGTTATCTATATCCAACGCAGTTTGGTTAAACTTAAGTTTTAATTCCAAACAGCTTCCATCTGCCAAATACGTTCCCGAATATGAGGTATCTAACCAAAATAGTTCTGGGTGGTCATTATATACTGCTTCAAAAACCAAGCTTACTTGACTGGCTGAAATATTTTCAACTGGTGAAAAATTCGCAATCAGTGCTGTCGCATTGGCATATACTTGCTTATAGACATTCTTTAGCTTGTCATTTAGCATTCCATAATAAGGATAAATATTGGTATCAAAAGAAAGATCGCTACCAGTTTCTCCAGTTCCAATACTCTCCCTGCTTTGACTTATTTCCTCTGCATCATGTGTCAGAGGTATGTACCCAGTTCTACCTGCTACTTTATCTGGTACTACTAGGTCTGTGTCCTGTGGAATAATATATCTTTTATCCTCGGGATATGGATTCGTAACTCCATCCTCCAAGGGATCTTTAAATTCTATGGTTATAGATGTTCTGCCACTTTCTTCTTTTTCACCAAAGCCGGTAGGCTCACTGCTTAAATCTGAGCTATTGTTTTCTTTTTCTGTAACCTTATTATTTCCTTTATACAAGAAATCTGCTGTCTTTTGGGTTAGGTCCGGATTAAAAGCAAAAACCAAAACACCAATACAAAGTAATGCAAATAGCCCAGCTATTGTATATAATATTCTTGAAATTATTTTCACGTTTTTCCCCACTTCTGTATTTCATAAAATAGTTATTGACTTGCACTCTTATATTAGATAATAATACAATTATCGCGAAATAACAAGGTTGAAAGGAGTGTAGGTGCAAATATGATTAAAGGACATCAAATAAGCTATTCCTACGATTTTGATCCTTCTCAAAGCCTTGCTCTTGAAAACATTGACATTTACATCAAGAAAGGGGAATGGATTACCCTTCTTGGCGAAAATGGCTCCGGTAAGTCCTCCCTAGCAAAGCATATAAATGCATTACTTTCCTTGCAAACTGGAAGTCTTGTAGTCGGAGATGTTCAGCTCGCTTCTCCAAAGGACATTTCTAGCGTTCGCCAATTTTGTGGCATGATTTTTCAAAATCCCGACAATCAATTTGTTTCTCCTATTGTGCGTGAGGATTTATGCTTTGGTCTACAAAATCACCAAATCCCTAAAGATGAATGGAATTTTCGTATTCATGAAGCACTTAGTCTTGTGGAAATGGATGGCTACGAAAATGCTTATATTCACACCCTTTCCGGTGGACAAAAACAACGCATTGCCTTAGCTGGAATACTTGCCTTAAACCCTCATATACTTATTTTCGATGAAGCAACCTCTATGCTAGACCCAAGTGGCCGAGACGAGGTTTTGTCCCTTATTTCTCGTCTTCATAAAGAGGAAGGAAAGACCATTATTATGATTTCACATTATGTAGAGGAAGCCATTTTTTCTGATAAAATTTATCTTATGAATAAAGGGCAGATTATCGCCGCTGGCTCTCCTTTAGAAATTTTATCCGATGCATGCCTACTTAAGAAAGCTGGACTTCTCCCCCCTCTCCCTGTTCGCCTATTTTATGACCTACAAAAAGATGGCATTCAGTTGGGGCGCTGTCCCATTACAAATCAGGAGTTAATAGAACTACTATGTCAATTAGATTAGAACAGGTGTCTTTTTCCTATGATGCTTTCGCAAAGGATAAAAGACCCAACATTGATAATATAAATTTGCAAATAGAAGATGGAGAATTTGTCGGTATTATGGGGCCCACCGGCTCTGGCAAAACAACGCTACTGCAACTTTTTGCTGGTCTTCTTACTCCTAGTCAGGGCAAGGTCTTTATAGACGACGAGGATATTCATCTTTCCTCCTACCCCAAACACTATCTGTCACAAAAGGTTGGGGTCCTTTTTCAATATCCCGAATATCAACTTTTTGAAACCACGGTAGAGAGGGATGTTGCTTTTGCACTAAAGCATTGCAGGCTTTCAAAATTGCAGCAAACGGAGCGCGTAAAGTGGGCGCTAGAGAGCATGGGCTTTTCTTACGAAACCATCAAGGACCAATCTCCCTTAGCCCTTTCAGGAGGGGAAAAGAGGCGCGTCGCCATCGCTGGAATCCTTGCTAGCAAACCAAAAACACTTATCTTAGACGAGCCCATTGCTGGCCTGAATCCTTTTGCTAGAGAACGTTTTCTAAAGCTACTTCGTAGCCTCGCCGAGGAAGGAATTACGATTATTCTTATTTCTCATAATGCCGATGCTATTGCAGAATATGCCCAGCGTTTGCTAGTATTAGAAGCTGGTAGTCTATTATTGGATGACTCGCCTAAAATAGTCTTTTCTGACCTAAAGCAAATGCAAGCACTTCATCTAGGTGTTA
>JAVBUZ010000061.1:0-42075 GCA_031554725.1 Lachnospiraceae bacterium | reverse complement strand
TTGAAGACGACAAGGTAGATAGGAATGAGGTGTAAGCACAGCAATGTGTTCAGCTGACATTTACTAATCGATCGAGGGCTTATCCAAAGGTTGGAAAGAAGTAGGATGAAATATTCAATGTTCGGTTTTGAAGGCACAAGCCTTTAAATGGCCCGGTGGCTCAGTTGGTTAGAGCGCCGCCCTGTCACGGCGGAGGTCGAGGGTTCGAGTCCCTTCCGGGTCGTTTGTTATTAATATAGCATAATATTCAATGTGGGATCTTAGCTCAGCTGGGAGAGCATCTGCCTTACAAGCAGAGGGTCACAGGTTCGAGCCCTGTAGGTCCCATTTTATAGTATTTTTATACTATGAATATATGCCGATATGGCTCAATTGGCAGAGCAGCTGATTTGTAATCAGCAGGTTATCGGTTCGAGTCCGATTATCGGCTTGATATTTTATAATATCAGGAAGAATTAAATAATTCTTATGGATGGATTCCCGAGCGGCCAAAGGGGACAGACTGTAAATCTGCTGCAAATTGCTTCGGTGGTTCGAATCCACCTCCATCCATTGCATATTTTAAAACAAATATGCATATAATTATATAATAACTAACGCGGGGTGGAGCAGTCTGGAAGCTCGTCGGGCTCATAACCCGAAGGTCATAGGTTCAAATCCTGTCCCCGCTACTCAGTCTTTTAAGACTAAACGCCCAGATAGCTCAGTCGGTAGAGCAGAGGACTGAAAATCCTCGTGTCGCTGGTTCGATTCCGGCTCTGGGCATTTGTATTGTAAATATGTACGGGCGTGTAGCTCAGTTGGTAGAGCACTTGACTTTTAATCAAGTTGTCCGGGGTTCGAACCCCCGCACGCTCATTATAAATTGGTGGGAGAACATCATGCAAGAAATTGTATGGTGCTTTTTTATGTCTAAATTTATGGTTTCTATTATGCAAATGGTTTTATATCTAAAATTTATGTTTTTTTCATGTAAAGAAACGTAAATTTGTAAGATAAGTGCTATATTTCTATTTAGAAAAGTGTTATAATAAAGTGCTGAAATAGGCTTCATTGCTGAAATAAAAGGTGAAGCTGTGAAATAGGAGATTTGCAATTATTATGAGTGAGAGCACTAAGGAGATTCAAGAAGTTAAAGAAGTTCAAAACGATCAAGAAAATCAAGAAACGAATAAGGTTACAAAAACTAAATCAAATAAAAATGGTATTGTTATATCATTTGTTTTAGTTAGTATTATACTGTTGGTTTATTTAGGATTTGCCTTATTCTTTAATACCCACTTTTTTCCCAATAGTACAATAAGTAATTGGGATTGTAGCTTAAAAAAAGTGGATCAAGTAATCAATGAATTGGAAACAAGTATTTATGATGATTACGTTCTTGATATTATAGATAGAGAAGGTAATGTTGTGTTATCCCTATCTTCAACAGATGTTGATTTAGAAGTATCTTTGGAAGAAATAGTGCTTACTAGCAAGATTTCTCAAAAACCATTATTATGGATTAGTAGTTTTTGGAGTGGAATGACAAATAGCATTGATGCAATGCAGGTGAAGAACTATAGTCGCCAAAAGCTAGAAGATAAATTAAAAGCGGCAGAATTTTTATCCGATGCAAAAATGAAAAATCCAGAAAATGCATATATTGGAGGATATGATTCTCAAACATCAGAATATGCAATTGCTTCTGAGAAGGAAGGAACTTTACTGGATAAAGCGATTACGCTAGAACGTGTATGTGAAGCAATAGAAAGCATGAAGACTGTTCTTAATCTAGAAGAACAAGGTTGCTATATAGAGCCAGAAATAAATTCTCAGAATGAAGTGCTTGTAAAAACGCTTGTACAGCTTAATACTTTGGTTTCGACCAAAATAACATATGACTGGAATGGAAACACAGAAATCTTAGATGGAAGTATTATAAATGAATGGGTTACATTTGAAGAAAATAAAGTAATTTTGGACGAAGATAAGGTGGGGGAATATATAATAGAAAAAGCGAAGGCTTACGATACCTATGGCAAAAATCGTAAGTTTACAACTACCTTAGGCGAAGAGCTATCTCTAAAGAGTGGAGCTTATGGATGGCAAACCAACCGCAAAGCGGAAAAAGAAGCTTTGATTGAATTAATTAATCAAGGAGCAGTAACGGAAAGAGAACCAGAATATAGCCATACTGCGTATGTAAAGGGAATGAGTGATATCGGAAGCTCTTATGTAGAAATAGATTTGACCAATCAACACCTTTATCTATATATTAAGGGCAAAATAGTTCTTGAATCTGATTTTGTATCTGGAAATGTTTCAGATGGGAATACAACACCAGGCGGAGTTTTTGGATTAACCTATAAAACAAGGAA
Source organism: Lachnospiraceae bacterium (assembly GCA_031554725.1). Taxonomy (GTDB): domain Bacteria; phylum Bacillota; class Clostridia; order Lachnospirales; family Lachnospiraceae; genus JAVBUZ01. Next base: position 39,715 of record JAVBUZ010000061.1, on the reverse strand, counting down.
TGCGGTACTTCGTGGTGCAGATTATGAAACACCCGTAAACTTTTGGATGCCATTTAACGGAAATATAGGAATGCATGATGCTACATGGAGAAGAAGCTTTGGAGGGGAAATATATTTGACCAATGGTTCTCACGGTTGTGTTAACCTTCCACTTAGTAAGGCGGAAGAAATATATAGCTACATTGAAGAGAAATTCCCAGTTGTGTGTTATTACTATTAAGTTTAGTTTGGACGGAGGTATTTTATGAGAAAGACCAAAGCACGCAATTCTAAACGAGCAAAAAAATGGATAGATGAATATCAAAAACAAAAAAAACTTCATAATCGAATTAAAGTTAGTGCCATAGATATTATTAGCTCGGAGAACTTTGATAGTACAAAGGATTATATCCAGCATGGAACAATGACAGTAAACAATCATTGCATGAATGTAGCAAAATACAGTTTAGCAATAAGTAGAAAGTTACCGTTTGATTTTAATGAAGAGGAATTAGTAAGAGGTGCATTGCTTCATGATTACTTCTTATATGATTGGCATGACAAGGAACATATAGCTCCTTTTAGGTTGCATGGATTCTATCATCCGGGTATAGCCCTAAAAAATGCGGAGAAGGAATATAAGCTAACACCTAGGGAGAGAGATATTATCCAAAAGCATATGTGGCCACTTACAGTAGTTCCCCCAATGTGTCGTGAAGCATGGGTGGTAACGACGGCAGATAAATGGTGTTCCTTTATGGAGACAGTTCGTTTTCATAAGGGTCATGGATCAAGACGATTTAAAAGAGACAAAAGAATTGTTGGAAGAATGAATTAGCAAAAGTATTATAAAGGAAAAGACTTTGAAGAATTTAGTTCAAGTATTAACAGATTATGGTGAATCAGATTTTTATCCATACCATATGCCGGGGCATAAAAGAATGCCAATGACGAGTGTATTAGAAAAAATTGGTAAGCTAGATATTACAGAGATAGATGGTTTTGATAATTTACATGGTGCTACAGGCATATTAAAAGATATTCAAGACAGTGCGGCTAGGTTGTATGGTGCAGAAGAAAGCTATTTCTTAGTTAATGGAAGTACGGCAGGCATATTAAGCGCGGTATCTACAGTTTTACCGAGAGGTGGAAAGCTACTTATGGTAAGACATTGTCATAAAGCAGCATACCATGTAGCATATTTGCGAGAGTTAGAGATTTGTTATCTTTTGGCTGACATGGATGAAGTCTTTGACATCCATAAGGAGATTACAGCTAAACAAGTAGAAAAGGCAATTTCAGCCAATTCAGATATTGGCGCAGTATTAATTGTTTCTCCTACCTACGAAGGTGTGGTATCGAACATTGCAGAAATTGCCAAGATAACGCATAAATTTGGAATTCCACTTATTGTGGATGAAGCTCATGGTGCTCATTTAGGGTTCCACGAGGCGTGGCCACTTAGTAGCTGCGTGCAGGGGGTGGACATTGTTATACAAAGTCTGCATAAAACATTGCCATCACCAACCCAAACAGCACTTTTACATGTAAACGGAACCTTGGTTGATAGGAATAAACTAAGACGGTTTCTTAGCATATATCAAAGCAGTAGCCCTTCATATATTTTGATGGCGGCGATGGAAGAATCACTTTCCCTAATGGAACAAAGTGGGAAAGAATTGTTTAAACAATTTATGTTATACTGGAACGAGATGATATGCGAATTAAAAAAATGTAAGCATATAAAAGTTTTCCCCAGTAAAACACAAACTGAGCTGGCAAGCAGTAAAAATGACATTGGAAAGTTAGTGATATCGGTAAAGAATACGAATATTACGGGACAACAGCTTTATCAGATTTTATTGGATAAATATCATTTGCAGATGGAAATGTCTGCGGGGACTTATGTTTTAGCCATGTTTACTGTTGCAGATAAAGAAGAAGGTTATAAAAGACTTACCCAAGCAATCCTTACTATAGATGAGGAACTTAAAAGGAACGAAGTGGAAAAAAGCAATCAATGTAATCCACTACCGCTAAAGCAAATGGAAATATTTGAAGCCTGGGATAAGAGTAGAGAAGAGGTATTACTTGAAGAAAGCGTAGGAAATGTAGTTGGGGACTATATTTACCTTTATCCACCAGGGGCGCCGATTATTGTGCCAGGTGAAGTGATGAGTAAAGAAGTAAAGGAACGGGTTATAGATTATGTGCAGAAAGAGTTACCGATTCAGGGAATTATCTGCAGAGAAAAAAAGATTTACATTACAATAATAAAAGGATAAGTGAGAGGAACTTATAATGAGAAAGACTAAAATAATTTGTACAATTGGACCAGCAAGTCAGAGCGAAGAGAAACTAAGAGAACTAATGTTAGCAGGTATGAACGTTTGCCGCTATAACTTTTCACATGGTGATCATGAAGAACAAAGAGGAAAATTTGTTAATATTGATAAAGTAAGAAAAGAATTAAATTTACCAATAGCTAACCTTTTAGATACAAAGGGTCCTGAAATTCGTTTGAAAGATTTTGCAACAGGTAAGGTAGAGTTACAGGCGGGACAGGAATTTACATTAACAACTGATGACATCGTGGGTGATGAAACACGCGCATCTATTACCTATAAAGAATTAACAAATGATATCAAAGAAGGTATGAGCATCCTTATCGATGATGGCCTTATTGAAATGAAAGTGGAGAAAATCCAAGGGAATGATATTATCTGTACCGTTATGAATGGTGGTTTTGTATCTAATAAAAAGGGTGTTAATCTTCCGGGAGCTATTTTATCAATGCCTTTTATTAGTGAAAAAGATAGAGCAGATATTATGTTTGCGATTGAATACAAGTTTGACTTTATTGCAGCATCATTCACTAGAAACAAAGAAGATGTTTTAGAAGTTAAAAAAATATTAGAAGAGCATAATAGCCCAATTCAAATTATTGCTAAAATTGAAAATATGCAAGGTATTGATAACTTGGAAGAGATTTTAGAAGTAGCTGACGGTATTATGGTAGCTCGTGGAGATATGGGTGTAGAAATCCCTATGGAAGAAGTACCTGTAATACAGAAAAGAATGATTAAAATGGCAGTAGCAAAAGGAAAACAAGTAATCACAGCTACTCAGATGTTAGAGTCTATGATTAAAAACCCACGTCCTACAAGAGCAGAGACAACAGATATTGCTAATGCTATTTATGATGGAACAACAGCAATTATGCTATCCGGAGAAAGTGCTGCTGGTCAGTACCCTGTAGAAGCGGTTAAAACAATGGCTAGAATTGCAGAGAGAGCTGAGCAAGATATTGATTATCGTTCTAGAATGGAGAAATTGAGAGTATCTAATAACCCTGATATTACAACAGCGATTGCACATGCAACATGTACAACAGCGATGGAATTAAATGCAGCAGCAATTATAACAGTATCTATGTCTGGATTTACAACAAATGCAGTTGCAAAATATAAGCCAACCTGTCCAATTATAGGTTGTACAATAAGTGAAAATGTATGGACACAGATGAACCTACTATGGGGAGTAGTTCCAGCACTGATTGAAAAAGAAGAAACAACAGATGCATTATTTGAAGATGCTGTAGCAGAATGTAAACGTGCAGGACACATTAATAGCGGAGATATTGTTGTTCTTACAGCAGGAGTTCCACTTGGAACACCAGGTAAAACAAATATGCTTCGAGTAGTTGAAGTAGAATAGAAGTTATTGGGAAGGATTGCAATGGGAAAAATCATTTACCTAATGGGAAAAAGCTCTACCGGAAAAGATACCATTTACAAAAGGTTATTGCAGAAGGATATATTGAAATTAAAAACAATTGTGCCTTATACAACAAGACCTATTAGGATAAAAGAACAAGACGGCGTAGAATATCATTTTGTTAATGAGGAAACTTTTCAAGAGCTTTTGAAGGAAGGTAAGATTGTAGAAAATAGAGCTTATGAAACCTTCCATGGCTTATGGCGCTATTTTACAGTTGATGATGGACAAATTGATATAACAAGTCAAAATAGTATCTACATTGGAACCCTTGAATCATATAACAATACAAAGAAATATTTTGGGGAAGAGAATATGCTTCCTGTGCTTATAGAATTAGATGATGGCAAGCGCTTGCAAAGGGCACTAGATCGAGAAAAAAAGCAAAAGACTCCAAAATATGAAGAAATGTGTAGACGATTTTTAGCAGACAGCGAGGACTTTGCAGAAGAGAAGATTGAGGAAGCCGGAATCAAAAGACGTTTTTATAACGAAGATTTAGAAAGCTGTTTAGCAGAAATTGAAGAGTATGTTTTAAAGAATATATTTGAAGATTAATAAAGAAAATGAGCCTTTATAGATAAGGAGGTGAGCGTATGGCAATAAAGGTGGATAATATACAACAACCACAAGCTGTTAGTCAGGCAAAGGAAGTACAGCAGACAGACGGTAACTTTAAGTTTACGCTCGCCAGCCATATCGAGGAGGCAGAGCTACAAGCACGTTTACAAAACCTTATGGAAGAAATAACCATGCAAGGCGAGAAGCTTGCAAAACGTAGAGATGTAAAGGATATGCGAAAGTACCGTGGGCTAGTGAAGGACTTTATGAATGAAATCATTAATCGTTCACATTCTTTTTCTAGAGAGAATTTTTTAGATAGAAGGGGACGACATAGAGTTTATGGTATTATTCGATTAGTGGATGAAACCTTAGATGAATTGGCACAAGAGTTAGTTAAGGATGAAGCAGACAATTTATCTATTTTAAGTAAGATTGGAGAAATACGAGGTTTATTGTTAGATATTTTTACGTGATGCTAGGGGTAAGCAATAGTACAAAGGAGAGAGTGTATGGCTGGCTTTAAGGATATACTGGGACAAGAACAAATCAAGGAGCACCTTCAAAATGCCATTACTATGGGGAAAGTTTCGCATGCATATATTATTAATGGTGAGAAGGCATCGGGTAAGGAGTTTATTGCGAATATTTTTGCCAAGACATTGCAATGTGAGGAACATGGTGCAGAGCCTTGTCAGGAATGTCATTCTTGTAAGCAGGCATTATCTGGAAATCAACCAGACATTATTAAAATTGTACACGAGAAACCAAATACAATAAGTGTAGATGATATCCGAATACAAATAAACAATGATATTGCTATTAAGCCATATAGCAGTCCTTATAAAATATACATTGTAAATGAAGCTGAAAAAATGTCAACGCAAGCGCAGAACGCATTACTTAAAACATTAGAAGAGCCGCCAGCATATGCGGTTATTTTACTTTTGACTACGAATGTGAATGCTATGTTACAAACAATTCTTAGCCGTTGCGTTGTTTTAAATATGAAACCAGTACAAGATAAAGTTGTAAGAAGATTTTTGATGGAAGAATTAGAAGTACCCGATTATAGAGCAGAAATTTGTGTTGCTTTTGCGAGAGGAAATATTGGAAAAGCAAAGTTACTAGCTTCTAGTGAAGAATTTGATGCTATTAAGGAAGAGGCAATATCCTTGCTGAAATATATTCAAGAAATGGATATAGTGGAAGTAATTGCTGCGATAAAGAAAATAAATGATTATAAGTTAGATGCCAATGATTACTTAGATATTGTATCTGTTTGGTATAGAGATGTACTTCTATTTAAAGCAACAAATGATGTAAATCATTTGATTTTTAAAGAAGAAATTCAGCATGTTCGAAAAGTTGCAGGAAGAACTTCATATGAGGGAATTGAGAGTGTAGTCAAAGCATTGGATAAAACGAAGAGCCGATTAAATGCCAATGTAAACTTCGATTTAGCGATGGAATTACTGCTTCTTGAGATAAAGGAAAATGGATAATGCTTCTTATTGGCGTATAACATTTTTTGTGCTATACTGTTTTCTAGAAAGTCGGACAAGTAAGTCCAAGAGGGTATGCATGATTTTGGTGCAGAAATGAGGTTATAGATGGTAAAAGTAATAGGTGTTAGATTTCGCTCTGCAGGAAAAATTTATTTTTTTGATCCATTGCAGTTTGACATAAAAAAGGGCGACAGTGTCATTGTAGAAACCGCAAGAGGAATTGAATTTGGAACAGTGGTAGGCGGCATTCGTGAAATAGAAGAAGCAAGTGTGGTTCAGCCCCTTAAGCCAGTGCTTCGAATTGCTACAACTAGAGATGTGGAGCAAGAGGCTGCTAATAAGGAAAAGGAAAAAGAAGCATTTAGAGTTTGCTTAGAGAAAATAAGAAAGCATAATCTGGAAATGAAGTTGATAGATGCAGAATATACCTTTGATAATAATAAGGTGCTATTTTATTTTACAGCAGATGGAAGAATTGATTTCCGTGAGCTTGTAAAAGATTTAGCAGCAGTTTTTAAAACTAGAATCGAATTGCGTCAAATAGGCGTAAGAGATGAGACTAAGATTGTGGGAGGAATTGGTATTTGTGGTAGACCATTATGTTGTCATACCCACTTATCAGAGTTCATTCCGGTATCAATTAAGATGGCAAAAGAGCAAAACTTATCTCTAAATCCAACTAAGATTTCCGGTGTGTGTGGAAGATTGATGTGTTGTCTCAAGCATGAAGAAGAAACCTATGAGGACTTGAACTATCGTCTTCCAAATGTTGGCGATTATGTAACAACAGAGGATGGACACAAGGGCGAGGTACAGAGTGTAAATGTACTTAGACAATTAGTTAAGGTCATAATTGATAAAAACGATGAAAAAGAAATACAAGAGTATAAAGTAGAACAATTAAGATTTAAAAAGAAACATAATAGAAAAGAAAAAGTTGAACTTTCTCCTGAAGAGCTTAAAGCATTAGAACAACTTGAAAAGCAGGAAAAAATGGAATCAAAGGAAGGAAAGTCGAAACTGGATGACAATTAATCTAAAAGAAAATGAACGATTAGATGAATTGCAGAGAAATGGATATCGAATAATTCAAAATCCGGAAAAATTTTGCTTCGGAATGGACGCAGTTTTATTATCAGGTTTTGCAAATGCAAAAGCAGGGGATAGGGTGCTGGATATGGGCACCGGAACTGGTATCATTCCAATATTGATGGAGGCTAAAACACAGGCTACCCATCTCGTCGGCTTAGAGATTCAAGAGGAAAGTGCAGATATGGCAAGACGTAGTATTGCACTGAACCATCTGACGGATAAGATAGATATTGTAGTAGGAGATATCAAAGAAGCAGACCAGCATTTTGCGTCTGCTTCTTTTGACGTAATTACCTGCAATCCACCATATATGATAGGGCAGCATGGAATAACGAATCCTGATGCACCTAAAGCCATTGCAAGGCATGAAATACATTGCACCCTAGAGGATGTAATAACTCAGGCAGCAAAGCTTCTAAAACCAGGGGGACACTTTTTCATGGTTCATAGACCTTTTCGCCTCGCTGAAATTATGACAAGTATGACGGCGCATAAGCTAGAACCCAAACGCATGCAGCTTGTATATCCTTACATAGATAAGGAGCCGAATATGGTACTGATAGAGGGCGTGCGTGGCGGCAAGTCCAGAATGACTGTGGAAAAACCACTGATTGTTTATAAAGCACCAGGAGTATATATGCCTGAGATATATGATATTTATGGGTATTAGGAAAGAGGAGTAAAGTATGGCTGGAACATTATATTTATGTGCTACCCCCATAGGAAATTTGAAGGACATGACTCCAAGAGTAATTGAGACGTTGGGGATTGTTGATGTGATTGCGGCTGAAGATACTAGAAATAGTATTAAACTGTTAAACCATTTTGAAATTAAGACTCCTATGACAAGCTATCATGAATACAACAAGATAGAAAAGGCAGTACAATTAATAGGACAGTTGCAAGAGGGAAAGAATATTGCATTGATTACAGATGCAGGAACACCAGCCATTTCAGATCCTGGAGAAGTTCTGGTTCGTATGTGTTTGGATGCAGGAATTTCAGTAACGTCCCTACCAGGACCTGCAGCATGTATTACCGCCTTAACCTTATCTGGCCTTAGTACAAGACGTTTTTGCTTTGAAGGCTTTTTGCCAACAGATAAGAAAGAGAAAAAAGAAATACTAGAAGAGCTAAAAGAGGAAACAAGAACTATGATTCTTTATGAGGCGCCTCATCATCTAGTTAAAACCTTGGAAGAGCTATATGGATGCTTAGGAAATCGAAGGGTCACCCTATGTAGAGAGCTTACAAAGAAGTTTGAAACGGTATTTCCAACAACTTTTGAGGAGGCATTAGCTTATTATGAGACAAACGAGCCAAGGGGCGAGTATGTTTTGGTGGTTGAGGGAAAAAGCTTTCAGGAGAAAAAGCAAGAAGAAATTGCCTCATGGGAAAGCATGAGTATTGAAGAGCATATGGCCCTTTATGAAGGTCAGGGAATGGATAACAAAACTGCAATGAAGCGGGTTGCAAAAGACCGCGGAGTAGCCAAAAGGGATATATATAACTATTTATGTATAAAAGAATAAAATCATATCTTAGAAAGGAAAAATGATGGGACAATCAAGTTGTGACATGTGTGTCAACTACATATATGATGAAGATTATGAAAGCTATTCTTGCTTAGTGAATCTAGATGAGGATGAAATGATGCGATTTTTAACCGATCGTTTTAATGAATGCCCTTATTTTAGACTTGACGATGAATATGCAGTTGTAAGAAAGCAGTTATAGCTTTTGGAAGGAACAAAAAGATGAAGTATGTAAAGCAATTAAGTGTTATATTACTCGTTTCTTTTATCGCGGAGATGATGGAGCAGTTGATTCCTCTTCCTGTAGCAGCCAGTGTTTATGGACTGGTTCTTATGCTAGTGGGCTTAATTACTCATATAATACCGCTAGAGAAGGTAGAGGGAGTGGCAGACTATCTTGTTAGTATTATGGCAATTATGTTTATTCCTCCAACGGTTGGGATTATGACGGCGGTAGAGCAGTTAAAGCAAATGGCACTACCTCTAATTGTAATATCCGTAGTAAGCACACTACTTATTATGATTGTTACTGGAAAGGTTGCGCAGGCTATTTTGCGAAGGAGCAAGAAAAAAGATGAAGGAAGCATTAACTAATTCTATTTATTTTGGAGTTATATTAAGTTTTATTACATACGAAATTGGCTTGATTATAAAGAAAAAACTTAAATGGGCAATACTTAATCCACTACTACTTGCGACAATTATGATTGTGGGACTGCTTGTGATATTTGATATTGATTATTCTACTTATAATAACGGAGCAAGGTATATTTCTTATTTTTTGACACCAGCAACAGTAAGCCTTGCCATTCCTCTGTATAGGCAGCTAACGCTATTGAAAAAATATCCCAAAGCGATTTTTGGTGGTATTATTGCAGGTGTTATGACAACCATGATAAGCATATGGGCAATGAGCGCTTTATTTGATTTAAACCATGTGCAGTATGTGACCCTACTACCTAAATCCATAACCACAGCAATTGGGATGGGAGTATCAGAGAAAATGGGAGGTATTGTAGGCCTTACTGTAGTTTCTATATGTATCACTGGTATCTTGGGTAACGTTATGGCGGAGACAATATTAAAGATTTTTAAAATAGAAGAGCCGATTGCAAAAGGTTTGGCGATTGGAACCTCAGCACATGCACTAGGAACAACAAAAGCTATGGAGTTAGGAGAAATAGAAGGGGCCATGAGTAGCCTTTCTATTGTTGTTGCGGGTATATTAAGTGTTGTTACAATTTCTATTTTTGCTAATTTATTATAAAAAGGAAATATAGCTTTATTTATTGTTTAGTTTGGGTATCCAATAAAAAATACTATTCCTTCGAGCAGGCGTTCTTACTTGAAGAAAAACGTAATGGTACATAAAATCTGACAATACCAGATTTAAGTACCAACGTTTTTCTACACTGCTCTTAAGGAATAGTGTTTTTTATTGCAATTTACAAAATAAACATTTGCACAAAAATAAAATTCCGTTCTACTAGGAGTGAATATTAAAAGAAAAAAAACACATACTAAATCTGAAAATCAAACAACATCAATTAGATGTGATTATAAGGAGGAACAACAATGCCAAACTTATCAGAATTAGAATTACAAAATCTTCGTCACTTAATTGGCGGCTATGACACAACGCACTGCAAATTAAAAGAATATGCAACAGGAGCAGATGACACCAAGGTAAAGCAATTTTTTGAAAAGGGTGCGCAATCTGCTATGGATAACAAACAGCAGCTTATGAAATTTTTGCAGTAGGGGAGGAAGAGATAATGCAGATAAATGAAAAAACAATGGTAGCAGATACTTTAGCAGGAATTAATGGTGAACTAGTTAGAATCGCAGAGATGATTCCACAGACAGAAAATAAAGAACTTAAAACTACTTTAAAGCAGTTTAGAAATGCTTGTGAGCAGTCACAGGAAGAGCTCTATATGATAGCTCGTGAAAAATCTTATTATGTTCCTGCTAGTAAGGCAACAGATCAAGAAATACAACATGTGAAGAGCTTATTTACAAGCCAGACCTTATAATAAACGAGCAATATGAAAAGACAGAAGGCTCTTTTCATATTGCTTTTTTACTGGAATAATAGTACGCTTATAATATTAAGACGCTTGATAAAGTAGAAATGCCATTTAACTGTAGGGGGTGCTATTATTAGCGAGATACATATTGTTAATATTTCAGTAGAAGCCGTTTGCCTTTTTATATCCATACTTCTTGTAATTTGCTTGCTAATAAGTGAAGACCGTAAGAGTAAACTGAACCGTTTGTTTACACTAACATTATTATGTAACATAGGGCTGCTAGTTAGTGATTTGCTTAGCTGGGTATTTGAGGGAAATATGCAGGCCTTTGTTCTTCCTTTGCTTAAGGTAGTCAATTTTTTGGTGTATCTTTTTGGTAATTTAGGCTTTTGGGTATTTAACTTATATTTGGTTGCGTATATTGGAACAAAAACCCACGTAAAGAAAACGATAATTAAAGTTGTTGTGATAATAAGCATTTTACATGCGATTCTTTTAATTATATCTCAATTTAATCACATGATTTACGATTTCACTCCCGATAACCATTATATTAGAGGAGCATTATTTTGGGTTCCATATATTACCACATTTATTCTTTGTATTATCAATATGTGTCTGACACTAAGATACCGAAAGGCATTAGGAAAAAATGATACTATTTTTTTATTATCGTATGAGCTGTTTCCTACCATTGCCATAGTAATGCAGGTTTGCTTTTGGGGGATTATGTTTTTATATGTGGCAATTACTATGTCCATGCTACTAATTTATATAAGTATTCAGGTAGAACAGAGTAAACGATTAAAGGAACAGGAGCTAAAATTGGCTCAAAGTCAAATTGCGATTATGGTGAGTCAGATACAACCACACTTTTTATTTAATGCTCTAACAGCAATAGAGCAGTTATGTGACCAAGACCCTAAGAAAGCAAAGAAGGCAACCATTGATTTTGCTTCCTATTTACGAGGAAATATTGATTCGCTTGCAAAGGAAGGATTAATTCCGTTTGAAAAGGAACTGTCACACGTCAGAGGGTACCTTAATTTGGTGCAGGAAATATACGGAAACACATTAAAAATAGTTTATAACATAGAGGAGGAAAGATTTCTACTACCATCTCTAACAATACAGCCAATTGTAGAAAATGCCGTTAAGCATGGAATTGGTCGACGTGAAAGTGGTGGGACAATAGAAATTTTTACTTGCGAAAAGGAGCAAGAATATATAATAACAATTAGCGATGATGGGGTTGGATTTGATGTAGAGGCTCCAATAAAAGATAATTCACGCACCCATATTGGGGTTGAAAATGTAAGGCAGCGACTTTTAGCCCAGTGTAGTGCAACGATGGAAATAGTAAGTAGCCGTGGAAATGGAACTACAGTCACTATTAAAGTTCCGAAAGTTTATTGACATATTTAAGAATACATGATAGCTTTAATTTAGATAGAAACGAAAGGAAGTGTGTGTTTGTTAATTGCATCTTTATGGACACTTAAATAATTTAAGTAGATGGCAGGCGATAGCCTTTATTTTGATGCCTGCATTTAACCATGAAGACGATGACAAACTTTTGCTATATAGGTGTAGTTTAAGCCTGTAGGACTCTTTATGGTCCCGCAGGTTTTTTTATTGCATAAGAAAGGATTACATTACAAAATGAAACAAACAAATACAACACTAGAATTTCATAAAATTATAGATTTATTAACAGAATATGCATATACCCAAAAAGCAAAGGAGGAGCTTTTAAAACTTGAGCCAATTCTCTCGGAAACAGAGCTTAGACATGCGTTAAAGGAAACCACAGAGGCAAGGACGATTTTGGATAAGATGGGTATGCCACCGTTGGTTAGTTTAGAAAGCATGAATGAAATATTAATGATTGCTTCAAAGGGTGGATGCCTTACAGCGGGTCAATTAGAAGCAGTAGGAAATATGTTAACAGCGGTTAGAAGGATGAAGGATTTTTTGGCACGCTGTAAAATGTATAAAATTAGCCTAGCATTTTATGAGGAACAAATGGAGGAGCTACCAGAGCTTGCAGCGGAAATTGCACAAAAGATACGAGGCAGTAAGGTAGATGATTTTGCTAGCAAATATTTAAAAGACATAAGACGTGATATAGAAAGAACAGATTCAAATATGAGAAGTAAGGCGGAGAGCCTTATGAAAAATAATAAAGAATGTTTTAGTGATTCTTATATTACTATTCGAAATGGAAGGATTTGCTTGCCTGTAAAAAAGGAATACAAATTCCGCATAAATGGAAGTGTAATTGACAAATCATCAACCGGTGCCACGTTGTTTATAGAGCCAACAACGGTTTCGCAGATGTTTGTAGAATTATCAAACCTTAAAATAGAAGAGGAAAATGAGGAACGACGTATTCTATATGAGCTAACAGCTAGAGTGTCCGATGAAGAAGCTGCATTTTTAGAAGATATACGGCTTATGGAAAAATTAGATTATATTTTTGCAAAAGGGAAAATGAGCTATGATATGGCAGCAACGGAGCCTTCTATCAATACAGAAAGACATATAGCTATGGAAGAAGCAAGGCATCCATTTTTGAGTAAAGAAAATTGTGTGCCCTTAGATTTTTCCATTTCCATGGAAAATAGAGGAATTATTATTACAGGTCCTAATACTGGCGGAAAGACCGTATGTATTAAGACCGTAGGCTTGCTAAATATGATGGCACAGTCTGGCCTACACGTACCTTGCAAAAGCGCCAATTTTACTATGAATAGTAAAGTGCTTTGTGACATAGGAGATGGTCAAAACATTACAGAAAATTTATCTACATTTTCTGCTCATATAAAGAATGTATTAGCAATTCTAAAAGAAGTAGATAGAGAGAGCCTTGTAATTATGGATGAGCTTGGTTCAGGTACTGACCCAGCAGAAGGTATGGGAATCGCAGTAGCAATATTAGAAGAGCTGCGTAAAAGTAACTGCCTGTTTTTAGTCACTACACATTACCCAGAGATAAAGGCCTATGCTGAAAAAACAGAAGGAATTTTAAATGCACGTATGACCTTTGATAGAGAATCGCTTCGTCCCCTATATCAATTGAAGATAGGAGAAGCAGGAGAAAGCTGTGCCTTCTATATAGCCAAGCAATTAGGAATGCCAGAGGAAATGATTCAGGTTGCCCAGCAGGCGGCCTGCCATGCCGGGAAAGAAACCGTAAAAGAAGATTTATTTGCAGATTGGAAAGGTGCCGATACCAAGCAGGAGAAAGTGCAGCTAGCTCCTAGCTCCATAAAGAAACAAAGGCATCAGAATTCTAATATTCAAAACAAGGATTTATTTCAAAAGGGGGATAGCGTGATGATATACCCAGATAAAAAAATCGGAATTGTTTGTGAAAAGATGAATGACAAGGGCGTGCTGGAGGTGCAGCTTAAGGATAAAAAGATTTGGATTAATCATAAGCGAGTAAAGCTTCATGTAAAAGCAGAAAACCTATATCCCGAGGATTACGATTTTTCTATTGTTTTTGATTCTGTAGAAACTAGGAAGGCAAGGCACCAGATGGAGAGAAAGTATTGTGAAGATCTACAAATAGAAGTGGAAAAATAATTTTTCTTTCCCATATAATGCTTGACAAACTAGAAAATAGGAAATATACTTTGAATGTCAAACTATTTTAATGTTAAATAAAAGGAGATTACCAACATGTTAGAAAGAGTAAAAGAAATTATTCAGGAACAATTAAATGTAGAAGGTGTAGAAATTACAGAAGCATCTTCTTTCAAAGATGATTTAGGAGCAGATTCCTTAGATCTATTCGAACTAGTAATGGCTTTCGAAGAAGAATATGGTGTTGAAATTCCTTCTGAAGATTTAGAAAAAATCACAACCGTTGGCGCTGTTATCGAGTACATGAAAAATAAAGGTGTGGAAGCATAATGCAGACAAGAGTAACAGAATTACTCAAGATAGAGTATCCTATTATTCAAGGCGGTATGGCATGGGTTGCAGATTACCATCTGGCGGCAGCAGTTTCTGAGGCTGGTGGTATGGGACTTATAGGAGCAGCGAGTGCTCCTGCAGAAGTGGTTAGGGAGCAGATTAGAGAAGGCAAAAAGCTTACATCAAAACCATTTGGTGTAAATGTTATGTTGATGAATCCTAATGCAGATGAAGTTGCTAAAGTAATCGTGGAAGAGGGCATTAAGGTGGTGACCACTGGTGCAGGAAATCCAGGAAAATATATGGCAATGTGGAAAGAAGCGGGAGTAAAGGTGATTCCTGTTGTAGCAAGTGTTGCAATGGCAAAGCTCATGGAGCGTGCTGGCGCTGATGCAATTGTTGCAGAGGGTACAGAGTCCGGTGGACACATTGGATCATCAACAACAATGACCTTGGTTCCTCAAGTAGTAGATGCGGTAAGCATCCCTGTTATTGCAGCAGGTGGTATTGCGGATGGAAGAGGATTTGCAGCAGCAATGATGCTAGGCGCAGAAGCAGTACAGATGGGAACTCGTTTTTGTGTCGCAACAGAAGCAATTACACATGCCAGCTACAAAGAACGTATAATTAAAGCAAAAGATATTGACTCTGAAGTAACCGGTATGTCACATGGCCATCCAGTACGTCAACTACGTAATAATATGACAAAGGAATATTTAAAACTGGAAAAAGAAGGCGTTCCTTTTGAAGAATTAGAGTATTTGACTCTGGGCGCACTTCGAAAAGCAGTAATGGAAGGTGACATAACAAACGGAACCGTAATGGCAGGACAAATTGCTGGCTTAGTTAAAAAAGAGCAAACCTGTGCAGAAATGATTCAGGAAATTATGGAAGAAGCAAAAGCGCTTTTGCATAGATAGGTACATATTTTGATACAAGTGACTGGAGGTCCAAACCGGACCTCCAATTTAAAAACTTAATAGTTTGAGTCTCAAACTATTATATAAAATTGAAAATAAAAAAATTTATATATAGACAATAAAGCTAGAGGAAGAGGATAGATATGAGTAAAATAGCATTTGTTTTTCCTGGGCAAGGAGCTCAATATGTAGGTATGGGAAAGGGTTTTTATGATCAGCTTTCTATATCAAAGGAAATGTTTGAACTGGCAAGCAAGGCAAGTGGTGTAGATGTAGAGGCACTATGCTTTGAAGAAAATGAACAAATAAATATTACCGAGTATACACAGATCGCTATGCTCGCGGCTGAAACAGCAATGTTAAAGGCTGTAGAAGAAAAAGGCATTAAGCCAGTCGTAACAGCAGGCTTAAGCTTGGGAGAATATGGAGCACTTGTTGCCAGTGGCGTTATGAGTCCAGAAGATGTATTTCGCGTAGTTAGACAAAGAGGAATCTATATGCAAGAAGCAGTGCCAAATGGTGGAGCGATGGTAGCTGTTCTTGGCTTAGACACATCAATTATTGAACAAATCTGTAAAGAAACAGAAGGCATTGTAACAGTAGCAAATTACAATTGCCCAGGTCAGATTGTAATCACTGGGGAAGAAGATGCTGTAACGGTAGCATCAGCAAAGCTTAGCGAAGCAGGGGCAAAAAGATGTATTAGGCTGAATGTAAGTGGGCCTTTTCATTCACCTATGCTTGCAGGTGCAGGAGAAAAGCTAGGAAAAGTTTTAGACGAAGTAGAAATCAAAGATATTAAGATTCCATACATTGCCAATGTAACAGCAGAATATGTAAGCCAAAAAGAACAAGTACAGGCATTATTAACCCAGCAGGTTTCTGCTTCCGTTAGATGGCAACAAACAGTTGAAAAAATGTTAGAAGATGGCATTGATACATTTGTTGAAATTGGACCGGGAAAAACTCTTTCTGGTTTTATCAAAAAAATCAATAAAGAGGTAACAACTATCAATATTGAAAAAGTGGAAGATCTAGATAAATTAAATGATTTAATATAAGAAAAGGGGAAAAGGATATGCTGACAGGAAAGGTAGCCTTAGTAACAGGAGCCAGCAGAGGAATTGGCAGTCAAATTGCAAAGACACTTGCGCAGTATGGTGCAACCGTTATAGTGAATTACAATGGTTCAAAAGAAAAAGCCGAAGAAGTAGTAGCAGAAATAAAAGCAGCTGGAGGAAATGCAGAGCATATCCAATGTAGCGTAGCAGATTTTGAGGCTTGTGGTGTTATGATAAACCAAATGCTAGAAAAATACGGCCATATTGATATATTAGTAAATAATGCAGGAATCACTCGTGACAATCTAGTTATGAAGATATCGGAGCAGGATTTTGATGATGTAATTGATACAAATTTAAAGGGAACATTCAATACGATTAAGCATATGTATCGCCCATTTCTAAAGCAAAAAGCAGGAAGAATTATTAATTTAACTTCTGTAACAGGTCTTCTTGGAAATGCAGGTCAGGCAAATTATGCCGCAAGTAAAGCAGGCGTGATTGGACTTACTAAAAGCGTTGCAAGAGAATTAGCTAGCCGAGGAATTACAGCAAATGCAGTGGCACCAGGATTTATTGATACAGAAATGACACAGGCAATGAGTGACGCTGCAAAAGAGGCAACCATCACACAAATTCCTCTAAAGAAAATCGGAAATCCTATTGATATAGCAGAAACAGTAGCTTTTTTAGCTAGTGAAAAAGCAGCGTACATTACAGGTCAGGTTATATCTGTAGATGGCGGCATGTACATGTAAAAGTATAAATTTGGAGAGGCAAGGTTATTGATATGAGTAAAAGAGTTGTTGTAACAGGTATGGGTGCGATTACCCCCATTGGATTAAGTGTAGAAGAGTTTTGGAATGGTGTAAAAGAAGAAAAGACCGGATTTGCTGAAATAACAAAATTTGATGTTTCTGAATATAAGTGTAAAATTGCAGCGGAAGTAAAAAACTTCGATGCAAAAGATTTTATGGACTTTAAGGCAGCAAAAAGAATGGAACTGTTTTGCCAGTATGCTGTTGCCGCAACCAAGGAAGCCCTTGAGGATGCAAAAGTAGATATGGAAAAAGAAGATCCTTTCCGCGTTGGTGTATCTGTAGGCTCTGGAATTGGCTCTTTACAAGCAGTGGAAAGAGAACATGCAAAATTATTGGAAAAAGGTCCTAATAGAGTAAATCCATTATTAGTCCCACTTATGATTTGTAATATGGCAGCAGGAAATGTATCTATCCAGTACGGATTAAAAGGAAAAAATATTAACGTAGTAACTGCATGCGCAACAGGAACAAACTCTATTGGTGAAGCTTTTAGAAGCATTCAGTACGGAGAGGCTGATATTATGGTAGCAGGTGGTACTGAAAGTAGTATAACACCAATTGGTGTCTCTGGATTTACAGCACTTACCGCACTAACATCTTCTGAAGATCCAGCAAGATGCTCGATTCCTTTTGATAAGGAAAGAAGTGGCTTTGTTATGGGCGAAGGGGCAGCAGTTGTAGTTTTAGAAGAATTAGAGCATGCTAAAAAACGTGGAGCAAAGATTTACGCAGAAGTGGTTGGCTATGGCTGTACTGCAGATGCATACCATATTACTTCTCCAGCAGAAGACGGTTCCGGTGCTGCAAGAGCAATGGAAAACGCTGTTTGTGATGCAGGAATCACAAAAGAGCAGATTACATACATTAATGCTCATGGAACAAGCACACATCACAATGACTTATTTGAAACAAGAGCAATTAAACTAGCTTTTGGAGATCATGCAAAAGACATAAAGATTAATTCAACAAAATCTATGGTGGGTCACCTACTAGGTGCGGCTGGAGCAATTGAGTTTATCACATGCGTAAAAGAGTTAGAAGAAGGCTTTATTCATAAAACAGTAGGATATCAAGTACCAGATGAAGAATGTGATTTAGATTACTGCAAGGAGCCTGTAAAGGGTGAGTTTAACTATGCTCTGTCAAACTCATTAGGTTTTGGCGGACACAATGCAAGTATTCTCGTAAAGAGATATGAAGCTTAAGAAAGAACTCATATGATTTTGAAAGGAGCATGAAATAATGTCAGTATTAACCACAACTCAGATTATGGAAATTATTCCACATAGACAGCCATTTATGCTATTAGATACTATCGAGGAATTGGAACCAGGGGTAAAAGCGGTTGCAAAAAAATGTGTTACTTACAATGAACCATTTTTTGCAGGGCATTTTCCACAGGAGCCTGTTATGCCAGGTGTGTTAATTATAGAGGCATTAGCACAAACAGGAGCAGTTGCCATGCTAAGCTTACCGGAGAATAAAGGAAAAGTGGCGTACTTTGGTGCTATAAATTCAGCGAAATTTAAGGGAAAAGTAGTTCCTGGCGATGTACTTATGCTAGAAACCGAGATTATTAAAGTGAAAGGTCCTATTGGTGTAGGAAGTGCAAAAGCCTATGTAAATGATAAGTTAGTTGTGCAGGCAGAACTAACTTTTGCACTTGGCAAGTAACATAGGAAGGGTATAAAAAAATGGAATTAAAACCTCTGCAAATAGGAGATTTGGTTGCAAAAATTCCTGTAATTCAAGGTGGAATGGGTATAGGAGTTAGTTTGTCAGGGCTTGCGGGTGCAGTTGCAGCTGAGGGCGGAGTTGGCATAATTTCCACAGCACAGATAGGATTTTCTTATCCAACTTTTGATTTGGACCCAATTAAAGCAAATCTTGAAGCAATAAAGAATGAGATTGCAAAGGCGAGGGATATTGCAAAAGGTGGCATTATAGGGGTAAATATAATGGTAGCCACTCAAAAATACGAAGAATATGTAAAGGCAGCCGTAGAAGCAGGAGTCGACCTTATTATTTCCGGAGCAGGCTTGCCCATGGCGCTTCCAGAAATAGTTGGAAGTGCAAAAACAAAGCTGGCACCTATCGTTTCTAGTTTAAAATCAGCACAGGTAATTTGTAAATATTGGCTAAAAAAATATAATAGAGTTCCAGATATGATTGTTATCGAAGGTCCAAAGGCTGGGGGGCATTTGGGATTTTCGGTTGAGCAGCTTGAAGAAATGAGTGATAATAACTTTTTTGATGAAGAAGTAAAAAGCATTATTGCCCATGTTAATGAGCTAGGGGAGCAAGTGGGTAAAGAAATACCAGTTGCACTTGCAGGCGGAATCTATACAAGAGCGGATGCAGAGCATGCCTTTCGTATAGGAGCAAGTGCGGTACAAATGGCAACACGATTTGTGACGACCTATGAATGTGATGCGTCAAAAGAGTATAAACAGACATATATTGATGCAAATAAAGAGGATATCGTAATCGTAAAAAGTCCGGTGGGAATGCCGGGAAGAGCCATATTAAATCCTTTTATGAGAAGGGCAAAAGAGGGGAAAATTCCTCACGGCAGATGTCATATGTGTGTAAGCACCTGTCATCCAGGAGAAACACCCTATTGCATTACAGAAGCTCTAGTAAATGCAGCGATTGGAAAGACCGATGAGGCATTACTATTTTGCGGTACAAATGCGTACAGAGCAACAAAGCTAGAGCATGTAAAAGATATTATGGATGAATTTCGTTAAAATAAAGAAAATCCGATACAAGGAGAATAGAAATGACAGTTAGAATTATAGGAACGGGAAGCCATTTGCCTGAAACAGTGGTAACAAATGATTTTTTGTCCACCATTATGGAAACTTCAGATGAATGGATAGCTAGTAGGACTGGAATCAGAGAAAGAAGACTGGTAAAAGATGAAACAACTACTAGTATGTCTGTAGAGGCTTCTCGAAAGGCACTTTCCAATGCGGGCATTAAGGCTGAAGACTTGGATTTGATAATCGTAGGCACAATTACAAGTGATTATGTGACTCCTTCTACCGCATGCATGATTCAAGCTGAGATTGGTGCCCCAAAAGCGGTAGCATTTGATGTAAATGCAGCATGCTCTGGTTTTATGTTTGCATTACATACAGCATATGCTTATATACAAACTGGAATTTATAAAAACGCCTTAGTACTAGGTGCTGAAACGCTATCTAGGATTATGGATTGGGACGATAGAAGCACTTGTGTACTTTTTGGTGATGGTGCAGGGGCGGCAGTGGTGCAAGCTTCTGACACAGGGCTTTTGGCATATAATCAAGGCTCTGATGGGGAAAAGGGAAAGGTACTTATTTGCGAGAATAGACCGAACAATAATCCCTTAGTGCAAAACCCTTATGTGCCAGGCTATGTTACAATGGATGGTCAGGAAGTGTATAAGTTTGCTGTGAGCACAGTTCCAGATTCTATTAAAAGAGCGATAGAAGAAGCTGGAATAAAAATTGAAGATGTTACATATTTTGTACTACATCAGGCGAATATTCGTATTATCCAATCAGTAGCAAAGAGATTGCATGTTTCGGAAGATAAGTTTCCAATTAGTTTAGACCACTGTGGAAATATATCGGCAGGTAGTGTTCCGATTCTTTTAGATGAAATGAATCAAAAAGGAATGCTAAAGCGAGGAGACAAAATAGTTTTATCAGGATTTGGCGCGGGCTTAACTTGGGGAACGGCGTTACTTGAATGGTAGAGTAAAGTGTGCTATAATACCCCCATATAAAATAGTAAGAATTCCATTTAATTTGGGGGAAAAAATAGAGTGGCGGTTCAAAAATATTCAGATGGTAAATCATATAAGGTTGTGGCCTTTTGTCTATCTTGCTTTGCAAATGAAGAGCAGATACGTTTTATTAAGGTCGCTCAAAAAATAAGTAAGGAACACAACTGCAAGGTTGTGTTCTTTTCTACGTTATCAGATTTTTATTATGATGACATTAATGACATGGGTGAAAAGAAAATTTTTGATGCAATAGATGTGGCTCGTTTTGACGCCATTGTTGTTATGACGGAGTCCTTTAAAAAGGAGGAAGACCTAAATGCCATGGTGGAACGTGCCAATGTGGCAGAAGTTCCGGTATATGCAATAGATAAAGAAACCGCAGGTTGTACTAATTTAACATATGACTATAGGGATTCGTTTAAAATGGTTGTGAAGCACATGATAGAGTTTCATAATTATCGAAGAGTCAATTTTATGGCTGGAATGAAAGGGAATAAATTCTCTGAAACTCGCCTAGAAGCATTTAAAGAGGTACTTGAGGAAAATGGAATGGCTTTCGAAGAAGAGCGTGTTTACTACGGAGGCTTTTGGGAAGATCCAACGAAAGAAGCAATGGAGGAAATGCTTGCCTCGCCACTTCCTATGCCAGAGGCCATTATTTGCGTAAATGATTCCATGGCTCATACGGTATGCGACTGCCTAAAGGAAAAAGGCTATCGTGTACCAATGGATGTTGCAGTAAGTGGATTTGATGGCATTGTTTTGGAGCAATATCATAGGCCGAGGCTGACAACGGTATCTTGCAATTATGGCGAAATGATAGAAATTGTTTTTGATATGATTGAAAAAGAGAAAGAAAAAAGGGATGAAATGCTTGTTATCTGCAATAAGATGCAGATAGGTACGTCCTGTGGCTGTAATGGACTAGATGTGCTGGACTCACCATCAGAAGTAGTAAAGATAAAATATCAGCTTTACATTGAAACACGTTTTCATAATGCGATGAACTTAATGGTATCAAATCTGGGACATGAAGAGGACCTAAGAAAAGTGATTTCTTCCATTCCTAGCTATCTTACCTTGATGAATTATACGAACCTATGGTGTTGTATTAACGATGATTTTATTCGTTATATGACAGATGTTCATAGAGAAAAGGAATATATAGGGCTTGGAAGATATGATAGTAAGCTAAGGGTATATAGAGCTACGGCGCAAAAGCCAATCGACTTTGATACAAGTATTTCCTTTGGTGACATTGTTCCTGAACTATATGAAATATTAGAGTCGGGGGAAGCCCTTATGGTGGTGCCACTTCATTTAAATGGAGCAACGGTAGGATATCAGGCGGTGAGCTTTGATGTGGATAACTTTTCCTATCCGCTATTCTCTTCCTATTTAGTTAACTCCAGATATCTTATGGAGACACATAGAAACAGAATACACCTGCAGGATGTTTATATGAAAGATGCTTTATCGGGCTTACTTAACAGAAATGGGTTCAATAATATTATCTCAAGAATTATGGAAAATAATAAGAATAAAGGCCTATTACTTATATCCATGGACATGGATAATTTAAAAAAGATAAATGACACCTATGGTCATGCAGAGGGTGACGAGGCGTTATATAACTTTGCCACAATACTTGGAAATGTAATTTCAAGAGGAGAGCTAGCTGCAAGAATTGGTGGAGATGAATTTATTATTACGCTTGTGGGAGATAATGTGCAGGATAGAGAAAAGGAAATTGTAAAAGCCATTCGCTCTAAACTAGATGAATATAATGAAACCTCAGAAAAGAAATACCAATTGCAGGCAAGCATAGGGCATTATTCAGGCATTATTCAAGAAAATAACCTAGACTTTTTTATGAAAAGAGCTGATGAGCTTATGTATATGGATAAGTATTGTCACAAAATGAATATTAGTGATATTATGGCTTAATGCTTCATATCTTCTATAAAAAGAAGAAATAAGGTTTTTTATGTTAAATTATATTTGGGCAGTAATGATTCTATTAGGGATACTCTACGCCGCACTTACAGGGAATATCGCCGCAGTTACAGATGCAGCGCTAGATAGTGCAGGTGAAGCAGTATCCCTTTGTATTACCATGGCAGGAATAATGGCACTTTGGATGGGACTTATGGAGGTGGCACAAAGTGCAGGATTGATTGAAAAGTTGACCAAGGGAATTCAGCCCTTTTTATCTTTTCTTTTTCCGAAGATACCCAAGGAGCATCTAGCTAGAAAATATATTGCAACTAATTTTATTGCCAACATTTTAGGTCTTGGCTGGGCATGTACACCGGCTGGGCTTAAAGCCATGGAGGCTCTTGCCAAGCTGGAGGAAGAAAGGGGAAATCCTGCATACTTAGATGGAAAAAATAAGGAACGAGTGGCAAGCAAGGAAATGTGTGTCTTTCTAATTATGAATGTGTCCTCCCTACAGCTAATACCTGTAAATATGATAGCCTACAGAAGCCAGTATGGCAGTGCAAATCCAGCGGCTATAATTACACCTGCAATTATAGCAACACTATTTAGCTCTTTTGTGGCGGTGGTATTTTGCAGGGTAATGGATAGAAAGAAAGGCTAACTATCGCGGGAAGGTATCATCTTGATTTTTAGCCCTTAAAATGCTAAAATAACGCTAATTATTTATTGAAAAAGTTAGTAGTAGGAGAAGGGGATATGATGCCGAACCAAAACAAGAGAATTAAATCTATGCTAGGTAGATTTTTTTATAAATATTTATCCCCACAATTTGATTTGCGCATTCGATTGTATAATACATTGGTCATTACAAGCATCATCTTCTGCATTGTGATAGGTATCGTCAATCTTGTGTCAGGTGTGGGAATTGTCAGTGTGATAGTTGATTTGGCTGCAGCCATATTTTGCTATGTAATGTTACAGTATGCCAGCAAAAGCGGACGTGCACAGTTATGTCATGCCCTGACAATTGTTATAGTATTTTTCCTATTGTTTCCTTATCTTTTCTTTAAAATGGGAGGCTATCACGGTGGTATTCCAGTATTTCTTGTTTTTGCAGTAGTGTTTACGGTATTTATGCTGGAGGGAAAGCTGGCATTGGTAATAGCCGTGCTTGAAATCCTCTTTTATGCAGGATTATATATTTTTGCATATACATATCCCCAAACCGTAAATAAGTTTTCAACAGAGAAAAACTATTTAATTAGTAACTTGATGGATTTAGTAGTAGTTTCTATTGCACTAGGTGCAACCATTGGCGCTCAGACTTGGCTTTATCGGGAACAGCAAAAAAGGCTAGATGAGCAAAATGCAATACTTACACAGATAAATCATATGAAAACGGAATTTCTTGCGAATGCCTCTCACGAAATGCGAACCCCCTTAACCGTTGCATCGGTAAATATTCAGACGGTAATGGAAATATTAGAGGATATGGGTGAAAGGCTTAGTGATCCAGAAGCTCAGCAGCTTCTAGGAAATGCTCAAAGTGAGATTATGCGTCTTTCACGTATGGTGGGAAGTATGCTGGCATTGGCATCTATGACGGAGAGTACAGATAGACAAAAGCAGAATTTGACTACACTCTTGGATAATGGAGTGGAGATGCTACGTCTAAATCTGGAAAAACGAGGAAATGCGCTTGAGACAGATTTTGAAGACAGTTTATATATATTTGGCAATGCAGATTTACTATCTCAGGTTTTAGCAAATTTGTTGCAGAATGCTGGGGCGTGTACGGAAAATGGTAGGATAACAGTGCGCGCTAAGAAGCAGGATAATGAAATTCTGGTACAGGTGCAAGATACTGGAATCGGTATAGCGACAGATTTTTTACCACATGTGTTTGAACGAGGGGCGTCTACAAGCGGTACTGGTTTTGGACTGTATCTATGTAAAACAGTGGTGGAATCCCATGGTGGTAGGATATGGGTTGAAAGTAAAGAGGGCATTGGAACGATGGTGAGTTACACCTTGCCTTTTTATGAGGGACAGATGGAGGAGCTAACGTGTGAGAGATCTAATACTATTGATTGAAGATAATGAACAAATATCTTATGGCAATAAGCGAATGCTGGAACGTCGTGGCTATGATGTTATGACGGCATTGACGCTAAAGGATGCAAGACAGAGCCTATATGAGGCAGAGCCGAGTCTTATTGTGCTTGATATTATGTTGCCAGATGGCAATGGATTGGATTTTTTGCGGGAGCTTAGGCAGACGTCTCAAGTCCCAGTTATGATACTTACTGGACTAAATAAGGTGGGGGATATTGTGAATGGATTGACAGAGGGCGGCGATGACTATCTTACCAAGCCTTATGATTTTGAGGTTTTGCTGGCGAGGATTGAAGCACTAATTCGTAGAGCTGGGCAGTTGCCCAAGACATTGCAAAAGGGTCCTCTGACCTTAAATGTTATTTTAGGGCAGGCACTGCTTGATGGAAAGGATTTGTTGTTAACGAAAAAGGACTTTGCTCTTTTGATGCTTTTTACACAAAATGAAGGTGAAGTTTTTAGTACAGATTATTTATACGAAAAGATTTGGAAAGCACCTATAAGTGGCGATACACAGGCAGTTAAAAGTGCAATGTCAAGACTTAGGAAAAAGCTTGCTGGTTCAGGCTATACGATTTTACCCATACGAGGTGAAGGATATTTGTTTGGGACGGAATAGATAAAAAAGAGGAAGCCTAATTAGGCTTCCTCTTTTCAATCCACTGGGCAACGCCATCGAAGTCGCTATGAAGAAAAAGCATATCATAGATTTGTTCAAGTTCGTCATTGGTTTTGGTATTCCATGATTTTTGCTTTAGTAAATCAAGTGCGCTGTATGCAGCTACATCATCATAATTTAAGCAAGCGTCCTTAATTACCAAAAGCTGTTGTGTAAGTAGAACTTCATCCTCGGATATATCAATGGATACCTCCTGAGTATCTGTCAAGCTTATGCGCTCAATTAGTGACTGAAGAGTATCAATAAAGAGATTTACGTTGGCGGATATAAATGCGCTATTGCCGCTATGTCCGGCATTCTCTAGAGCAAGAGCTTGCTCGGAGGCTAGGGGCTCCCCGATATTGGCTAACGCCGATTTCATGGCATGTGCCGTTGTGGTAAACAG
Source organism: Lachnospiraceae bacterium (assembly GCA_031554725.1). Classification (GTDB taxonomy): domain Bacteria; phylum Bacillota; class Clostridia; order Lachnospirales; family Lachnospiraceae; genus JAVBUZ01. Next base: position 13,609 of record JAVBUZ010000061.1, on the reverse strand, counting down.
TTTTAAATCGTTGTTTATTACAGTTTCCTGCAAGGTAGTTACCGCTTTCACAGCGTCGCGACGAAAAACCTCAAGTAGCTTCTTATTGATCTCTTGAGACGGAATTGGAGTCTCAGGTTTTTGATCTCTCTCGCTTGCTGCTGTAGCTTCTTTAGGGTGACGGTCGCGGATAAATTTGTTTAGTACCGCATTTAACTGCCTTACATCGATGGGCTTGGAAATAAAATCATCAAAACCATTCTGCTGGAACATTTCTTTATTGCCAACCAGGGCGTTGGCTGTAAGTGCAACAATGGGATTATTATAACCTAATTCACGTAAGCGATGGGTGGTTTCAATTCCATCTATTTGAGGCATCATATGATCCATAAATATTACATCGTAGATTTTGCCGTTTTGGATATTCTCAATTGCTTCATATCCACCACCAGCGGTTTCGATATTGAGCTTATAAGCTGAGAGAAGCCCCTCTGCGACATATAAATTTGTTTCTACATCATCAACAATTAGTACGTGTCCGTACGGCATAGGCTCACGGGTGATTTGTAGCTTTGAGTGCCTGCGATCTCCAGTAAAGGTAAAATTACGTAGACTATCAGCAAGCTCTTGACCGATAACTTCACATTTAACAGCTTTTTGCACGACGGTTGTGGTAAAGGTACTGCCCTTGCCATACTCACTTTCTACTTCAATTTTGCCGTCCATCATTTCCACAAGTCGCCTAGTTATATTAAGTCCCAAGCCGGTGCCTTGAGTGGTACGGTTGGCATCTAGGTTAAAGCGCAAATATTCAGAAAACAGTCGCTCCATGTCTTCTGGCTTCATGCCCTGACCCGTGTCGGAAACAGAGAATTGTAGTAGAATATCTTCACCTTGCATGGTATGTGTGACAGAAAGAGTGACTTGTCCTTCGTCAGAATATTTTATGGCATTTGATAGCAGGTTGTTTAGGATTTGTTTTAGCCGTAGCTCATCACCATACATTCTTGATGGTAAGCGACTGTCGATATCCACGATAAACTCTAGTGGCTTTGAGCCGATGTGCACAATATTAAGCTGTACAGCATCATTAATTAGGCTTGGGATATCGTACTCAACAGGCATTAGCTCCAACTTCCCTGTTTCTATTTTGGACATATCTAGTATATCATTGATAATTCCAAGAAGACCATGCCCTGAATTTTGGATTTTGCGTAGTGCTTCAACGGAGGCATTATCTAAATCATCCCGCATAAGTTGAATTTCACTTACACCAATGATAGCATTCATCGGGGTACGAATTTCGTGAGACATGGTCGCAAGAAATCGGGTCTTGGATTCATTTGCGGCATTTGCAACTTTAACCTGGAGGGCTAGCTCGGCGGTACGGTGAGCAACAGTCACCTCGAGCAATGCATTTTGATTTGTTACGAGCATCTTTGTGCGAGTAACATCATCATTTAGGGCAAAGGCCATGCTGATTACAAATGAAAAGAGCATTATAAGTATCCCTTGTGAGACCTTGACATCAAGAAATGCTAAAATAATTCCAATAACCATGGACGCTCCCGCAATAGTATAGCCAATCGCCATATTACCACAAAGGGTGTTATTAATGGTATACTGAATGGAATATAACAAGCTTTTACCGGTTTCCTTTTGATAGTCGGATATATCCTTAGCGATATATCGATACATATAAAAAGAGGCATATATAATTGTTAAGATAACAACGAGCATTCCCACACGTAGCATGTTACCCATGAAGGTAAGTCCACCAAATGGAAAGGTAAATGCCGCAAGGGTGGTGGCGATAATAATTATTTTATCAATTATGGTTATCTTTTCTTTTGTAATACTCTTGGTGAAAAGAATAACTGGTATCCCCATAGAGGTAAAAGACATATATTCCAAGACCTTAGTTGCAAAAGAGTTGCTGATTAGGAGGGTAATGAATTGAGACTTTGCGGTTGTATAGGCTCCTAACCATAGGGTCACCATGGAAAAATAAAGGTGGTATTTGTCTTGCTTGTTACGCATAAAAATCATTAGATTATAAAAAATCATGAAGAAATAAATTCCGATACACATGAAAAGTACATAGTCATTACTCGCTTTTTGGATTACTGAATAGTCATCAATATAGTAACCTTTATCTTCATAAAGTCCAAGATCGCGGTAATATGGGGTGGAAATAAACCGAAATACAAGTAGATTGTCTCGTTCTTGAAGGAAGGAATTATCAAAGGGAATGGATAACGAGGAGCGTCTATGATGGGTTTCAATCTCTCCATTTTCATCAAGGTGTACTTCCCTGACAATAAGATTTCCATTTAAATAAATTTCCCAGTTGTCAGCGATACCAGGTAAATATAAGGCTGGTTGAATGGCATTGCGACGCATATATGATAGCTTTGATATACTGGCATCAAATTTAATTACATAAGTAAAATCCATGGGGATCTCATCCTTAAAGGAAAAGGAAGAAGGCTTATATTGATTAAGAAAGCCAGAAGCATAAGGTTCATGGGTTGAGGGGCCAATCACAAACCAACTTTCATCCTCCAAGTTTGGCATCAGTAAATCAGAAGAAAGAAAGCCCTCTCGAATATAAGTGTTTGTACCATCCAAGCTAATGTGCATCGGAGTGTAACTGGTTTTAGTGGAGAAGAATCCGATTGTAAGCACAAACGCCAAAAAAGCAACTGACATCTGTATGAAAAAATTTGAAGATTTTGTTTTATTCATCGAGTTGCTTACTTCCTTTCTGCTTCTTTCTTTTAAACAGGTTAATGATAATAAGGATAATAATTAAAAGTGCAATAGTCGCAATAACAATACTGGAGCTGCGCCATGTGGGCGAACTGTTTTGAACGAGAGTTTTTTCATCTGTAATAACAATTCTTCCCTCAAGACTATTGGTGATTAAATTACTATGCTTACCAATGTACTGTGCCAAAATAGTAGTTAAGTCTCCTTTTGAAACGGCATTTGCCAGTGCATCGGGAAACATGGAATAACCGTCGCCACCATCAGCAATAAAATTGGGAAGCGCCAATGTATATTCCTGCTCATTATCTAAAGGGGAACCATTAATAAAGATAGCAGTTACTTTATTATATTCGGGTAAATCAGGATTAAATGAAAAGGTCAATCCTGACACCTGCAAGAAACCGCCACCATTATCTGTTTCACGTAACATTAAGCTATGCTCTAGTGCTTCCTTAATAGAACTTCCCTTTATGGTACCTAAAAGGATATAGTTGGAGAACGGCAAAATATTGTTTACATCAGACCATGTAATGTCACCTTCGTTTAAAGGCGCGCGAATGCTTCCAGCATTTACAAAGGCGATTTCGCTACCAGCCGTCATTCGTATTGCATCGGCAACTAAATTTCCGAGAGCACTTTCTTGTGCACGGATAGTTGCTTTATCATAGTCGGTAAGGGCAAGGGCGCTATGTCCAATAACTGTTTTTCCGAGAACGTCGGCAGAATCTGCCCATTTATCAATAACAGATTTAACCTTTTGGTCGGACTTAACATCTATGACATCTTCCTTGGTTATGATACTTGATTTAACTGTAAAATAACTCTTTTCTTTATAGAATTTTATCATTCCTAAAGTGGCATTGCCGCTAGTACATACAATAGGTGTGTGTGCTCTCGTCGAATCATATTCTACAGACTCATTTCCGTCGATTATAACATCAATTCCAAGAACATTTTCTGCAATATCGATGACTGTTCCAAAGTCATGGGCAAGGTTAGCTGCCATACCGATATGGGAAAGGCAAATGACAATATCCGCGCCACTTTCACGTAGAGATGTGGTTGCTTTTTTTGCATAATCAATAAGCAGCGAAGGATCACCAAAGTTCTTTTCAAAGGCATAGCTAATTTGCTTTGTAGCAGGGGTGGTTAATCCAAATATACCAATTTTATAACCGTTACGCTCGATAATAACCGTGTGCATCAGAGGTTCATTATCAGTAAATACAGAGGGTTGGGTAAGGAAGGGAAAATTAGCGGTATTTGCCAAGCTTAGTAACGCCTGATAACCATAATCAAATTCGTGGTTACCAAGAGTCATTGCATCATAGCCAACGGTATTCATAATATCTATTGCTGCTTCCCCTTGGTTACTATTGCTAAAAAAATTTCCTTGAATGGTATCGCCACAGTCAAGCATAAAGACTGCGCCTGAATGGGCCTGTTCGGCTTGAAAAATGGAAGAAACAATATCCATTCCGATTACAGAATCGGTATTTACGAAGCTTCCATTATATGCACCGGTAAATATAATAGTAACTGCTGGATCATCTTCATCATTAGTTGCCAGTACGTTTATGGGTGTTATAAGTAAAATAATAGTAATCAATAGTAGTATGTATCTATATTTTCTCATTCATCAAAGCCCTCATTTTTGTGTAAGCTAATCTTTTCTACTACGCCCTCGAAGTCGCTATGCAGAAACAGCATATCATAAATATGCTCGAGCATGTTATTGGTTTCTAAATCCCATGATTTTGTTCTTAACAGATCAAGTGCAGCATAGGCGGCGGTGTCATCGTAATTTAAACAAGCAGCCTTTATGAGCGAGAGCTGTGTAGCTAACAAGGCCATGTCTTCTGATGTACTAAAAGAATTATCCTTTGTGGTAGTGTTTGTGACACTGCTGTCAGTTATCGAACTTTGAACTAGAGCCTCAAGTGCTTTTATGAGTTTGTCTGCATTAGCAGAAATATAATCATAATTGCCACATCGCCCAGCTTTTTCTAATTCAAGTGCCAGCTCAGAGGTCTCGAGCTCACCAATATTGGCAAGAGCAGATTTCATGCCATGTACAGTTGTAGTAAATAGTTTTATATTGTCACTAGAAACGGTATCTTTTAAGATGGCAATTGCTTTTAATGCATCACGCTGAAAAAATTTAAATAACTTTTGAGTAATATTTGCGGAAGGAAGCACCGGTCTGGTTTTTTCTGACGGCGCTTCAAACATCCATTTTGAGGCTTCTTCTGGGTGCTTATCTCGAACAAATTTGTTTAGGGATGTATTTAAGTTCCTAATATCAATTGGTTTTGAGATAAAGCCATCAAATCCATTTTGCTTAAACAGTTCCTTGTTGCCAACTAGGGCATTGGCAGTGAGGGCAACAATCGATCCGGTATAACCTAGCGCGCGGATTCGTTTGGTGGTTTCAATACCGTCAATTTGTGGCATCATATGATCCATAAATATTACATCATAAATCTTGCCACTTTCTATCTTGCTGATGGCCGAGTAGCCACCATTGGCAGTTTCAATTTGCAGTTTGTAAGGTGTTAATAAGCCTTCTGCAACGTATAGATTTGTTTCCACATCGTCAACAATTAGAACTCGTCCATATGGCATAGGTTCATGCGTGATTCGTAGATTAGAAGGCTGCTTTTCCTTTGTGAAGGTGAAGTTAGATAGTCTTTCTGAAAGCTCAGCACCGATGGCAGGACAATCAACATATTTTTGTCTTACAGTTACAGTAAAGATACTACCTTTGCCATATTCGCTTTCAACGTCTATACTTCCGTTCATCGCCTCGACAAGTCGCTTGGTTATGTTAAGTCCCAATCCAGTTCCTTCAGTGGTGCGATTGGCATCTGAGTTGAAACGCAAATATTCTGAAAATAGTCGATCGCGATCTTCGGGTTTCATACCCTGCCCGGTGTCCTCTACCGTAAAATGTAGTAGCATATCTTCTTCTTGCGGGGTGTGTGTAACGGATAACTTTATATAACCCTTGTCGGTGTATTTTATGGCGTTTGATAATAAGTTGTTGAGTATTTGCTTTAAGCGAAGCTCGTCACCAAACATCCTTGAGGGCAAGTCCGAATGAATGTCGAGAATAAACTCAATTGGTTTTGCATCAATACGTACAATATTTAGTTGTACAGCGTCATTGATTAGACTTGGCATATCATAATTGATGGGGTTTAATTCCATCTTTCCAGTTTCGATCTTTGACATATCGAGAATATCATTAATGATTCCAAGCAAATTGGTGCCAGAATTATAAATAATATTTAGGGCGTCAGCATAATCTTGAGGAAGGTCAGGATTTTGTAGTTGTATTTGTGCAACGCCAATAATTGCATTCATAGGGGTTCGTATTTCATGGCTCATATTAGCCAAAAAGTTAGATTTAGAAGCATTTGCCGCTTCGGCTGCCTTACGACTATTTTCTAAGGGAGTGATGTCGGCAATATCAATAAATAATCCCCCCTTATCACCTGAAAGCTTATCAGCAGTAACCTTGAAGTGGCGTTGCTCACCATCTATAGTGATGGGGGTAATTGTTTCAACAAAGCTCTTGGCATCCAAAATATCTGAAAACATTAGCTTCAATGCGCGGTCGGAAAATAGATCAAGTAGCGGCTGCCCAATAGCAAATTGCTGACGTGCAACACCGGCAAAACGTACCATTGGTTCGGATATATAACGTACTCGATTTTCAGAATCCGTAATTATCATATAATTGGGTGTACTTGTTAAAAGTGATGAAAATGCCGAAAGAGCCTGATCAGCTCGGCTCTCTTTTCGCGTAACAGTATTCGTTTGAATGAGCATAAACAATGTTCCAAATAGGCACATAGTAAATTGCATAAACACTCGGAAGGGGTTGATCCAATTCAAATGAGGAATAAAAAATAGAACCATACAAGAGTTAATGACAATCATTGCTATTTCCGTTGCCGCCATCAGTTTAAAGTCTCTTATAATAGAAACCATACCGATTAAAATAAGCGTGATATAAAAGTAAAAATCTAATTCGTGCAAATAGGTTCCAAAAATAATAAAGACAATTTGTGTAGCCACGGACATATAAAGTGGGAGAAACCGCGTGCGGTGAGGATAAATAGATAAAATAATTGCCAGTGTAATAAGCGGTGCACTGGCTGCAATGCTGACTACAGCAACGTGCATATCCCCGTCGTAAAAGAATGCTTCAATAAGTAAAAGCCCGCCATAAAGCAGAAATAAACCGATAGCGGCGGTCATCCAACGGATCAATAGTTTTCGATATTGGCTACTTAGCTCGATTCGAGTTTTTTTCATACTGTGCTATCCTTCTTCTTTTGATATGCTTTGGGGGAATAGTCCCAGAAGCCTCGGCCCTTTGGAGCAACAAAGTGTATGCGATCGGGCTCGATTTCGATTGTTAATTCTAGAGTATAAAAAGTTTCATGATCAATATTTACACGAATGGGTATGTTACTTTTAACCTCCATGCGTTTAAAACGCCGATGGAAGCAAATATTACTATGTTTTTCAAAATGCCCCCTAACATAGTCCTTCATAAAATTGAAGGTTCCAAGGGCGCTTAGTGGCTCGGTAAAAATTACATCTAGAAGGCCATCATTAGGTAGTGCATATGGATTGAGTAATAGGCCGCCCCCAGCACACGCACCGTTAGAAACAGCAATGTTGGTATAGGAACCTGAGAAATCCTCGCCATCTAATAATATCTGGTATTCTTGATTGCGTAATTCTTTGTTAAAAATTGCTTTGACCGCGCCAATAAGATAGGAAATAAATGAGTGGTCGCCAAGCCAAGGATGAGTCCATTTGCGAAGTATTTCGTTGGCGTAGATAACAGCCTGCGACTCTAGGCCAAGAGCAACCTTACTGATGGCATAATTTAGGCTACAATTTATAATATCCACTGGTTGTGAGGGAGCAGTTAGCAACGTCTGAATATCAAGAAATTCACTTCTGGCATCTTCGCCGAAGGTGCGGATAAAGTCGTAGGTGCTGCCGCAGGGAATGTTTGTTAGCTCAGCGTTTGGAAAATCTACCATGCCGTTTAAACATTCAAAGAGAATTTCATCATCACCAACAGCATACACTCGAACGGTTTCATGAGTAGGAATATCTTCCATATAGTGGTGGATAAAAGAAATGACATCACGAGGATATCGTGATATGTATGTTGTTAGATTTGCGGCTTGCTCATCAGGAAAACAGCTGGCAATAGTGGCTTGCATTTGCTCAAAGCTTCCAGCTTTCCGAAATGAGTTTGGATGGAACAAAAAAAGATGTCGCATATCATTCTCCTATTCTATAAAGGAATATTTGTTTCACTACCAGCACTTACTAAGTTCACCCAAAAGTCGTCAGCGACATTTAGAAAGGCTTGAATAACCTTGGGGTCAAAATGTATGCCGCTATTTTTACTTATGATTTCTACGGTTTTCTCATGGGAAAAGGCTTTTTTATATGAGCGCTCAGAGACTAAGGCATCATAAACATCTACGACTGCCATAATTCGGCCTTCAAGAGGTATTTCCTCGGCCATTAGATTTCTAGGGTAGCCAGTGCCATCCCATTTTTCATGATGAGAGCCGGCAAAACGTTTGGCATGACGTAAGAAACCGTCATCTGTTGTTTTGCTAATAATTTTTTCAATTATCTTTTCACCTTCAATGCAGTGCTGCTTGATTACTTCATATTCATCATCAGTAAGTGTACCAGCCTTGTTGAGAATGGAATCGCTTATGCTAACCTTTCCAACGTCGTGTAGCTGGGCGGAGGGCAGGAGTATACTTAAATCCCAGCTGGATATTTCGTCGTAGTAATATCCCATTCGAAGAAGCTCTTTCACTAATATTTCAAGATATGACTGTGTACGTTCAATATGGCTACCCGTTATTTTGTCGCGGCTCTCAACCATGTCCGCGATAACACTAATGGTCGCGTTATGAATGTCACGCACTGCCTGCTGGCTTTTCTTAATTAGTCGATCTGTTTCAATATGGGTTTCAATACGTTTCATTAGAACAGGTGGAGAAAAGGGCTTGTTAATAAAATCAAGTGCTCCCATTTCAAAACCATGTATTTCTGATTCGGCATCATTCTTCGCCGTTAGAAAAATAACCGGAACAGACTTGAGCTTTTCATCTTCTTTTAATATCAGCATTGCTTCAAAGCCATCCATTTCAGGCATATCAACATCCAATAGAATAAGATCTGGAATAATTTTTTCAGCTAGCTTGAACATCCTTGCAGCAGATGGTAAGGCAAAGGTCCGGTAGGTGCCATCTAGGGCGGTTTTGGCGGCCATTAGATTCGTGTCATTATCATCAACAATAAATATAGTTTTCATAGGTGGTTTCCTCGTGCATAGTTTTTTAAATTATATCATAATAGGAAGACGAAGGACGAAGGTTGCAAAATTGCCACCTTTTTCTTTGTAGAGCAGTCTTTATAAAATAAGGAAGGAATTATTCTGAAACAGAAGAGCATATAATGACAACAAGAGGCTTGGGGAGATAGCTTATGAATGCATTTGCAAATATTTCAAATATTATTATTCCAGTCCTGATTTTTTATATTATAGGCTACGGAATTGTTTCAAAGGTAAAGGTATATGAAGAGTTTATAACAGGGGCAAAAAGTGGATTAAAGACAGTAGTGCAGATTTTGCCAACCTTAGTTGGGCTTATGATTGCAGTAGGGGTGCTACGTGCATCCGGATTTATGGAGTTTTTTGGAGGCTTATTTGGCAGGTTCACAGAAAATATTGGAATTCCAGCAGATGTGGTGCCACTGATTTTTATTAAGATGTTTTCATCCTCTGCGGCAACAGGTTTGGTTCTTGATATATTTAAAACCCATGGGCCAGATTCCTACGCAGGAATGTTAACATCTATTTTGATGAGCTGCACAGAAACCATTTTTTACACCATGAGTGTATATTTTATGGCAGCAAAGGTAACGAAGACAAAATTCACACTCACAGGAGCGCTTATATCTATGGCGTCGGGAATCATGGCAAGTGTGGTGCTGGCGGGAATTATGTAACCAGTGTAGGCATTGCTGACAATAATCTGACTTTATGGTACACTATGCAATAACAATCCTAGTGGGAGGGTACATATTTGTATAGTGTTTATATTGTTGATGACGAAAAAATTGCAATTAATAATCTTATTACCTCCATTTCGTGGCTTGAAAACGGTTTTGAAGTGATAGGCTTTCATACCAATTCTCAAGCAGCGCTGGATGAAATTTTAATGAAAAAACCAGACGTTGTATTTTGTGATTTAAAAATGCCTGGACTCGATGGAATAGGGCTTATCAGACAGCTTAGAAACTATCCTCTGGAATTGGAGATAGTTATGCTATCTGCATATGGGGAGTTTGTAGCGTCGCGAGAGTTTTTTCACTTAGGTGGGTTTGACTATATTTTAAAACCACTAGAGAGCAATAGTGCCGCCCTTGTGCTTGAGGCACTTAGCCGAAAGCTGGCAAGCAAGCATCATCAGACCCCTTCGATTCATTATGTCACAACGCAGTCAAAGGGCTTTGATGATATCGTTGCATATGTAACAGAAAACTATAACAAAAAGCATTCACTTAATGATTTAAGCAATCGGTTTAATATACATCCGACCTATATATGTGATCTTTTTGCTAAGCATTACCAATCAACACTTACAATATTTATTACGAATCTTCGAATGAGGGAAGCAAGCCGTCTGCTACGTGAGACGGACATGCCTTTAAAGGAGATTGCTTCTTTTTGCGGCTATCCTAACTACTATCATTTTGGTAAAGTCTTTAAGATTCATTTCGGAAAGTCTCCTTCTCAATATCGAGAGGAGAGCATGGGGGATGTTCTATGATTAAGAAAAACACAAAAGATAGAATATGGGTTATATCATTTGTGCTTTTCGCAATTATTTTAGCTATATGGATTATTTTTTATTTTATCATTTCTAGTCACATAGCGGGTAACACAAAGTCTCAAATGACATTGGCAGCAAATCAGATTATAGAACGGCTGGGAGGGGAATTTTCGCAGGCAGAGAGCGTGGCTTATGGTCTTGCGCGCAATGAGAATGTGAAAGAACTTGTTACACAAGAGGATATAAGCCTTTTTTATCCACTAGCAGAAAAGATAACCAACTCTATTCATACCAGCATGATAAATTCTGGTTTTGCAGAAAATATTATTATTTATAATGGGGACAACAAATATTATCGTTTACTTGGTAAAATTAGTAACAAATCCTGTTCACACTTGGCCAGTATCATTTCAACTGCCCAATTGCCAAGTCATTTAGGGGTGGAGCTAGAAGGGCATAAGTACATAGGGTATGTAGATTCAATTCCTATTGATTCTGATAAAGCAGGTGCAGCAGTAATTCTTGCAGAGGAAGAAAAAATTCTGGAAATTATGCGTGCTTATGATCAAGCAGGAGCGCTATTAATAGCTATAAAGGCAAATGAAGAAATTATTACAGCAAATACGGATAAAATAGATGTATTTCTTGCTGATTCATCCAAACGACTTGTTATTAGTAGCCGACTTGGAATTACCCCCTTTGAGATTTTAGTGTCGGCTGATGCAGGATATATGAATGCGTCAGTGGTCTTTTTTTCAATTGTAGCTTTCATAACAGCAGCAGTATTTGGCTTTGTTCTTATTCAGTATTCAGGAATGCTAAACCGACGCTTTTTGCTACAAGATAACGAAATAAAAAGTGCACAGCTACGAGCAAAAACTGCCGAGATAGAAAGGCAAAAGGCACTTGTGTTCTCTTTGAAAAAACAGATTAATGCCCACTTTACAATTAATACGCTTAATGCAATCCGAATTTTAGTAGAGCAAGAGGAGCTTGAAAAATCTACAAATGTGGCATTGGGACTAACGTCGCTTATTCGGTACGCCTACGATAAGGACGAGCTTATTGATATATGGGAAGAATATAATATTTTAGAGGATTATGTTCTTATTATGAACACAAGATATGATGATAAGCTAGAGGTTGATTTTGATTTCGATGGTCATCTTATGGGTTATAGTATGCCCCGTATGCTTTTACAGCCGATTATTGAAAATGCTGTTATGCATGGTTTTAAGGAAATGGATTCTAATTGTTTTATTTCCATAAAAGCTAAATTATGTAATGATTTTATTGAATTTATCATAAGTGATAACGGAGCAGGAATGATGCAGGAGGAGCTGACTGCACTTTGTGATAAATTGGATGCTCCGTTTCCTGAGGTACAGGGATATGAAAATATTGCCCTATTAAATATTAAAAACCGATTACACCATTATTATGAAGGTGCAGGACAACTAAGAGTAAACCATAGTGAGCTTGGAGGAATTGCAGTAACAATAACAATACCGCCAGTGGCTGGGAGCGGAGGACAAAATGAATAAAGTAAAAATGATACTAATTGGCGTCCTTGGTTTTGTAATACTTACTGTAAGCTTTTTGATATATATGAACTATGTCCCACAAGAAAGTGATGAAATTGTAATCTCCATACCTTACAATGAGAATATCCGAAATATAGATACCAATTATTATAAGAAGTGGTTAGAGGAACAAACGGGGTTATCGATAACCTTTAAGATTCTTTATGAGCCATATAACGCTGATTATCTTAGGTCAATGTTTGAAGCAGAATATGTAAAGTCAGATGCTTTCTTCTCAATATTAGACAATAGTGATGCAGACTATAGCTTGGTTTTACAAGAGTTAGGGGAAAAGGGATATATTATTCCGCTAAATGAATATATCGAAGGGTCAACGTATTTAAATGCTATTTTTGATGAGTATGCAGATTATAACTTGAAATCCTTGATGGAATCACCTAATGGAAATATTTACTATATGCCAGGGTTTGACTTGTCTATGTCTCAAACTAATTTTCAGGTGTTGTGGCTAAATCAGACCTGGTTAAAAGAATTGAAGATGAGTATCCCTCAAACCACTAAGGAGCTTCGGGATGTACTGTATGCTTTCAAAACCAAGGACCCAAATGGCAATGGGGTGCAGGATGAAATTCCCTTGGTAGGCTGTAATGATGTTATGAGTGAGCAATGCTTCCATTTTATTATTAATTCCTTTGTCTATAGTGACCCAGAAAATTCCTATTTATTTATTGAAGATGGTGCGGTGGGTTTTGCACCCATAACAGATGAATGGCGTGAGGCAATGAAATATCTTAGAGGGCTTTATAACGAGGGGCTAATTAGTCCATTTCAGTTTACTTTGGGACATAGTGGACTTGCGGGGTTAGCAAATAATCCAGATCATCTTATTGGTGGCTTTACAAGTGGGTTAATTACGGATGTAATATTTCAGTCAAATAGAGATATAATGCATGATTTTGTGTATGTGGCACCTATCACTGGACTAAGTAGTGGGGGATATACAGTAGTAAAAACTCCTTTGCCAAAACCAGCAGGGGTTATTACGTCAAGCTGTAAAAATCCAGAAGCTGTTTTCAAGCTATTTGATCTGATGCTTTCAGAGGAAGCTTTTTTGATAGGCAGATACGGTGAGGAAAATGTAGATTGGACTCAGGCAGGCGCTACAGATATGGACTTTTATGGAAATAGCGCGATCATAAAGGTGATTAACCAAATTGGAAACCAAAAGCAAAATAAACATTTATGTGAGCTAGGCCCCTTTTTTGCCTATCCGAAGTATGCCAATGGCGTGTCATTTTCTACCTCAGAAACAGACCATGAGTATATTAACGCAAGAGCGTATCGGGCTTATGAACCCTATAAGCCAAAAGAATATGTGACTCCCATACTTTTTGAGGAGGATGCCAAGACACGCACTAA
>JAVBUZ010000016.1:0-6326 GCA_031554725.1 Lachnospiraceae bacterium | reverse complement strand
CCGCTTTCCCACTAGTCGCTTCATCGCTTGAAAAAAGATTTCCACTAAGCATCTTTTTCTCATTGGCAACAAAGTAGCCTTGGCTAGCACCTGTAATGCTAATTTTTACAGTCTTACTTCCCACTGTCACTTCCGCATTTCCCACCGATTCTTTAGCCGAAATAGCTTCTATTGATTCTGGAAAATCTTCTAATAAAGAATATATCATCTCGTCCGTAATATAATCCTCCTCAGTGACCGTGGCTGTTTTTTCTATGGTTCCAAATACAATGCCGTTTTCTCTTTCATCTGTTTCTGCAGATTTTTGTTGCAAAGAAACAGAAATGTTATTGGCACCCATAGACTGCATCGAGGAAGATACTGACAAGGTTAAGGAATTACCCACTGTCATAATCGCAATAACAGAGGCGATACCGATAATAATACCAAGCATGGTTAATAGCGCTCTTGCCTTATTTGCCAAAAGGCTAGTGAATGCCAATCGAATATTTTCTATAAATAAAGTCATGCTCTCCTTCCTCCTAGCTGCTCACCAATGATGTCTCCATCCTTTATCGTTATAATTCTGTCCGTTTCTGATGCTAGTTCACTGGAATGCGTAATAAGGACAATTGTTTTTCCCTGTTCTTGTTTTAGCTTATGAAATAAATCCATAACACTTCTTCCTGTTTTTGAGTCCAAAGCACCTGTGGGTTCATCTGCAAGGATAATAGCAGGAGTATTTGCCATAGCACGGGCAATCGCTACTCTTTGCTTTTGTCCACCCGATAGCTCCTCTGGAAGATGCTTCATTCTATCCTTCATTCCCACCAGTTCTAATAATTCCATGGCTCTTTGGGTTCTTTCTTTTCTCGGCACCCCCGCATAAAGCATGGGAAGCTCTACATTTTTCAAGGCATTGGTTTTGGAAACAAGATTGTATGTCTGAAATACAAAACCAATCTTTTGATTTCGGATAAAAGAAAGGTCTTTATCCTTAGCCTCTGCAATATTTACATCATCAATAATATAGGTTCCAGTTGTTGGTCGATCTAATAAACCAATGATGTTCATGAGCGTTGTTTTACCTGAACCAGAAGCTCCTACTACGGATACAAACTCACCTTTGTCTATGTCTAGTGTAATCCCATTTAGAATTTGGAGCTCGTTAGGCTTTCCTATATAAAAGTTTTTTGTAATATTGTCTAATTGAATTACTTTGCTCTTTTTATTCTCCATTATTTAAAATCCACCTCGCATTTGGAACATACTTTGTTCTTGGGCCAAATCCTCTGGCTCCACATAAATTTGTAATCCCTCATGTATTTCATCAGATTCTATTTCCGTATAATAGTTACTTTCCATAACAATCTTTACAAATATCTTTTTATTTTCCTCACCTTCTACCACTACCGTTATAAAATGGTTTCCGTCACTGTCTTCTTCCACTGCATTGTATGGTACGGTGTATACGTTATCATGGCTTTCCACAATAATTGATAGCGAAGCCGACATGTCTAGCTTTAATCTATTATTTTCTGACAGAACAGCAATGCGCACCAAATATGTAGGGTTGCTTGAGGTTGTACCAGCAATTTTGGTTGCTGTTGGAGAAACAAAGATAACTTCTCCCTTTAATTCCTCTTGGCCTGTAGCATTGGTTTTTATTAGCACCTCTTGTCCCAGCTGGACATCGCTAATATCATACTCACCTATCTGTGCTTCAATTTCATAGGAAGAACAATCCTGAATCGTTAAAATAGTTCCTCCATTATAGGTGCTTCCATTTTGATAGTTAACAGCAGTAACCACCCCATTCATTGGTGATGTAAGTATACCTAGTTCAAGTTGTTCCTGGTATTTTTCTATCTGCTGCTTTTCTGTATCTGTATTGATATTCAGACTTGTTGTTTTTTGATTGTTTTTTACACTGGCAACATTACTTGCCTGTGATGCTTCCGTATTGTTATAGTCAAGAACTGCGTTATTATAGGTATTTGCAGCAGTGTTGTACTGTTTACACAAAGTATCTACTGCATTTTGTTGCTGTTCTCTTTCCTTTACCTTGGCAAGGTAATTACTTTCTGCTGCTTTATAAGCCGTATTTGTTGCATTATATGTAGCCTCTGCCTCTTTACACAAGGCTTCTATCCCTGCATCTCCGTTTGAAACTGTTGCCTTAGCCTCTTCCCATTTCTGCAGAGCAGCTTTTAGTTCTGTCGCTTTGGTTTGGTATAGATTATATAACTCATTTTCGCTATTTCTTAGTGTATCTAATGTATCATTTCCTGAATTATAGTTATTCATCGCTGTTTTATAATCATTATACGTGGTTTCCACCTTCGTTTTAGCTGCATCTAACTGATAGCTTTCGGTTCTTTGCGCATCCTCAACCTTTCGTTTTGCTTCTTCCATAGATATACTATTTTTTTGCTGGGCTGTAGAAAGGGATTTTTGTGCAGTAGAAAGGCTATCCTCAATATCCTCTGTATGGAAGACAACAATCTTCTCGCCTATAGATACCTCATCGCCAACCTCCACTAAAACCTCACTAACCTTCGTATTGGAAAGTGCTACCGATACATCTTTTGAATTTACACTTACTACCGTTCCCGTTGCACCAACACTCTTTATTAAGGAACGTACACTTACTTCATCTGTCTGCATGTTTTGCATTGCCGCTTGAACTGCGCTAATTTTCTTATTCGTATTGTTCACAAAAGCGCCTGCAATGACAACCACGCCCAATAATGTTACTCCAATAATTACTCTTTTCTTCATTCTCCATGCTCCTCCTAAATCAATTGCCTTTATTTTCTTCTTACTTTACACTTATTCTAAGCAGTTACCTTAAACTGATTTATGAAAGATTATAAACATTTGATAAACAGCACATAAAAAAAGAAGGTAGTGTTAACTACCCTCTTTCATTCTTACTATCATTTTCTTGGAGTAAGAGCATCCTCCTGACTATCAGGAGTCACTGTTACAATGATTCTACCTACTTTGGTATATCTATCTTGTTTCATTCTAGCCATTTCTGCCGTTGTCGGTACACCTATAATTCTTAAAAAGACTTCTCTTTCTGGTGCACTGGCACCTTCATTTGGCACTTTAGATAAAAATAGATTTTCTGCATCCTCTGCTTGCTGTTCATTTTCTACTTTTATTACAAAGTCCACCGTATCCATTTCAGAAATAGCTGTAAAATCTAGATATACACTAGCATTGGAATGATTGGCTACCACAACCCTGTTATTACCATCCTCAAAGCCTTCGGCTTTCCAAACGTCTATTTTCTCGCCATCATATGCGTGCTTTTCGGCATCCCAATATCTTCCTGTTTCAAAGTCAAATGTCATGGCTCCCCAAGAAATATCTAGTTTATATTTCGCATCTGCGCCTTGCAAAATTTTACCCTGTACATCAAGTGCTCCTTTATTTTTTTCTTGGCGCACATCTCTTATATATATTTCATTGATTACTACTGCATAGGTAGAAAACTTTCTTGTATATACTATAATGTTTTCTTCTGTAACTTCAAAATATTCTTCTGCTCTGGAATCTATGGAAAGTCTTTCTGCCTCTCCATCATGATAACGATAAACCGCATATCCTGTTTTTCCTTCAAGCTCCCCTGTGATTGGTATAACTACTTTTACAGAAGTCGGAATCTCATTTAATATAGTTGTCTCTACAACTGTATCTGCTTCCTTAATCGTCTTTATTACAGAGATATCAAAAAATTGAACCGCTTCTCCTTGCGCAGTCTTTTTAATGTCACTAGCGCCATTTGCTGCATTTGCACTGGTATCTGCTACTTTTAGGGTAACCTCGATGGTTTGTCCCATTTCTGCTGCTTCTATCATTTCCTGTGCCGTAATTCCTTTTTCCTTGTCTTCTACCAGTTTTTCACCAACACAGCTTAAATCCGTAGCATATTCATCCTTTGCGACTACTTCCTTTTGAGTTTCTGCCTTATCAAAGCTTGTAATAGGCACTGGTCCCCAAATTGCTTGTAGCGTTACTGGAGATCCGATGTCAAAAGTATAGGTTTTTCCATTTAGTTCTCCACCATCACCGGTCATTTTCCATTGTATAAAAATATACCCTTCTCTTTTCGGTTCTGAAATGGTCATTTTTGTATTTCCATATTGCTCAAATTCTACGGATTCGTCTTCCTTATATGTATGTGCCTTTTTATTGGCATCTATCCAAGTTGCACCCTCACCATTTAGGTCAATCGTGAGTGTGTTCTGCCCTTTAATCCAATAAGCGTAAATAGTTCCACCATTATCCTGAGTCCATGCATAAGGATAAGCTCTTTCACCCATTTCATTATAGTATTTTTCGCCTACTCCATTAGCCTTTTCAAAATATCCTCTAAATTCATAGCCGATTCTTTCTGGAATGGAAACCTGCTCTGGGAATTTAGAATTAAAGGTAAGTGTCGCCTTTGCGTTCGGAACACCTTGATTATTTAATGTTAATTCATAAGATTTTGGTGTCCACTGTGCGAAAAGGAAAACATCTTTATCTTCTGTATATGCTTTATTTGCTGCATAGGTAGCTTCACCCTCTCCACCCATCGGTAGAGTAGACCATTCCTTAAAGGTATGTCCATAGCAAACCAAACCATCACCGATTAGATATTCTGGTGCACCACCATATTTTATCTGAGTAGCCGTGGTCTTACCACCAATTGTGCCACCCATGCCGTCATAGGTAATTGTAACAGATGCCTTTTGACTTATACTTGTAGCATTACCTGTTACTTTCGCGCTCGGTGCTGTGTATATGGTTCCGTTACCACCCTTTACACCTGCCGCGCCGCCGCTACCAGCTCTGCCTGCATATGTTGTGGTTGTGTAACCATTCGGGCACGATGAAGATCTTGTTCCTGTGTTACCTGTTCCGCTTCCACTTCCATTCGTACCACCAAGGCCACCATATCCATTGGGATAATACCAAGAGCTGGCTACATAAGTGCCACCACCACCGCCGCCGCCTGCTCCGCCGCCGCCGGGACCGCCACTTCCTATACCACTGCCAGCAGCTCCGCCGCCACCGCCACCGCCGCCACCACCTAGGGCTGCGGTATAATAGTATTTCCATCCACTTCCTTTATCATCATAGGTGGATCCCGAAACAGATCCGCCTCCTCCATTTGTAGCTTGTGCCCCACCTATACCAGTTACCTGTGCGGTATCTAGTACATATAATATACCCATAGCTGCCGAAGTACCACCGGCCCCGCCTGCTGTTCCTATTGAACCGGGGTAATCATTTCCATAGTTACAAGAATATTTAGGTGCTCCTGCTCCACCGCCGCCGCCGGTTCCGCCAGTTCCGCCCTTGGTTCCAATGCCAGCTCCCGCTCCGCCGCCACCGTTACCACCTTTTCCACCGTCGCCACCATAAAAATAACCATTACCACTTTTAGAAAGGTAACCACTAGTACCAACGCTACCTGTACTACCTACGCCTGCCTTTCCGCCAGTAGCCACTACCTTTCCGCCACCACGAATAATAAGTGTAGCATTATAAGGTAAATATATTCCTGCTCCACCGCCAGTACTAGCACTTCCTATTCCGCCTGTTACCGTCAAGGTATAGCCTGCCTTAATATAGATAGTTACTGTTTGTCCTGCGTTTATGGTAATTCCATTTCCACCTGCTGTAGAATTGGATATTTCAATATTCGATGTTACTTTATAGGTACCTGTATTTAGTGAAAGTCCTGTTGTGCTTGCTGTTATGGGTGTAAAAGCTTCCCAATATTCCGCTGCTTCGACTTCTAAGGTTCCGATTCCATCCCACGAAAAAGAGCCAATGTGAATTCCTTCACACTGCACTATGATTACCGCTACTGTCAAAAGACATAGCCAAAAATTTCTAACAAAACTTGTCTTCATGCGTTTTTTCATAGTTTGGTCTCCTTTCCCCATACTTTTCCTTAGTGTAAGTCTAGCAAATTATGTGCATCAAAAGTGCACCAAAAAAGGCATAATCATCATCGATTATGCCTTTTCTTTCTTAATTATTCACTATTGCTTCACACACTGTCCGTGCAATCACTTCAAGACCCTTGGGATTGGGATGTAACATATCTTCTAAATAGTAGTCTAATCTATTTTCATCCCCTAAATCCATAAATGCCTGATGTACATCAATTATCTGAATATCAGGGTTCTGCTCTGCCAACTGTTTATAGTAAGGCATAAGCATTTGTAGATATTTCTCTTGATGACGACGCCAGATGCATTGCATTACAGGTGCCGGCAGTCCCATATAAATCTTTGCTGTGGGTGCTGCCTTTCTGATGCTATCTATGATTGCCTGATAAT
>JAVBUZ010000227.1:0-15533 GCA_031554725.1 Lachnospiraceae bacterium | reverse complement strand
TTCATCATAAGAAAAGGCCTTAACCAAGGAGAGTGAAAACAAAGCTTTTTTTTGTATAACACTGCAGAAATCGGATCGGTGAGGCACCCAAGTATCCCAAAATATGGTCATATTCGATTCGGACTAGGGCTGGAAACGAGCAGGTTTATGCATCCGTTCTCATTTGCTTTCTCGGCTTCTCATCTCTGCCAAATCCATTATCGGACCGCCACCCATTATAACATAGTCTGAATCTGCAACAGCTTCTCTCATTTCTTTTGTAGACTTCTCATCAAACAATTTAATCTGACACCCTGGGGATGTTTTCTTATATATTGAATAATCTTCTAATAATGTGCGTTCGGTAAAAAAGGGATTCAAGCTTCCCAAATGGCATGTATATTCTCCCGCTATTTGATTGAAAACTGCCAATATCCCATCCAATATAGCACGATCGCCTAGCGTTTCCGTCCCATACCATCCTACTATGCATATATTCATAATTGCTCCTTCTAAAGAATGTTTCTTAGTTTATCTTTATAATACATACGTAATCCTTCATGATTTAAACCATACATATAGTGCGAACATCCTTCGCATTTTTCTGTTTTTAGCTCATTCAAATATGGTGTATTACGCTGAAAAATCTGGTATGCTGATTCTTCCTGTGCATTCCCTAAATTTTTGCTGTGAGTCGCGCAATATCCTATTTGAGAATCTGGCGTTAAGGTTACCCACCCCTTGCTTGCACAGTCACATGAAGCATATCTCTTATGATCTTTCACAAAAAGATATATGGCAAAATAACGCATTGAGTTTTCCGTCATAGCCTTTTTATAGAAAAATTCCATAGTCATTCTTCTTGCTTCTTCATCATTGTATATTGTAAAATCTTCTAGTTTTTCATAGTTGTCTATTCTAACATTTTCTGTAGCTACATTATATGCAACATCTATTCCAATCTTTTTTGCCCAACATTCAACTTCTTCTATTCGATATATATTATATTTTGTGATTGTACATATAACATTGAGATAATCACAATAACTATTCTTATCTTCTTTTATTTTTTGCATTGTTTGCAGTGCATTATCCCAGGCACCTTTTCTGCCTCTCATAAAATCCTGCATATCTCCTATTCCATCAACCGAAATAGATATGTTAACTTTTATTTCCTTTTTATCACATAATTTCTTAATATCAGACAGCTTTCCTAATATTTTGTCTGTAAAGTATCCATTTGAAATAAAATAAAATTCTTTTAAGGACGGAATTTTATCCACAATAGTTTCTATACATTCTACTAAATCATCTCTCAAAAATGGTTCACCACCATTTAACCCTACTGACTTAACGTTCTTAAATAATTCGTCCTGCAAAATAGTTGCTAATTCTTTTGGCGTAAAGTGTGGCTTTTTAATCAAACCCTTCATCCCGCACATCACACAGTCAAAATTACACAAATAGGTTATTGGTAACTGTATTGTCGTTGGGTATTCCTGTACCGCCTTACGCCGTTCTGGCAGGTAACATCTAAGATATTTAAGTCTATAAAGTATTTGGTTTTTCAAATATACACACTTTATTTTAAAATTCTTCATTTTTCTTTTCCACTTCACCTAATAATAGTTTATATACATCCATATATTCTTCTGCAATACGATTGAAGTTATAATGTTCAAGCACATATGCTCTTGCATTCTTTCCTAATTCATCGTTCTCACAGCATTCACATATTCCTTTTGCTAAATCATCAACATCAAATGGCTGCGCTAAATATCCATTATACCCCTTTTTTATCATATCTGGCATCCCACCAATATCAAATGCCACAACTGGCGTTCCGCATGAGAGTGCTTCCATAACTGTATTTGCCAAGTTTTCTTCTAGCGAAGGTGCTACGAACACATCTGCGGCTGCGTAGAATAACGCTAACGAATAATCATCATTCAAGTAGTCAATTGTATGTATTTGCATTCCTTCAATTTTTTCAACCTTTTCTCCAAGGATGAAGCATGCATACCTGTCCGAATCTAATTTCATCAGCACTTGTTTTAAATACTGATAGCCTTTCCTTTTATCCGTTGTGGAATTCATTGCACCAAATGCAATTACCTTTTTATTTCCAAAGTCCACAGCCAGCCGATCTCTTGCATAGCTTTTCTCACATGGTTTATATACTTCTGTTTCAATGCAGTTTGCAATTGTTGTGCATTGTTTTCCATTCATTATGGCACTACTTCTAGCGCACTCCGTAATCCATCTGCTACATCCAACCACCGCCATATTGGCATTCTTATGCCCCTTTTTCTTTCGTGCTTGGTTCCAGGTTGTAAAATCATGTTTTTTCCTACTATCTATTTGGTTACACTCATTACATTGGCTTTTATATTTCTCACATCCATCACTATAATGACATCCTCCTGTAAACGCATGCATGTCATGTAGGGTCCACACTATCGGTTTTCCCATCTCTGTCAGTTTTTTATATGAACTCAAATTAATCATCCCATCTGCAATCCAATGCAAATGAATAATATCTGCGTCCTTTATCTGGTGCATTTTTTTAATAGGCATAGTTTCTAAATCATTATTAAAGTAGTATTCTGTTCTTTGGGTTCCTAATGGAAAATGCAAACAAACTTTATGCCAAACTTTTCGTACTAGCACTGATAATTTGTTTATATGGACATCTTTGCTTGTTATTACCATTGATGACACGCACTGGCTTAAGGCTCTATTAATTCTATCAGCAGCCCTATAAGCACCACCTTTATTAACTGTAACCAAATGAACTACTTTCATCTCAAAACTCCTTTTACTTACCCGCTACTTCACATTCTTATATGCACATTCCTGGTAAAGTTCCAAAAACTCTCTTGCCATTCTATCTGTTGAATATCTTTTTTCTGCCTCTATTGCAATTTCGTCACTCAGAGTATCTTTTTTATCAATCCACTTATTAATTAGTAATATAAGTCCATCTATGTCACCGAACTTAGCAAATTCACTATACCTATCTATAGCAATGCTCTCTGTCCCACCAGCTTCAAATCCGACCACTGGTGTTCCGCATACCAAGCTTTCTGCACATGCCATTCCGTAGGTTTCCCTTCTACTTGTTAGCACCGTTAAGTCTGCAATGTTATAATAATCTACAAGCTTTTGCTGCTCGCTAATGTTTCCTAGGAGAATTAAATTATCACTCATATCATACGGTTCACTTAAGTTCGTATTTCCCGCAACTAAAAAAACATGCTCTGGCATCGCCTTCGCTAACTGAATAAAGTAATACCCACCCTTAGCGTCACTTTTATCATTTGAAAAATTTGATGTAACATTTAATATTATCTTTCTATACTGAAATTTTTCACCTTCACATATTTGCTTTCTATCAACTACTTCTTTCTTAAATATACTGGTGTTTACTGCATTTTCTATAATTTTCACTTTTATATTCTCAGTGAGTGGCGAGGTACATATTCTTTTATATTGCCACGGCGATACCACCGTCATTTCAAAATACTCTGCATCACATAATGCCCTTTTCATCTTCTTCCACTCATAATGAGTTCTATTTATCCAATATTTATGCTTTGAGTCAAAAACCATCTTACACTTCTTACATCCTGCCAAATATCCTTCACATTCAAATGCATGCGCACAATTTCCCGTATAAAAAAATTCAGCATGATTTGTTATAACAACAGGGTACTTTTTCTTTTTTAAGTGCCTAAACAGCATGTACAAATTTATACTATAAAAATTAGGGCAATGAACATGTATTACATCCGGTCCTATGTTATCAATATGTTTTAACAGCTTCAGTGTAGGCAATGTCCCCATTCCATATTTCACGCCAAAAACTCTCGCTAGTAAATAATATACTCTTGTAACGTTCCATGAAGCAACTAAATAGTTATTTGCAAAACTTTTTTCTCCCACTTGGTAGCAATGATAATATTCACAGCTATCCTTCGTTTTTTCTTCGATATCACGTATCAAGCTTACAATACTTCCGTCTTTCCCTGTCCAGTTAATGGTAATTACTTTTATCTTTCTTTCCATAGGTTTTCCTATATTCTTTCAAGTTTCCAATACTTCACTTCTACAAAACTACTGGTTGTTCCAATATACATCCGGTTTTCTTTTCGAAACCATTTTATAATATATTAAGGCTAATAATTTATTGGTCGCAATTATCTTATAGACTTTATATCTCCAACTAATTTTTGCGTCTTCTGTTTGTAAAGTTGTGCAAACACCTTGTGCAATTCTAATATTTTCTTTCTCTGCTAATGTCTTCACTCTATTTTGATACGAGAGCCCCTCCGAATCATAATCAGCTACAATTGCATCTATACACAAAATTCTATATTGTTTCAAATACATGTATAAAATCCAATCATAATCGGCACTATATCTATATTCAACATTAAACAACTTTTCTACAAACAACTTTCTATTTGCAAATATTGCTTGATGGCAAAAAATCATCTCTTCTGTGATGCTGTTTAATTCTTTATGCCTATACCTTCTTCCCAAATAGCCCTCAAGGTACACAATTTCACCAACAACTATATCCGCCTTATTATCATCTAAATATGACTCTATTACCTGCAAAACATTCTCATCATGATAGCAATCTCCAGCATTCAGAAAATTAATCCAGTTACCTTGTGCCTTTTTTGCTCCCTTGTTCATTGCATCATATATCCCTTTATCAGGTTCTGAAACCACTTTAACAGTGATTCCTTTTTTATGAAATTCAGGTATATATTTATTTATAACGTCTAATGTTCCATCTTTTGATGCCCCATCAACAAAAATATATTCATATGCTTTACTCTTCTGCTCTAATACAGATTTTATTGTTTTTTCAATTTCTTTATATGCATTAAAGCATACGGTAATAACTGAAATCATTCTTTTGCCTCTACTCTCTTTTTGTGCATATTATCACCTAAATAGAACATCCCCATAAAAAACAAAATATATGGGTAGCATGTACCATTTACAGCTTCTCCTGCATATAAAAATACTAAAGTAACAAATAAAATTAATGTCTGTAAGTTGCTTTTTGCAACTGCCTTACACCATCCAAATGTTCCTATCAAAAACATAATTCCGACAACCGTTCCATATGCGGCAAAAAATAGTAGTACCGTATTTGTATTATCCTTAATTTTGAGCGTCCCAGCCTGTAGACCAAACACTACTCTGTTTACCGTTTCAAAATTTTCATTTATATAGGAAAGACCCATTCCAATAAAAGGGCTTTGCTTCCAAAAATAAATATTTGTTACTACTGAAGCTAAACGAGATAACCATGAATGGCTTTGCACCCCTGTGGCAGTAAATTTGGCCAGTATACTCCCCAACATAGTTGGTACTAGAATTCCTCCCACTGCAGACGCGCCCATAATACAGAGTATTGTTTTTCTATTTTTCTTCATGAAGTGCAACGCCGTCATTAGCATAACCAAAAGGAGACACATATACCCTGTGGTAGAACGCGTCGCCAAAATCGCAAACATATATAGTCCTACGTGCCACCAGCGAAACTTTTCTATTACAAAAAGTTCTATTACGATGGCTAAAATAATAAACATTTGATACACACCTGGTTCTCGAAAAAAAGCATAAGAACGTAGTGAATCCGTTCCATTTTTATATTGTTCATACAAAGACGCATGGTTCCAAACCAAACGTGTACTTTCCAAAAATGTATAGATTGGTGTCTTTAAAATATCTAAATAGCAGATTGCAACAAGATATAAGCCACTATAGACCCCACATACTACAAACATTATTTTTTCAAATTTTTCAGCTATACTATATTCCTCAAATATTGTAACTAATAAAAATGCCCTAGTGCAATCTAGTATCCAAAAGATACCCATAAAATCATTATGAACAAACACCCCAAAGGCAATACTTGATACAAAAACAAGATATATCAATAGCTGTCTGCTATTTACATATCCTTTTACTACTATATAAAGTACAAGTATCAGCAATATAAGCAATTGTGCATAGTTTCTTGTCCGATACCAATATACCGTTGTAAGTTGATCAAAAGCCTTCACGTTTTGTGAAAAAAATATTATTGCTAGCAGTAAAAATAGTGGACACTCTCTTTTCTTCATCTTTTCCATTTATTTTTCCTAATCTATCTTTTCTACAAACTCCAAGAATCTTTGAATTTGCTTCTGCCAAATAAATCTTGTCGCAAATTCTCGTCTTTCCTTAAATGAATTCGGTTCTCCATTTTCTATCCTTTCGGCTACCTTAACAATAGCTTCTTGGATTCCCTCTGATGAACTCTCACAGAATTCAATATGTTCCTTATATCTCTCCCAGCCCGGAAATTTCGTTGAAATAATACGTTTCCCTGTGGCTAGATATTCCATAATTTTAGATGGGAAATTATATGCATTTTCTTCTAGCAGCATATTTCTTGGATTTGCAAGAATATCTGCTCCATATAAGCCTTCCATATACTTCTCGTAAGCAGGACAGCCAACATACTGTATTCTAGCATCTTGCTTTGACATTTCTTCTACCCAAGAAGACAAAGCACCCTTCCCGCTAATTCTTAAAATATAGTTTGGATTCTGTATTTTAGTAAATCCTTGAATTAGAAGATCAATCCCCGTAATCGACTCTAAAATTCCCGAATACTGAATACATACTTTTTCATCCGTCCTAGTTTTTTCCGTTGCATAATAATCGTAAAATCCCTGTGCAATTCCACCCTCCATAGTCGTAAACTGCTGTCCTGATTTTAAATATAACCGTGAATTATCTGAAAGTCCTACCACATAGTCATATCTTCTGGTGGACCAAAGCTGTATGCTCGCATAGAGCTTGCGAATTTTACTTGTATATGATTCCTTAGGAGCATAATCCGCTAATATCAACACCGACTTTTTTTTCATTCTCCTTGCTATAATCGGAGCAAATATCCATGTGTAAACAGCATTATATGCAATTAAATACTCACATTCCTTTAGTTCTTCTTTTATCGCACGCATATAAGCCAAAGTACCCTTTAGCTTATATTTAGATGTAAAAAAATAAGAAGTTTCCCATCCACTGCCTTTTTCCTTTAGTAAATTTTCTCTAACTTCTGGCTTAACTGGCATTCCTAAATAGGACAAAAACTTCACTTTTCTTTTTTCTGCAAGCGCTTTGCAGAAGTTCATATTAAATCGATTCCCCGCGTTTGATAATTGTTCAATCTGAACTTCATATTCTGCCGGGACCATTGTTCCACACATCAAAATTTTCATACACATATAC
The DNA here is from genome assembly GCA_031554725.1 of Lachnospiraceae bacterium. Lineage (GTDB taxonomy): Bacteria > Bacillota > Clostridia > Lachnospirales > Lachnospiraceae > JAVBUZ01. The sequence goes on along the minus strand of JAVBUZ010000227.1, from coordinate 8,249 downwards.
CCATTAACACTTTATTTTATGTACTGCATACACTGTTTCATTTTAACATACTTTTTTCTCGATATCCATAGTTGTATTATTAGTATTTTCTTAAGTCCACTTTTACATTTGTACACAATCAACAATAAAAGCGTTCTTTTTTTGCATCAAAACATCACTAAATTTAACTGTAGTGCCTTTCCATATTCTCCTATAGAATAGCCTTATATTACAAAGTTAAACATGGAGGATACATATGCACAATACCATACCTTATGAATATAAAAACTTACCTATCCCTGGAGGTGGCTACGTCACAGGCTTTCTATTTTCAAAGGAAACTCCCGATATTCTTTACATTCGTACCGATATTGGCGGAACCTATCGTTATTCTTATACTGACAAGCGTTGGACTAGTCTTAATACCCATGTTACCATGCATGATTTAAGCGAGACTTATCCTACCGCTATTGCTTTAGATGAAAAAAATCCTAGCAGTCTCTATATTGCTAGTGGAATAAACGGTCAGGAAACTGGTGCCCTCGCTATTTCTAATGATTTTGGCGAGCATTTTACCTATCGCACCATTCCAACCTTAGTACATGGAAATCTTAACGGCCGAGGCACGGGCTTCCGCTTAGTTGTTGACCCTTCTGACTCCAATACCCTTTATTTTGCCAGTCAAAAAGGTGGACTTCTTCGTAGCCATAATCTAGGTGAAACCTGGGAAAAGCTAGATATAAATGGCGAGGAGTGGCTGACTCTTGTTTGGGTATCTAAAGATGGCAATACCATCCTTGCGGGTACTGCTGGACTAGCTAATAAGAAAGAGCACGTTCGTGGACATAGTTTATATATTTCCTATGATAAAGGAGCTTCTTTTGCTCCACTTGCTATGCCTGAAAGCTTTGACATTCCTGATTCACGCTTAGCTGGCTTAGTTGCGCAGCGTTATGACTTTGACGGTACCTATTTATATATCACGTTAGCTGTAACAGGAAGACGCTCCTATGTTGTTGAGAACGGGTATAGCTGTGATTCCGGTGACACAATTGCCGGAAAGGTTCTTCGCTATAGCTTTGATGAAGAGGGACACATCTCTACCTTTACAGACATTACTCCTGATAAAGAAAGTGCACCATTGTTAGATTATGGCTTTAGTGGTATCACCTCTTGTCCACAAAAAGAAGGAATGCTTGCTTGTTCTACGCTTTGTAAAGATGATGGCGACATGATTTTTGTTTCTTATGACTATGGAAACACTTGGAAACCTGTCCTCTGGGACTTAAAAATAGGAAAGATGGAGTTTCGTGCACCTTATATGCGTCCCGAATGCAATGGTGGTCACAATCTAATTCATTGGCTAAGTGATATAAAATTAAATCCATTTAATCCCGATGAATTATGGTTTAATTCTGGCACCGGAGTTTTTGTTTCTCATAACTTTACAGAGGAAACTGTCGTTTTCTCCGATTGGTGTGATGGAATCGAAGAGACCGTTCATTTAAATATCTACAGCCTTCCTTCCGGCGAGGTTCAGGTCCTTGATATTTTGGGAGATTTAGGCGGTTTTGCTTTCCGTGACTTAAGTGCACCTTGCGATAATTCCTTTGCAGATTCTGACGGAAACCGATACATAACCTGTATCAATGCCGATTTCTCAGATCTTTATCCTGAAACAGTTATTGTTACCCCAAGAGGAAATTGGACTGGCAAAACAAAGGGTGGGCTTATTTTAAGTACCGATCAATGCAAGACCTTCCGCCGTCTACCCATGCCTTTTGGACTTTCTCCCAAAACCGATCAGCTACTTCATGATATTGAAAACCCAAATGTAAATTCCGGCTGGGTTGCAATGTCACCCGATTGCAGGCATATTGTTTGGTCCGTTGCTCACATTATATCCCTTCCTATCGATGCTGTTCTTCATAGCAGCGATGGGGGTGAAACCTTCAAATTAGTTACCGTTTATGATAAAAACGGTAACCAAATTAATAATAGCGCCACCGAGAGAGCAAACTCCTTACTCCTCAAAGTATATGCTGACAGAGTAAACTCTTCCCTTATGTATGGGTTTGGCGAAAATTCTCAAGTCTATATAAGTAAAGATGGCGGAGCCTCCTTTCACGAAAAGGAAACTCCCAAAGCTTTCCCTGCAATTAACTTTGGACTAATTGATTGTGCAAACAAAACCGAAATTCGGGTAGAATCCGGCAAGGAAGGAAATCTATATATTGCCGCAGGTACACATGGATTATGGAAAATGACGTATGATATTGCGGCAGATACTCTCCGCCTTACTCCAATTACTGCCGCAGGAAATGCCGTGTATCGCTTAGGTCTTGGTATCCTTCGACAAGGTGGTGACTATTTTGCCGAAGACAAGGCCCTATATATCTGCGGAACCTTAGATAAAGAATATGGCTTCTTCCGTTCTCTAAATCAAGGTGCAAGCTGGGAACGCATAAACACAAGCAAGCAAATGTTTGGTGATATCAATAGCATAGATGGCGACTGCCGCACCTTTGGACGTTTTTACCTTGCCACGGGTTCCTTAGGCGCTATTTACGGGGACATGAAACAATAAAAATATAGGGTTATAGGTACCTCTCTTTCAGAAAGGCACTTATAACCCTATATTTTAATATGTTCTTATCTTTTATAAGTCTCCACGCAATTGCAACTTCTTTACATCAGAAACTATTGCTGTTGTTCCTAATATTACTATCGGATTCCCAATTTCTTTTGCCTTACCTATTGCCTCTTCAAGCTCATCTATCCATAGTGTCTCAATTCCTTGCTGGGCCAGAGTTTCTTTCTGCACCGAGGTAAACACATAATGAGGATTTTGTGATCTAGTAAGAATTATACTCTTAGTTAAATCTTGCATCCTTTTAACTACGCCCGCATAATCCTTATCATTTGGTATTCCCACTACTAAAGTTATATTTGAAAGATTTAGATACTTAATAACCAGCCTTATATCTTCACAACTTTCTTGGTTTATACATGCATCCAACATAACAAATGGGAAGCTGCTAATTACTTCCATCCTCCCTGGCCATTCAAGCTCATTTAACTTTTGTCTAATAGCTTCCACATTGATTGTTTCTAAAACATCCTTACATAAAGCCATTGCTAACGCACAGTTCTTTGCCTGATGTTCTCCCAGCAGAGGGATTGAAATGTCTCTATATACCTCCCCTTCTACGACAACATCAAAAAGCATTCCTCGATGGCTATAGCGAATATTATCCGCTTTAAAATCGACTCCATAGACTTTTAGAGGAACCTTCGTTTCCTCTGCCCTCTTCTTAATAACCTCTAATACCTCAGGTTTTTGCTGCGCAATGTAAACGCATTTCTGCTCTCCTGTAATTACGTCGGATTTATCCGCTGCAATTTCCTCAAGTGTTTCTCCTAGTTCCCGCGTGTGCTCTAAAAATATACTATTAATTACCGCGTATTCATGTAGCACATTATTTACATCATCGTACCTAGCACCTTTTCCACATTCAAAAACATTAAAATCTGTTTTCTCACAGTTAAAATACTGTAATCCAAGTGCTACCTGAATTCCAATGGGACTAATGCATACATTCTCTGCTATTTCAGCTTCAATTGCATCAATTTCTGGTTTGATAGCACTCATATATTTAACAAAGTCCTCATCCGAGATATCCTTGCCATTCATTTTGAATCGCTCACAAAAATCTACCATATGAGGGCTAGTCAACAATCCTACTCTATATTGCGACTGCAGTATCTGCGAAATCATATTTGCAACGGAGCCTTTTCCCTTACTTCCAGTAATCACAACACATGGCGTTTTTGCTTTTTCTCTTATCATTTTTCTTGATAATTCAGGTGTCCTTTTATTTGAATCACTATCATTATAATTTTGATGCTTTTTTGCCTTTAGATACGACTTATATACTAAATCCTCTGCCTCTTTTTTGTTCAACGTTCGAAATCCTCCGCTATGGTATCAATAATGCACCCAGCAACATTCACTCCCGTCGCCCTCTCCATTCCTTCAATTCCAGGCATTACATTAATTTCGCAAAAATAGGGCTTTTCTTCGCCAAATAATAAATCAATTCCTAAAAAGTCCAACTGGGTCTGTTGATAGATCTCCTTAGCTGTCTGGCGAATATCTTCGCTTATCTCCAGTTTGCGGACTTCTGCTCCAAGGGCAACGTTTGCCTTAAAGCCGCTCACTGCTTCTCTAGTCATACATGCAATTACTTCTCCACGAATACTATAAAATCGAATATCTCGTCCATAGCTAGACTCAATAAATCTTTCCATTAGCCATTCCTTTGTTGTCTTCCACTTTTCTCTATACTCAGCATATTCCCCTTCATTGCTAATGAGAAAAACTTCATTTCCTTGAGAGCCTTCCAAGCCTTTCATTACAAAAGGACTCCCCAAGGCTGATACAATTTCTTGATAATTTGTTGCTAATGTTGTCAATATGTAATCCGGAATGATGCAGCAGCTGAGTTTCAAGTCTTTTACCTGATTGTATTTATTTACATATCTGCTAAAGATGTCATGCTCATTATACTGCCTTTTAACTAGCGTATTTATCTGTGACTTTATGTTTCCGCCCTTATATCGGTTTATCAGAAAATCCCTTGCTTCCAGCTTGCTTCCCAAGTTAAAAATTCCGTCTGCTGTTATGGAGCTATCACATACTCCCAAAATCCGAATGGAAATCCCTCTTTTTTCGGCTTCCTCTTTCATCCTTCTACAGGTATATGCATCTGCCATATTATTATATTTTTCTATAATATAACCACTTATTTTTTGCATTTTTTAACTTTAACCCTTTCCTCCGCAAATGTTACATATATAACAAAAGGAATAGATATTGCGCACAATATCGTTCTCATTAACATCCCTTCACTTAATGTTACAATGGTTAAAACTGTTCCAAATATAGCAAACAACTGTTGATTAATATTTCTCGTAAAGGTATACCATTTGTCACGTCGGACGCTAACTATATCACCCGGGAAAGCCCCTAGCTCTCTTCTTGCTTCTGCGGGAATACCCACTAGCATATCTTTATCTCCAAGCTTATCGTCCTCGTTTGTGATTTCCAATACACGCACGCTTTCTTTCTTTTCTCCAAAGCGTATCTCTATTTTGTCATTCTCCGAAACACCTAATAGCTTCATCATATCAGCCGACAATCTTGCTGTCATATTATTTTCATCCGCAATTCTAGGAAAGCATACCTCCAAGTCAAATTCTACGGAACCTATAAATTTTGATAAGACAAATTCCCCTATCCACTTCCACATTGCCTTTAAAGTAAGTTGGCTTTTTTGCTTTGGAACTTTCAATATTTTTACGTTTTGCTCTTTTTTATTTTCAGCCGCATCTTCCGTTTTAGCTTTCTCAATACCCGTAAGCACTCTATAATAGCGAGGCATAAGAACTCTTTGTCTTTTCTCCGATCCATAGTCCACTAGCTTCAAATACATTCTTGAGCCTTTATCTGCTGAATAGAGCAAGTAATCATATTTTTCCTTTTCTTCTCCCAAGCTAGTAAAAAGATCCGTTGAGACCCTAATCTCATTTATTCCTGCCGTAGGTTGTCCTACTCCATAGTTTTTGCTTTCATATTGATATATAAGCACAGGTTGGTTCTCAAAATCGTTTCCCTTTGATGCTTGCGCTCCAAATAACTGGTCGATAAGTCGATTGGTTAAATATATCTCATCTTCACCTACATTATCCTGCTTCTTCATCTTAGCAAATTCTACATTCCCTAGCGGCCCCTGAATCCAACTAACATCATTATCCTTAAGATTTTCCTGGGCGCATTTGCTAATTTCTATCTCATTTTGTGGGAAATGAACCTTACGCCTTTTTGCTCTACATACAGATATGCTCTGGGCATCCCAATCTATATCCTTTAGAATCTCCACAAATGCCTTTATTCCTGCAAGCATCTGCACAAAGTGCTCTTTATGATCCATTTTTCTATATTTTTCATTTATCTCTAACTGCATACAAGGAATATGCGCTTTGGAAGAAATATACCTACTTATCGTATTTGGATTGGTCGCAGCAAATACTTTGTTCACATCTATATTTGCATTGTCATCGTTTAATTTTTTTTCAAAAATAAGCTTAAAAATAAGCGCAATAAAACCATATCCTTGCAACGAGATATGATTTTCATCACCAGTTCCCAATTCCACTGCACTTTCCCGTGTTGCTGCCGCTCCATGTAGATCAATCAGTACCTTTATATGATTCTCTTCAACATACTTTAGTAATTCCGTTTTATAATTGCACTCGTTTTCGTCATCAAAATTTACATCTGCCTGCATATATCTTGTCGTATAGATTATATGGCAACCAAGCTCCTTTTTTAAATACCGCGCAATTCCGCCAGTATAGCGCTCCGCGTATTTGCATTTCCCTTCTCGAAAATGATTTACCGCATGGGGCGCCGAAATCATAACGGGAATTTTTCCTTTTTTGATAACAAAATTCTTTTTCCCTTTTCTGTTATATTCTTTTTTTTGAAATCTCTTCTCTTTTTTTTCAATTATTTTTAAAGCATCCATACTTTTATACCATTTCCCCCTGCTTAATTCTTGCCGCTAAATCTTCCAAGTACATCCAGCGCTCCATCTTCTCTTCAAGCTGCTGTTCCGTCTTTTCTTTTTCATTTGTCAATTCATTAAGCTTCATAAAGTCACTAGCAAATTGTGGTATCTTATTTTCAATTTCTTCAATCTTTTCTTCCAGCTTTGCAATATCTTTTTCGATGGTTTCATAGTCTTTTTGCTCTTGGAATGTAAATTTAAGTTTTTTTGTTTTTCCCTCATTCCATTTTGCCTTGTTGCTATCTCCACCTGCTTTTACCGTAGCTTGCGCTTGCTCTGTTTCTTGTTCCTCTTCTTCTCTTCTAATTGCATAATCCGTATAGCCACCCTCATATTGCCTTAACTCTCCACCTTCTTCAAAATGGAAGATACGTCGCACAGTCCTGTCTAAAAAGTATCTATCATGAGATACTACAATAACAATTCCGTTGAAATAGTCCAAATAGTCTTCTAAAATTGTTAAAGTAGCAATGTCCAAATCATTGGTAGGCTCATCCAATATCAAAACATTAGGTGCCCCCATCAATACACGGAGCAGGTTCAATCTTCGTTTCTCGCCGCCCGAAAGCTTTCCAATCAAGCCATATTGATCTTCACCCTCAAATAGAAATCTCTCTAGCATCTTAGATGCTGTCACCTTTCCATCTTCTGTTTCAATATATTCTGCCACATCTTTGATATAGTCAATTACTCTTTTTTCTGGTTTCATTTGGTCATCCGTAATTTCCTGAGCATAATAACCCACTTTAACGGTTTGACCAATATTTAGTACACCACTATCAGGATTCTCTCTTTCAGTCAAAATCTTCATCAACGTTGTTTTTCCACAACCGTTTCTTCCAATAAATCCTACTCTATCCCCTTTCAGAAAAATATAGGAAAAGTCTTTGATTAAAACATTTTCTCCATACGCCTTACTGATGTTCTCTAATTCAACTGTTGTTCTTCCTAATCTTGACGACACAGAACCTAGCTCTACACTTTTGTCCTTTATTGGCGCCGCCTGCTCCTTTAAAGCCTCATATCTTTGAATATGGGCTTTTTGCTTTGTAGATCTAGCTCTTGCTCCTCGTTGCATCCATGCCAGCTCTACCTTTAAAATAGACTGTCTCTTTCGTTCTGAGGCTTCTGCCATTTCTTCGCGCTCCGCCTTTAGCGTTAAGTATCCAGAATAATTGGTTTCATAGGAATACACATTTCCCTTATCTATTTCAATGATGCGGTTAGATACGCTATCTAAGAAATATCTATCATGAGTAACCATAAGAAGCGCTCCCTTACGTTTTTTCAACGTCTCTTCTAGCCAATCCGCCATCTCATTGTCCAAATGGTTTGTAGGCTCATCCAAAATTAATATATCCGCAGGAGATAAAAGTACCGATACTAGTGCAAGTCGCTTTTTCTGTCCCCCTGAAAGATGTGCACATTTTTGGTCAAAATCATATACCCCCAGCTTGGTTAACATTGATTTCGCATCACTTTCCAAACCCCACTCATTTTCCTTGGTTCGGTTATCTCTAAGAACCGCCTGTAACACAGTATCCTCAGCTTGAAAAACAGGATTTTGAGAAAGATAACGTATTACTACATGATTTGCTGTAATTACACTTCCCTCATCTGGTTCTTCCACTCCCGCCA
>JAVBUZ010000258.1:0-17389 GCA_031554725.1 Lachnospiraceae bacterium | reverse complement strand
ACTTTTTCTTTCTATCTTTTATATCTTACACTAAACCTAGCTCAAAAACTATCACAAAATTTTACATAAATTTTTTTTGAATAAATTCCGTTCATTCGCACATAATATTTGCAGAACAATCATACTGTTCGAATCAAAAACTAAAACTATTATCCGCTTTGCGGTGGACTGGAGGAAGTTATGAAAAACTTAAAAAAGGCTGCGGTTGTTGCACTAGTTCTTTCTTTTATGTGCATCGCAACTGCTTGTACCAGTTCTACAAAGAACAATAACAAAAATGATATGGCTGGTACTACAACACCTAAAACCACAACCGGTACAACAGCCGGTACTGGAGTCACAGGTAATACCACAACTGGTACTACTAATAATACAGTAACTACAGATCGTACAGACAACAATGTTTTGCCTAACACAAATAGTACGTTGAACAACAATGGTACTATAGACAATAATGGTACTCTAAATGATAATGGTACCACTAAAAATGGCGGTGTCTTAGAAGACGCTGGCGATGCTGTAGGTAATGTAATTAAAGATGTAGGACAGGGCGTAAAGAACATCACAAATGATGTTACCACTACTACTCGTTAGTCTTTACTTCTTTAACTTAAAATAGGTATGTAAGAACCCCTCTTACATACCTATTTTTAAGCACTAATCTTTTTCAATAATGGCACCATCTCGATAAGCTTTTAATAGTTCTTCCAAATAATATATATTTTCTTTTATTTCTTCACCGATATCAGTATCGGCTACAAGTTTTCTATTCATGAAATTTTCAACTTCAATAGAATCTGAAAAAATATCCGTTTCCTTTTTCACTGCTATTTCTGCTGTTTCAAAAGGTTCATGTGCGACAAGACGCATTCCTCTTGAATTACATACCAAGGTGTATCCAGCAATTCCTGTTTGTCCTTGATATGCTTTTGAAAAGCCACCATCAATAATAAGTAGTTTTCCGCTACATTTAATCGGCGATTCTCCTTTTTTTTGCTCAACTGGAACATGCCCATTTACGATATGTGAGGTCTCTTTATCAAGTCCAAATTCTTCTAAAATATTTCCGATAATATCCTCTCTGTCTAACATTTGGTAGTAACTATTTTTCTTTTCAACATGAGCAGCCTTGTCTTCTATAAAATAACGTTCAAAGGTAGTCATTTTGTCTTTTCCAAATACCGGTGAACCAGCTCCCGCCCAAATATACCACATTATGTCTTGCCCTTTGCTTCTTTCGCTTCCCCTCTCACCATAGTAGCCTTTTCTTGCATAGTGCTCCAACACATCATATAATTTTTTGCCACTATATTCTTCACCATAAATTTGAACCTTAGTGAAGCTTCCATCTTCATTCATTGGTACACAACCATGATACAGTAAATTGGAATTATGGTTTTTATATAGTCCACCTTTAGAAAACAAGAATCTTGCATGTCGCTGTAATTTTTCACATTTCATAAATGCTTGTCTGAGTCGTTCCATCAGCTCTGTTTCTTCTTCGCAAAGAGCATATGGATTTTGCGGATCTACGGTTGGAAAATCTACGTCCTTAAGGACATATTTATTCCCTTCTATTGTTATAGTTTTCGTCTCGTAGTCAATTTTATCAAGCAATAGCCTTTCCTGCATTGCAAACTCTGGATGTCGCATGATCATTTGTCCCTCTAGCTTAAATTGCAAAATAGAAATGGCTTTATGCATTTTCATATCAAGACTTAAATCATTGGTATTGTAGTCGGTATTGTACTTAATGGTAAAGGCTTCACAGTCTGTTTTTCCGTACTTTTCCAGCGCAAAGGTAGCAAGCGGTAGCAAATTAATGCCATATCCATCCTCTATAATATCCAAATTTCCATATCTAGCCGCAATTCGTATAACCGTCGTTATACAAGCTAAATTTCCGCTTGCCGCACCAAGCCATAGAACATCATGGTTTCCCCACTGGATATCAACGCTATGGTAGGTGCTTAAAGTATCCATAATAATATGTGGTCCCGGTCCTCGATCATAAATATCTCCAAGAATATGTAGCTGATCAATAACCATCCTTTGGATTAGATGTCCTAATGCTGAAATAAATTGCGGTGCACGTCCAATACGTATAATGGTATGGATAATTTCATTATAGTATGCTTCTTTATCCTGTACCTCGGCTTTTTCTGTTATTAATTCTTCAATAACATAGGCGAAATCCTGTGGCAAGGCTTTTCTCACCTTGGAACGTGTATACTTTGAGGACACTCTCTTTGTAATCTGTACTAATCTATGCAAAGTGATTTTATACCAATCATCAATATTTTCTTCTTCTGCCATTACGATATCCAATTTTTCTTCTGGATAATAAATTAAGGTAGCTAAGCTCTTTTTGTCCTTATTGCTAAGAGTATTTCCAAACTCTTCATCAATCTTTCTTCTTACCGAACCTGAGCCATTTTTAAGTACATGGTTAAATTGCTCATATTCCCCATGAATATCTGTAAGAAAGTGCTCTGTTCCCTTCGGTAGATTGAGTATCGCTTGTAAATTAATGATTTCTCTAGATGCCACTGCAATATTGGGATAAATCCCTGACAAGCTCTCTAAATATTTTAACTTCATGTCTTGTAAATTATTTTCTTTAAACATTTGCCATCCTCCTACACTGTCAAAAATTCCCGTATCAATTTAGAAACGGGAATTGTGATTTTCTTAACATTCAATTGTGTGCCTTATCTATTACATTGCTCATGTCATAAAGACCGGCTGTTTTTCCATTTAAAAACTTAGCTGCTTCGATAGCTCCTTTTGCAAAAACTGATTTGGAATATGCTGTATGCGAGAAGGTAATCACTTCGTCAGTTCCTGCGAAGATAACATCATGCTCACCAACAATCGTTCCGCCTCTGATTGCAGAAATACCAATTTCCTTTGCATCTCTTTTTTCACGCTTTTGACTTCTGTCATATACGTAATTATAGGAGTTGTCAAATTCTTCATTGATGGTATCCGCAAGTGCAAGTGCTGTTCCGCTTGGTGCATCTATTTTTAAATTATGGTGTTTCTCAACTACTTCAATATCGTACCCAGCAGGTGCTAATACTCCCGCTGCTTCTTTAAGCATTTTTAGTAGGAGATTAATTCCTAGTGACATGTTGGCAGATTTTAAAATGGCAACTTTTTTGGAGGCTTCTTTGATTTGTTCAATTTGCTCTTCTGAAAAGCCTGTTGTGCAAAGTACGATAGGCTTTTGCTTTTCTATCGCAAAACCGAGCATATCCGATAAAAATTGAGGTGATGCAAAATCAATAATTACATCAGCTTCCACAGTACAAGCTTCTAATGATGTAAAAACTGGATAATCATTTTTCTGCTCGGCTGATATATCTATTCCTGCTACTATTTGGGCACCCTGATCTTCTCCTACAAGCTGAGAAATCATTTGCCCCATTTTACCGTTGCAGCCTCTCATTATAATTCTAGTCATAATTTCCTCCGATATCTGATGTACTTTATATATCTTTTATAAAATACCGTATTCTTTCATTGCTGTTTCTAGTTTTGCCAGATTAGCAGGTTCCATTCTTGTTAATGGTCTACGAAGTACGCCTGCTTCCATTCCCATTAAGTTAAGAGCTTCTTTTACTGGGATAGGATTAACCTCAATAAATAATTTATCACATAAATCAATGGCATTCAACTGTAATTCCATACTTGCTTTTACATCACCAGATAAATATTTTTCGCAAATGTCATGTGTTTGTTTTGGTGCTATGTTAGAAAGAACGGAAATAACACCCACTCCACCAAGTGACATTATAGGGACGATTTGATCATCACAACCTGAATAAATATCTACACAGCCTTTTGCTTTTGCTGCTAATTCTGCTATCTGACTAATATCGCCACTTGCTTCTTTTACTGCAACAATATTTTCTACATCTTTGCACAATTTAACAATGGTATCTGGTTTAATATTGCATCCTGTTCTACCTGGAACATTGTAAAGAATAACTGGAATCTTTACCGCATCTGCGATTACTTTAAAATGTTCATACAAACCATTTTGTGTCGCTTTATTATAATAAGGAGAAACTAATAATAAACCGTCTACTCCTAACTTTTCTGCTTCGGTTGATAGATAAATTGCTGTTTCTGTGCAGTTAGAACCTGTTCCTGCGATAACTGGGATTCTTTTTGCTACTTTTTCTACACAGTAGCTAATTACTGCTAAATGTTCCTCATGTGTTAGTGTAGATGCCTCTCCTGTGGTTCCACAAACGATAATTGCATCTGTTTGATTTGAAATCTGAAACTCGATTAATTCTGCAAACTTTTCGTAATTTACTTCTCCGTTTGCTTTCATAGGGGTAACAATCGCTACACCTGCTCCTTTAAAAATTGACATATGTTTTTCCTCCTTGTAATCGGGAACTCGTATCATTTAGGCATCATTTACAAGAAAAAACGCCGACACATAAACTATGGGCCGGCTGAATAATTTCTAAACCTTGATAGCGCCCCATCTAATACTAGATGACAGTCATACAGCTCTTAACTGAATGCCCAAGATTTGACTAACAGGTCATCTCTTCTTTCGGCGTCTTCCCCTTTCGTCCTCCCTCAACTGTGCCTGTCACATCAGGAAAACTACTTTTGAAAAACGCAACCTCTATCCTACTTTATATCACGGCTCTCACTATTATAATATAATGAAACGCCTATGTATGTGCATATAATAACACCTTACTAAAAACCTGTCAACATCCTTACTTTAATCCCACGCTTTAAATTTAAGCGTTTCTATTCTCGAAACCTCATCTGCTAAAATGCAGACATCATCATTTAGAGAAATACCTGTCATAATAATATCCATTTCATCACGTAGTTCTAAAAGTTTTTTCAAATCTCCTACGCTTAAAATGCCTTTATCAACTAACCCCAGCACTTCATCTAAAATCAGTAGGTTACATTCTCCTGTGGATAGAACTTTTCTCGCAAAATTAATTCCATTTCGTATATTTAGGATTTCTTCTTCTTTTTTTTCATTAGAAAGTTCTTCAAAATTTTCGTCTGATTTCTCAAATCGAAATAGCTTTATTTTTGGTTCCATACTTCTAACAAATTCAGAATCATTTAGTCCCTTTCCTTTTAGGAATTGAATGATTACTACTTGATTTCCCATTGCCGCTGCCTGAACTGCTCTACCTAGCGCTGCTGGTGACTTGCCTCTGCCATCACCTGTGTAGATAAATATTCGTCCTTTATGCATCCTCACACCTCATAAAATCATTAATTGGTTTCATATATTAAGAACTGGTAAATGATAACATAAATTATAGACTTTGGCAACTACCCTAAAATTCCTTATTTTCTTCTAGATTATCGTCTTCTAGTAATTCCAATTTACTTACGGATACTTCGTATGCTACACGTTTTTCAACGTTCTCATCATCAATTTTTTTCATGTACTCTCTACTTTGAATGCGTCCCCAAACTGCACATCGTTCACCAACCTCAAAGCCATTTGCAAATCTTGCATTTCTTCCCCAGCATATGCAAGGAATATAATCTGATTTTCCATATGGTCTGTTTACTGCTAAAAGTAAATCGGCAATTTCTCTTCCCAGTGGCGTTTTTCTATAGATGGGTTCCTTGCAAATATATCCATCTAAATAGATTTGATTTGTTTTAGCGCTTTCCTCGATTTCATCTACAAAAGTTATTTCTCTTGCAAAAACAGATAAAACCAATTTGTTTTTTCTTTCTTCATGACGGTTGTAGGATCTAAATTGGCCATCTACAGTAATGCAGTAGCCTCTATAATCCTGAGTCACATCAATTAATCTTTCTGATATCATTAACGGAATGATATCTGCTGAGTCGCTTAGACGTTGTACCTTTACGTCTACCATATAAAATCCTTCTCCAAAGATTTCATGGCTGTAGGAAAAATCACTCATAATTTCTCCCATGATTGTCACTTGGTTGTTTTCAATTACCTTATCTGTCATTTTTGTTCTCCCTTCTTACACTTAAGAATTTTTTGGTGCGCTGCACCTGTAAAGTATTCTGTAATGTACTACTATTTATACTCTATTTTTACCTTTTATAACACACCAAGTCATCGCACATTCTGACAAGTGTCATCTTTTCTTATCACTAATTTTCCTTATCAGTCAGAAACTTACGTAAAGTTATTTTTTTTGAACATATTTTCTAATTTTGAGCATGTAAAATAAGATAGTGTTTTCCTGCTGCTTCATTCATCTGAATTTTTGTTTGTGATTTACAATTTGATTGTTTTGATATACGTCATAAACGTATTTTAGATTTTTGATATTAAAACTAGATAAAAAGATTGTTTTGCTGGCTAGGACTTCTTACAGTTTTACTCATAGTCCTCCTAACAAAAGCAATGTAGGAAAACAACTATCTTTATTTAATTATAATAGTTTATGTACGGTATTGCAATAATAATTTTGTTTTAGTTCATTTATTTTTTGTGTTCATTGTGAAAGTTATTTTGTAGGTACAATAACAAAAAATATTCCGAAGAGGCAGTGTAGCAAAACGTTGGTGCTTAGAACCTGTGTTTTAGGTTCTTATGCACCACTACGTTTTGGTTCAAACGAAAGTGACTGCTCTGAGGAATACTATTTTTGTTATTACTCTACCACATCACTTTTACTTGCAACATAAAAAAAATGGTGGTATACTATTACAGTTTGTAAATCGGTAAACAGTCATTATATGTAATGGCTACTCAAATTAGGAGTTTATATGAAACAAAAAAGAGAAAATGTAAGAAACATAGCAATCATAGCCCACGTAGATCATGGTAAAACAACCTTGGTTGACGAGCTATTAAAACAAAGCGGCACATTTCGTACCAATCAGGAAGTTGCTGAACGTGTCATGGATTCAAATGACATTGAGCGTGAACGTGGCATCACTATTTTAGCGAAAAATACTGCTGTTATGTATAAAGACACAAAAATCAATATTATTGATACCCCTGGACATGCTGACTTCGGTGGTGAAGTTGAGCGTGTACTAAAAATGGTAAATGGTGTTATCTTGGTAGTTGATGCTTTTGAAGGCGCTATGCCACAGACAAAGTTTGTACTACGTAACGCCCTCGCGATGAAGTTACCTGTTATTGTTTGTATTAATAAAATTGACCGTCCTGAAGCTAGACCTGAAGAGGTTGTTGATGAAGTATTAGAGTTATTTTTAGACCTAGAAGCAGATGATGCACAGCTTGACTGTCCTTTTATTTATGCTTCAGCCAAAAATGGTAGTGCTACTTTAAATCTTACTGTAAAAAACAAAGATATGAAGCCACTTTTCGACACCATTCTTGATTATATTCCTGCTCCTGAGGGTGATCCAGATGCTGGAACCCAGGTTCTTATCAGTACCATTGATTATAATGAATATGTTGGTCGTATCGGTGTTGGTAAGATTGATAATGGTAATTTAAAAGTAAATCAGGAAGTTGTTCTTTGTAACGCTCATGATTTAAGCAAAAACAAAAAGGTAAAAATTAGCAAGCTATATGAATATGATGGTTTAAATAAGGTAGAGGTTACCGAAGCTGGTATCGGTTCTATCGTAGCAATTTCTGGTATTGCAGATAGTCATATTGGTGATACCCTTTGCTCTGCTGAAAACGTAGATCCAATTCCTTTCCAAAAAATTAGCGAGCCTACCATTGCAATGCAATTCATTGTAAATGACTCTCCACTTGCTGGTCAGGAAGGTAAGTTTGTAACTAGTCGTCATCTTCGTGAAAGATTATTTAGAGAGTTAAATACTGACGTATCCTTAAGAGTAGAAGAAACTGACGCTGCCGATTCTTTTAAAGTATCTGGCCGTGGTGAATTACATCTTTCTGTATTAATTGAAAACATGCGTCGTGAGGGCTTTGAGTTTGCCGTAAGTAAAGCTGAAGTATTATATAAGGCTGACGAAGATGGTAAAAGACTTGAGCCTATGGAATTGACCTATGTAGATGTTCCAGACGAATTTTCTGGATCCGTTATTGAAAAATTAAGTCAGAGAAAAGGTGAGCTAAGAAATATGTCTCCTGCTACTGGAGGTTATACAAGACTTGAGTTTTCTATCCCTTCAAGAGGCTTAATCGGCTATCGTGGTGAGTTTATGACTGATACCAAGGGTAACGGTATTATGAACTCTATCTTCGACGGATATGGTCCTTACAAGGGAGAGATTCAATATAGAAAGCAAGGTTCTCTCATTGCTTTTGAGAATGGTGAGTCAATTACCTACGGACTTTTCAACGCTCAAGAACGTGGTACTCTATTTATTGGTGCCGGCGTTAAAGTATATTCTGGTATGGTTATTGGTGAAAATGGACGTGATGAAGATATCGAGCTTAATGTTTGTAAGAAAAAACAGCTTACCAATACTCGTTCTTCTAGTGCTGATGAAGCCTTACGTTTATCTCCTCCTAAGATTTTAAGTTTAGAGCAGGCACTTGACTTTATTGACACGGATGAATTATTAGAGGTAACTCCAAAATCATTACGTATTCGTAAGAAAATCTTAGATCCAACCATGAGAAAACGTGCAAGTAACAAAAAATAAAGCGAAAAAGAGCAGCTACTTCATTGTAACTGCTCTTTCTTATTACTCTTCTATTTATTTCATGTATTTCTTTTCTAGTGTAAATCCACGCCCTCTTACCTCTGTCACTTGATTAATTATCAAAAATGCTTTGGGATCGATTCCTTTGATAATTTCATTTAACTTTGGCAGTTCACGACTATCTAAAACCGTAAGCACCGAATAGGATTCTTCTCGCAGGTACCCACCTTCTACTTCAAATAAAGTGGTACCTCTATCTAGGTTCGTTTGGATAGCATGGCTTATTTGCTCATATTCTTTACTAATGATTTTAACTTGAAGTCTGTTTTTACCCATAACCAGGACTTTATCTAAAACAATGGTATAAATTAAAATCATAACGATGCCATACATGATTCCTTCTTTTTCTGCTCTCACACACTGCAATAGTAAAATGAGAATATCAAAGGCATACATACTGTAAGCAACAGGAATATTTACTTTTTTCTTGAGTACCAATGGTGGAATATCCATACCGCCCGTGGACGCTCCTGCACGAATAACAATTCCAATACCAGCTCCGATTAATAGTCCACCAAAGAT
The DNA here is from genome assembly GCA_031554725.1 of Lachnospiraceae bacterium. GTDB lineage: Bacteria > Bacillota > Clostridia > Lachnospirales > Lachnospiraceae > JAVBUZ01. Next base: position 8,215 of record JAVBUZ010000258.1, on the reverse strand, counting down.
AGTTGCCAAAATCATATCCTGGGTAAGTGAGACATCTTTAAATACCCTTTGTAGCACTTCCAACGCAAAGGGATAGTAAATGGTACTAAATAAAGTTGTTAATGCAAACTTTTTTCCTAATATCCAAAATCCCAGAAGGAACATCAGCACATTAAAAACACTTACAAATGCACTTACCGGGATTCCCCACGTTCCTTGCAAAAACAGACCAATACCAGTGCTTCCGCCCGTTACTAGCCCATTTGGTAGTATAAATAGCACAACGGCTAATGCATACAATGTATTTCCTAAAATAATCATCAAAAAATTTAAGACTTGTTTCATGTGTATCTCCTAATCCTTATGCGTGCACTTTATCCGCTCTAGCATTCTATTTTTTCGCATGCACATGGCTTAATTGATATCGAGCTTATCTTTTGCTCTGTCAAATAACCACAGGCACTTAACCCTGCTTTTACAATAGAATTCCATTTTTTTGCTGACAAATGATACACTGTTTCATCATCTAAGACTACTACACATGCGTCCTCCATGCAACAGTTTTCAGAATAGGCTACCTTGTACATGTTTTTTCTACTGATAGCACCTATCTCCTCTAAAACATTGACCATTCTATAAACTGTTGCAGCACCAATTTTTTCATCCACCTTTGAAGCCTCAAAAAAAATCTCTTTGCTATTAGAAAATTCATTTTCTAATATAACATCAATTAAGGTAAGGCGCTGCTTGGTAATTCTGCAGCCCCTTTCCTTTAATTTTTGTATAATCATATCCTTTTGCATCTTAGTTCTTCTCATTTACTTTCGTCCACATGAACCACCACAATGTGAACAATCTGCTCCACACTGTATGGATTTTCCTTTTTTCTTTGCTATAATCATACTTCTGACAATTAAAGCTACTATGCCTAGTAGCACACCACCTACTATTATTGTTCCCATAATAAACTCCTATTTTACTCTTTGCTTTCTAAATAAAAGATATAGAAAGAGAAAGATAAAAATCACTGCTACAACCGTTCCGATGCCAAATACACCGACGGTAATTAGTGTTCCAATTTGATAAATACATAGTGCTACAACATATGCTAACACAGTCTGGTAACCAATTGCAAACCAAAACCATTTTTTATTATTCATTTCTCTTTTGATTGCACCCATGGCTGCAAAGCATGGAGCGCATAATAAGTTAAATACCAAGAAAGAATATGCTGCTACTGCAGTCATATTGCTAGAAAGAGCTGACCAAATCTCGTTTCCATCCTCTGCCACTTCTGCAAAGCCATATAAAATACCAAAGGTACCAACCACATTTTCTTTCGCAACTAAGCCGGTAATTGCCGCCACTGTGGAACACCATTCCCCCCCGCCCAGTGGAATCAAAATCCAGCTAATCAAGCTACCAATAGAAGCTAAAATGCTGCTTTCCATTTCCATATCTTCTAACATTCTAAACTGTCCGTCTATCCATCCAAAGTAAGTTGCAAACCAAATCACAATGGTTGAGAGTAAAATAATAGTTCCTGCCTTTTTAATAAATGACCAGCCTCTTTCCCACATGCTTCTTAGCACATTACTTAGGGTAGGCATATGATATGCTGGAAGCTCCATAACAAAAGGTGCCACATCTCCTGCAAACATTTTTGTTTTCTTTAGCATAATACCTGAGCAAATAACTGCTGCGATACCAATAAAGTAAGCGCTCCATGACACCCACCATGCGCCATTAAACATTGCTCCTGCAATCAGTGCAATAATTGGTAGCTTTGCACCACAAGGAATAAATGTGGTCGTCATAATAGTCATTTTACGGTCTCTATCATTTTCAATGGTCCTTGATGCCATAATTCCTGGCACACCACAACCACTACCAATTAGCATTGGAATAAAGGATTTTCCAGAAAGACCAAACTTACGAAAAACTCTATCCATAATAAAGGCAACCCTTGCCATATAACCGCAGGCTTCCAAAAATCCCAAAAAGATAAATAGAACTAGCATCTGTGGAACAAAACCTAGGACTGCACCCACACCAGCCACAATACCATCTAGGATAAGACTCTGTAACCAATCTGCACAGCCAATGGCGGAAAGACCCGCTTCTACTAATACTGGAATTCCTGGTATATTTAAACCAAAGAAGCTCCAGCCTTCACCAAATACACCATCATTTGCAAGGTCCGTTGCCCAAGTTCCAACGGTGGTTACTGATATGGTATAAACAAGCATCATAACAATTGCAAAGATAGGTAACGCTAGAAAGCGATTCGTAACAATCTTATCAATTTTATCAGAAATGGTTAACTTATCTTTACTTGTCTTTGTATAGCATTCCATAATAATAGAAGAAATATATACGTATCTTTCGTTTGTAATAATGCTCTCGGTATCATCATCCATAAGCTCTTCCAAACGATTAATTTCTGTAGATACATCTGGAACTCCTTCTATCTGGCTGTGAATTTTATCATCCTTTTCAAGAAGCTTGATTGCAAAAAAACGTTTTTGTTCTTCCAAAACGCTTGTTCCAAGCTTTGTTTCTACGCTTCTTATTATTTCCTCAACGCGCACATCAAATGTATGAACTAGTTGTACTGCTTTTTTGTTTTGAGCTACTTTTATTGCTCTTTTTGCGGCTTCCTCAATACCTTCACCCTTCAATGCAGAAATTTCTACAACATCGCAGCCTAGCTTTTCACTTAACTTTTCAATATGTATTTTGTCACCATTTTTTTCAACGATATCCATCATATTGACAGCCATTACCACAGGTATTCCTAATTCTAATAACTGAGTAGATAAATAAAGATTTCTTTCAATATTTGTTCCATCAATAATGTTTAGAATGGCATCTGGTCTTTCTCCAATCAGATAATTTCTAGCAACTACTTCTTCTAATGTATAAGGTGAAAGGGAATAAATACCAGGAAGGTCCATAATAATAACATCTTTGTGTCCTTTTAGTTTTCCTTCTTTCTTTTCAACTGTAACACCAGGCCAGTTACCAACAAATTGGTTTGATCCTGTTAACGCATTAAATAATGTTGTTTTTCCGCAGTTTGGATTTCCTGCTAATGCAATCTTTATTGACATTTTGTACCTCTTTCTAAATTATATTTTTGGTTAGTCACACCTAACCGACATTCAAAAAAATTATTCTACTTCTATCATTTCTGCATCTGCTTTACGTAGTGATAGCTCATAGCCTCTAACGGTTACTTCGATTGGGTCCCCGAGAGGCGCTAATTTTCTTACATAAATCTCTACACCTTTTGTAATTCCCATATCCATAATTCGTCTTTTAATGGGTCCCTCACTGTTTAATTTCACTACTTTTACGGTTTCTCCACATGGAATTTCCTTTAATGTTCTCATCTACATTTCCTTCCTACTACTCTACCATAATTTTATTTGCCATATCTTTTCCGATTGCCACGCGGGAATCCTTCACATTTACAATCATATTTCCACCAACTTCAGAAATAACAGTAACTATACCGCCTGCTACAAAGCCTAGATTCTCCAAGAATCTTCTTGTTTCCTCCTTGCCGCCAACTTTACGGATAATATTTTCTTTTCCTGTGTTTACCATTGTTAAAGGCATGTTTATACCACCTTTCGCTCTATTTCCTTGCCGATTTTGATAACGACTTTCATTTGCATTGTTAGTATATGCTAACTTATATTAGTTGTCAATAACTTTTTTCCAAAAAAATGTTTTGATTTGCCCTTATATGCAAACTATGCTATACTCAGAATGTTGTCTGACAATTTTTAAGTGATATAAAGGTGAATGTCATGAATATAAATGAATCTGCTGAAAATTATTTAGAAACCATATATAGATTAGGAAAATCACACCCTGTTGTTCGTTCTGTAGACGTTGCAGAAGAATTGGGATATAAAAAGTCTAGTGTCAGTGTTGCTATGAAAAATCTTCGTGAAAAGGAACATATAACGGTTAGCAAGGAAGGTTTTATTCAGCTTACTACGTCTGGTCGCGAAATTGCCGAAATGATTTTTGAACGCCATGAGCTTTTTAAAAATTGGCTTGTAACTCTTGGTGTCGATGCGAAAATTGCTTCCGAGGATGCTTGTCGTCTTGAACATGTGCTTAGCAAAGAAAGCTTTGAAACTATAAAAAAACATATATCTAACACATAAAAATGTCGCCACCTCAGGTAGCGACATTTTTTCTATTTCTTTTCTCTTTTCCTCTTTATATGATAATTTCCCAACACTACCACTGCTCCCACTAATATCATACAAATACTTATGACTATTGGAACGATACTACCTGGGGCACTTTTAACTAAAGGCTCGATAGCTTCCATGGCATCTTCTACTGCACTTTCATCTGCAAGAACTTCCACTGCATCGTCTAAATACGGTGCCAAAATCTCTGCGATTACCGCATATCCCTTTTCATTTGGATGAAGACCATCTGATAGGTAGTCAGCATTCGCGTATCCTGAATCCGTAATAAAAGAGCTATAGCAATCAACAAAGGTAACATAATCAAACTCTTTTATCATATTTGCCAGTGCTGCATTCATATAGGAAATACTACTTTGATTGTCCCTAAAAAAAGCATCTGTTGTAGGAAGTACGCTTAGTACGATAATCTCCATGCTGGGATTACCATTATGTAGCTTTTCAAACATGGAACGGTAGTTCGCAATCGTAACATACAGCATGCTTCCACGTCCTAAATCATTGATTCCGCAAAGAATAACGGTCTTGTCATAATTTCCGTTTGATACTTCACCAATTCTTGCTTCCACTTCCTTTGTTGTTTGTCCACCAATTCCATAATTGACGCAATCAGTTCTTCCTAAAATCTCATTCCAGTCACCATAGAAGTAGATTGGGTTTTGCACAATACTATCTCCGATAAATGCAATACCTTCTTTTTCATTGTCCCAGCTTCCGTCACTTGTATCTACTGGTTCACCTTCACCAGTAAAGTAAGCAAGCTTATTTAGTGTAATACTATCTGTCACATTCGTGTATACATAAATAGTATCTAATCTTGCAAAATTCTCACCAAATGCCTTTGCAACATCTTCATATAAAAAAGTAGATATAAAGGTTCCTTCTTCCTCACCAGGCTCACATTTTGCCGCATAGACGGTTGCCCACTGTGTGGCTCCAGACGCACTACTTAGTGCAATGAAAACGCCATCCTCTGCACCTTTATACTCTGCCTCAAAATAGCTATCTACATTTATCTTGGCAGCATCATACTGACCGCCTACATGAGCTGTAAATGCATGGGTAAGTTCTGTGCTTTTTCCTTTTGCAGTTGCAGCACCTGAAAATATCACTTGAGCCTCTTCATCCTCAGCTTCTGCCGCCATTGCTATACTTCCCATATAAAAAAAACTAAAAACAAGTAACACTAGCCCCAAACTAATTTTAACAATACCTTTCACTGTAATCCTCCACACCTCTTTATTTAATCTACTGTTTTTGCATTTGGATAGATACGTTCCATGACTTCATCATCATAATATTCGTCCATCCATATTTCCCAATTCTTTTCTGCTGTTATCTTTTTTTCCCTCTCCGCATACCTTCCCAAGGCTAAGGTTGAAACGGATATGTTGCATACCATAAAGATAAGTAATACCCATGTAATTATTGTTCCTAACTTTACTGGTATTTTTTCTATACGAGAGGATAAAAATGGATATAATTTTTTAAACCATACCACTGCTGCTATTCCCCAGAAAAAGCAATACAGTAAATTTATTCTTCCGCCTAGATTAAAAAGAAAACCACTATAATCCCAAAATACTTTTCCAAAGACTACTTCTGTAAATACACTGCAAAGATACTCGTAAACACCGCCTAACACCATTCCCATTAGAAACAGAAAACTATCTGAACGATTTCTATAATTATATAGCAATGCCGTTACTAACATAATAGCTAAGCCCCATACGATGCTAAAGGAGCCCCAAACCACGCTACTTCTACTCATCCATATCCCAGTTGTCACTCTACAAAATATCGTTTCGGTTATATCCCCTAAAAAAGCACCAATAAAAAATAACATGACTAACTTATAAAAGCCACAGCCCTCTGCAAACGTAATTGACTCTTCTTTTCCCTCATGCGTTTCCTTTAAATTAGGATAGGCTCTTTCTAGTCTTCTATTAATATGATTCGCTATATAATTACCAAATTTAACGGTAATAGCTCCCATTTTAGATTGTATCTCTTCTACTTGACGAAGTTTCTTAGATACACCTACTACAATGGTATAAAAACCTATAATATCAACTACCGTTAAGCCTACTAGCACCCAGAGCACAATACTCAAAATAGAATGAGGAAATAGTGTGTACAATTTAAGTAAAAGAGGGTTTATGTACTTTAAGCCGATTACGCCTAATACACCCCATAAAAGAGAGTATTGTAAGCAAATGTATCCATCTAAATTCCACTTCTTTTTGGAATAATCCCACCACCTACGGTGCTTTGTTTTTTCTAAAAGTCTTCCTGTAATCCACTCAATTACCGTGCTAATACTAGTGGTTCCAATAAACAGAAATACCCAAGAGCTAGCTAAATCTTGAAAGCCTACCGTAATCATAATGGCCGTAATTCCATAAATAATACACAAGGGGCCGTTTAAAACACCACGACTTGAATATTTCTTATTTTTAACAATTGCTACTGTACTTTCTGCTAACCATCCGATAAAGGAATATACAAAAAAGAGCCACAATAGCTGATATATTAAACCCATTTCCATTTATCTTCCGTACCTCACTCTTATTTTGCCGTTCGCTTATCTACCACCATCTTTAATAGCTTATATATGGTTGCTGCAAGAGGCACGCTAACAAGCATCCCTACAATACCACCAACACCACCACCAATTGTAATTGCTGCAAGTACCCATATTCCTGGAAGACCAATGGACGTTCCCACGACTCTTGGATAAATCAGGTTGTTTTCTAACTGTTGTAAAACAATGATAAATAGTAAAAATAACAGTGCTTTTAAAGGATCTGTCACTAATATTAAAAGTGCTCCTACCGATGCTCCTATCCATGCACCAAAGATAGGAATTAACGCAGTTACCCCAACAAATGCACCTACTGCTGTTGCATACGGGAATCTAAAAATAAGCATTCCCAATGTACAAAGTGCACCTAACACAATCGCCTCGGTAAACTGTCCCACAAAAAAGTTAGTAAAGGATTCATTTAATGTTGTAACAAGTATCTTACATTTCTTAACGTGCTGTTCTGGTAAAAATGCCTTCGTTACCCTTTTTACTTGCCCAATTAGTTTCGCTTTCCCTACAATAAGATAGATTGCAAAGGAAAAGGCTATAAAAAAATTAAAAATAGCTGATGCAAAATTCCCCGCTACTAAAACAGCCGAAGAAAGAATTCCGCTAATGCCTTGGGTCTCATATGACAATAGATTTTTTCCGATGTCATTCCAATCGATCTGCCACTCTTTTAAGGTTTCTAATATAAAAGGATTATCACTATTTGCTTTTACATAATCTATTAATATATTGATATATATAGGAATCAGTCTCCCAAGTCCGCTAATTGCTTTGATAATCTCTGGCACCACCAAGTTCATTACAAAAAAGAGCACTGCCAAGATAAGAACAATTGCTAGTAACAAGCACACCGCCGACCTACTTTTATTAATTATTTTCTTTTTTGACTTTGGAAAGTATATTTTTTCCAGCCTACTTTTAATAATATCTAAGATGTATGCTATAGCGCCTCCCAATATAAGCGGGAAAATAATCTTCCATAGGGTACCCAGCATGCCAAAAATCTGCTCTGAATACATCAATACAAAAATTAAGGCTGCACCTAAAAAAAAGAACTTTGCAACCGTCTTGGGGTTTGTTCCTTTAAAATCGTTTTTGTCTTTCATAGCCATCCTCACTTTAAATTATTATATTTGAGTATATCACATTCCTTTTTAAAAGTTATAATCAAAAGAATAATATAATAAAAAATTTATATTTTCTTTAGTAGCGCCTTTCCGTTATTGCGAAAACAAAGTTTTTTTGCTATAATTTAGTAAACTATTTCAATAGGAGATTTGAATTATGAGAAAACTTATTTTTGCTTTAATCGCATCCTCTGCATTACATTTCAATCCTATTACTATTGTATGTTTATTAGCGATTATTCTAATAAGCTTTTTTATTGGCTTCTTTTTTTCCTCTC
>JAVBUZ010000025.1:0-6281 GCA_031554725.1 Lachnospiraceae bacterium | reverse complement strand
ATCCACTTGGAATTCCGGCAGTAGCCGCATTTAATGCCGTAAATAGAGTGGATGACTTTGTATTTCAGCCACAGCAAAGCATAGCGGCAGCCATGACTACCTTTGTAGCTCAAAACAGAGGCGCAGGGCAAAAAGATAGGGTAAAAAAGAGCATGAGATATGCTTTTTTCATGGAGCTAATCTATTGGGTAATTATTGGAGTTATTATTTTTACACAATCTAATAATCTAATGCAAATGTTTACAGTAGAAGAAGGAAGTAATATGGTTCAAATTGGAACCAACTACCTAAAATATATGTCTTTCATTTATATTTTACCGGCACTCACTAATTGGATCCAGGGCTATATTAGAGGCTGGGGAAAAATGAATGTTTGCCTCATGGCAACCTTTGTACAGATGGTGGCAAGAGTAGGAATGGGTGCGTTTCTTATTCCTAGATATGGAATCGAAGGTGTGGCATTTTCATGTTGCTTTGGATGGATAATTATGCTTTCATATGAAATTCCATATTACTTAATAAACAAGAAAAAAATATTTTCATAGGTGTCAAGAGAAAACACTTGACACTATGTAAGTAATGAGTTATGATGCTTAAAGTGTTCTATTTGTGTTATATAGGCAGGAGAACAAAATGGAAAAAATATTTGAACAAGGGCTTCTATATGATTTTTATGGAGAACTCTTAACCAAGCATCAAAGAAAAATATATGAGGACGCCGTATTTAATGATTTGTCACTAAGTGAAATTGCCTCAGAAGCGGGAATAACTAGACAAGGTGTGCATGATTTAATAAAGCGTTGTGACAAGACCTTACAGGGCTATGAAGAAAAGCTTCATCTGATGCAACGGTTCATGGGTGCAAAAAAAACAGTTAATGAAATACTTAAATTAACAGAATCCATTATTTCCTTACAGGAAACGGAGCAATCTGTTTTATCCGAAGAGGCAGTAGAGCAAATAGAGAAGATCAGAGTGTTATCACATGATTTGATAGAGGAGTTATAGTAGATGGCATTTGAAAGTTTAACGGAAAAACTACAAAATGTATTTAAAAACTTAAGAAGCAAAGGCCGTTTAACCGAGGAAGATGTAAAGGCTGCTTTAAAAGAAGTTAAAATGGCGCTTTTAGAAGCGGACGTTAACTTCAAGGTGGTTAAACAATTTATTAAAGCAGTAGAAGAAAGAGCCATTGGATCAGATGTAATGAACGGATTAAATCCAGGTCAGATGGTTATTAAGATAGTTAACGAAGAAATGGTTCAATTAATGGGCTCTGAAACTACAGAAGTACAGTTTCAACCAGGAAAAGCCATTACGGTTATTATGATGGCAGGTCTTCAGGGTGCTGGTAAAACCACCACCACAGCAAAGCTTGCAGGAAAGTTTAAGCTAAAAGGAAAGAAACCACTATTGGTAGCTTGTGACGTCTATAGACCAGCAGCTATTGAACAGTTACAGATAAATGGTGAGAAGCAAGAAGTGGATGTTTTCTCCATGGGTACAGGACATAAGCCTGTAGATATTGCCAAGGCAGCTATCGAGCATGCCAAGACTGGCGGACATAATGTTGTTATTTTGGATACAGCAGGACGTCTTCACATTGACGAAGCCATGATGGCTGAATTACAAGAAGTGAAAGCCAAAGTAGATGTTCATCAAACCATCTTAGTAATAGATGCTATGACAGGACAGGATGCGGTAAATGTAGCCAAGGATTTTGATGAAAAAGTAGGAATTGATGGTGTTATCGTTTCAAAAATGGATGGTGATACCAGAGGTGGTGCAGCTCTTTCTGTAAAAGCGGTAACAGGAAAACCAATTCTCTACGTAGGTATGGGAGAAAAGCTTTCAGAATTAGAACAGTTTTATCCAGACCGAATGGCCAATCGAATTTTAGGTATGGGCGATGTACTTTCTCTTATTGATAAAGTACAAGAAGCCAATTTAGATATAGACGAGCAAAAAGAAAGAGATATGGCAGCTCGTATGAAAAAAGGTAAGTTTGATTTTGAAGATTACCTTGAAAGTATGAAACAGATGCGAAAGCTTGGAGGTCTAAGCTCCATCCTAGGCATGATGCCTGGTATGGGTGCCAAAATGGGTGATATTGAATCCATGGTGGATGAAAAGCAAATGGCGCATATGGAAGCAGTTGTATTATCTATGACACCAGAAGAAAGAAGAAACCCTAAGCTACTTAATCCAAGAAGAAAGCATAGAATTGCAAAGGGCGCTGGTGTGGATATAGCGGTAGTCAATCGCTTTATCAAACAATTTGAACAAAGCCAAAAGATGATGAAGCAATTTGGCGGTGGCATGGGGAAACGTGGCAGAGGCATGTTCCCAGGTATGGGCGGTAAGTTCCCATTTTAACAGTTAGATATGGATATTTTTAAATAAGAAAATACCTTATCATATAAATTATATTTTTAGCATTAATGCGGAGGTGAAAAACATGGCAGTTAAAATCAGATTAAGAAGAATGGGACAGAAGAAAGCTCCTTTTTATAGAATCGTTGTAGCAGATTCTCGTTCCCCAAGAGATGGTAGATGTATCGAAGAAATCGGAACATATGATCCTTCTACAGAACCAAGTACATGCAAAGTTAACGAAGAATTAGCAAAAAAATGGTTAGCAAATGGTGCACAGCCTACAGAAGTTGTTAGCAGACTCTTTAAACAAGCAGGTATCGAAAAATAAGGCACAGCAAACGAAGGTCTTGTTAATAGGTTTTTGGAGGTGGATTATGAAGGAATTAGTTGAAGTAATTGCAAAAGCACTTGTGGATTATCCAGATGAAGTTGTTGTAACACAGAAGGAAGACGGAAAAAACTTGATTGTTGAACTTCATGTTGCGCCAGCGGATATGGGAAAAGTAATTGGCAAACAAGGCAGAATTGCAAAAGCGATTCGCTCTGTTGTTAAGGCGGCATCATCCAAAGACAATTTAAGAGTGGATGTTGAAATCATCTAAAAGAAATATTGGCACCCAGCAGAGTGCAGGTATCAATAGGTACTTGCATGCGGCTGGGTGTCTTACATTCTGCTAGGAATCTTAATTTTGAAAGGATTGGTTTAAGGGAACATGGAAGAATTACTACAGGTTGGTGTTATTACATCGACACACGGCGTTAAGGGAGAGGTAAAAGTATTTCCTACAACAGATGATGTAAAACGTTTTAAAGTCTTAAAAGAAGTAATAATAGATACTGGAAAAGAAAAATTGACTCTTGAAATTGAAGGCGTAAAGTTTTTTAAACAATTTGCGATTCTTAAATTTAAGGGTATTGATTCTATAAATGATGTAGAAAAGTATAAAAGTAAAAATCTCTATGTTACAAGAAGCAATGCAGTTAGATTAAAAAAAGATGAATACTTTATTGCGGATTTAATTGACCTAGAGGTTTTTGACGAAGAAGATATACGCATAGGAGTCTTAACTGATGTAATCGAGACTGGTGCAAATGATGTTTATGTGGTTACCATGGCTGATAACAAAGAGGTTTTGCTTCCAGCTATAAAGCAGTGTATTCTTGGAATAGACATGGAAAATCGAAAAATGAAGGTCCACATTATGGATGGATTAATGGATTAAGGTGGTTACACAATGAATTTTCATATTTTAACCCTGTTTCCAGAAATGGTAATGCAAGGGCTACAGTCCAGTATTTTAGGACGAGCAGTAGAAAATGGTGCGATTACCATAGACGCGCTTAATATTAGGGATTATACAGTGGATAAGCATAAGAAAGTAGATGATTATCCATATGGTGGTGGTGCAGGTATGCTTATGCAGGCACAGCCAGTTTTTGATGCACATAAAGAGCTTTTGGGGAAAATAGAAAAGAAGCAAGTAAGGACAATATATCTTTCACCTCAGGGAAAGACCTTTGATCAAGAGATGGCTAGGGAGCTTTCAAAAGAAGAAGAACTGATTTTTCTTTGTGGGCACTATGAAGGAATTGATGAAAGAGTATTAGAAGAGGTGGTTACTGACTATGTTTCTATTGGTGATTTTGTATTAACGGGTGGAGAACTACCAGCAATGGTTATGATTGATGCTATTTCTAGATTGGTACCAGGGGTACTAAACAATGATATGTCGGCGGAAACCGAGAGCTTCCATAATTATTTGCTAGAATATCCTCAATACTCAAGGCCAGAAGAGTGGAATGGAAAGAAAGTGCCTGAGGTTTTATTATCAGGAGACCATAAAAAAATAAAAAATTGGCGTCTGGAGCAGTCTATAGCTAGAACGAAAGAAAGACGTCCAGACCTTTATGCAGAGTATGAGAAGCTTCAAAATTGCAAAGAGCAGCTTTTAAAAGATAAACTGCTCCACATTGATATGATTGAGTTAATTAATCGAGGTCGCGGAACGCTTTTATACCACGATAAGGAAGGAAGTCTACTTAAGGATAAAGAAAGTGGCGTATACATGCTAACGGCTAAAAACGAAGCTGCTGGAAAGAAGCTTATTGAACTTATCCCCGATGAGAATACATTAGTTGTAATGCATCAAGCCTTTTTAAATAAGTATTTACAAGATGAACTAGGATTTAAACTATGTAGCGCTTGCTATCAGTCTGTTTATACAAGAAAGGAACCTTTGCCAATTGATAAAAGCATAGATATTCGAAAATTAGAACTGAGCCATGCAAAGCAGGTTAGTGATAGCTATCACAATGGTGATGAGGCATATGTTATTAGTCGAATAAAAAAAGGCTGTATGTTTGGTTCCTTCATAGGGGATACTCTGACAGGATTTGCCGGGGTACATGAAGAGGGCAGCGTGGGCATGCTTCATGTATTTGATGAATATAGAAAGAAGGGAATTGCAACAGCGCTAGAGTCCTTTATGATTAATAGAGAACTTGCGGCGGGTAACATTCCTTATGGTCAAGTAATTACAGATAATACAATTTCATTAAGTCTACAATCCAAATTAGGACAGTATTTTTCTAAAAGTGAAATATATTGGTTTGAAACCCGCTAAAATGCGAGAAAAGTAAAAAATATCTTGCATTTGCGAGTGTGGTATGATAATGTATTAATGTTGCGAAAATGAGATGGTCCTCTGTTACAGTGGTATTAAGAACATCCAGGAAAGAAGGAGATATAATAATGAACGAAATTATTAAAAGCATTGAAGCAGAACAGCTTAAAGTAAGCGTTGAAGAATTTAACGTAGGTGATACTGTAAAAGTTTACTGTAAAATCAAAGAAGGTAACCGCGAAAGAATCCAGATTTTCGAAGGTGTAGTTCTTAAAAGACAGGGCGGAAGCAGTAGAGAAACCTTTACAGTTAGAAAAGCTTCTAACGGTGTTGGCGTAGAAAAAACTTGGCCACTACATTCCCCTAACGTAGAAAAAATCGAAGTAGTTAGACACGGTAAAGTAAGACGTGCTAAATTAAATTACTTAAGAGACCGCGTAGGTAAAAAGGCAAAAGTTAAAGAACGCATTAGATAATTTTGAAAAAATCAAAGGGCAATTGGGAAGTGCTTGCATAGTCAAGAACTTTTCAATTGTCCTTTTCTCTTGTAATAAAATGTGATATACTTTTTAAGAATATTTTATTACAAAGGAAATAGACAAGATGGCTAGAAGACATAAAGGACTTAGCTTTTACCATAGAAGAAAAAAAATAAGTTCTCACGCGGTACGGGAGATTTTTAGTTGGATGTTCGGAATCCTCGTATCTATTTTTATTGCCTGTGTTTTAGTTTATTTTGCTGGAATGACCACTACTGTAATTGGTGTATCCATGGAACCCAATTTATATAATGGAGAAAAAATATATGTAGATAGATTTGACTATTTGCTAGGTACGCCCAAGGTAGGAGATGTGGTAGTATTTTTACCAAATGGAAATGAAAAGTCTCACTACTATGTAAAAAGAGTAGTTGCGGTATCGGGAGACACGGTTCAAATTATTTCGGGGCGCCTTTATGTGAATGGAAGTATGGTAATGGAAGATGAGAATTATGATAAAATTGCAGAAGCCGGAATTGCAGAGAACCCCGTTACCTTAGGAAATAATGAGTATTTTGTTTTAGGTGATAATAGAAATAATAGTGAAGATAGTCGATCAGCCAATATTGGAGCCGTAAAAGGGAAAGACATTATCGGCAGAGCATGGTTCCACAAGGGAACAAAGGAAATAGGATTTGGGTTTGTAAAATAAATTGCGGGAATGGAGAATAGAATGAATTATCAATGGTATCCCGGTCATATGACAAAAGCAAAACGTATGATGCAGGAAAATATGAAGCTA
>JAVBUZ010000247.1:0-8272 GCA_031554725.1 Lachnospiraceae bacterium | reverse complement strand
GCTTTTTTACCCGTTTCACTTCCGATTAGCTTATAGCCAGCTACACAGGAAGGGGAATATAAAAATCCCATATCATGATGGTCAACTTCAATTTTATTTACAATTCTATCGTAGAAGCTCTGCACCTGAATCTGGCCTGCTTCTTTTAGTCTTTCATCCTTACAGTGCTCGAAGGCTAACCAAATCTCGCCTGTCCAAAAGCCTGTTGTCCAATAATTGTTAGGAATTGGTTTGTAAAATCCATCCTCGCTGTATGCATTTTGAAATTCCGCAGTAAAGCAAGGCAGATTACGAATAATCTGCCCTGCTGAAAAGGAAAGTCCTTCTTCTATCTCTTCTTTACTGATTGTGGAATATTTTTTATCAAATTTAATCATCTTGATAACCTTCCCTTCTTATCCCTTTAATCCTGTTGCTGCTACACCCTCAACAAAGTATCTTTGTAATAGTAAAAATACGATTAATACTGGTATTAATGATAACACAGAACCTGCCATAATCAATCCATAATCGGAAGAATATTGGCTTATAAACATCTTAAGACCAAGCTGTATTGTTTTCTTTTCTGGAGATTTTAAATAAATAAGTGGCCCTAGGTAGTCATTCCAGGTAGAAACAAAGGTAAAGATGGTCAGTGTGGAAAGAGCTGGCTTTGATAAAGGAAGCATAATGCTTGCATAAATCCTATATTCACTCATTCCATCGATTCTGGCCGCTTCGCATAAATCATCTGGAATTCCTTCGTAAAACTGCTTCATCATAAATACACCAAAGGCTGAAAAAGCTTGTAAGCAGATGATAGCAAGTAGCTTATCATTTAATCCCATTCTTCTCATCATGATGAACTGTGGTACCATGTAAACCTGCCATGGCATAGCTATGGTTGCTATATAGGCAAAGAACAAGGTATTTTTATGTTTAAACTCTAGCTTTGCAAAGGAATATGCTGCAAAACTACTAGTAAGTAGCTGTAAAAATGTAACCACTAAAGTTAAGAATACTGTATTTTCAACAAACTTTAGCATAGGTATCTTCGTCCATATTTTTAAGTAATTGTCCCATCTTGGATTTTCTGGTATCCAAACAAAGGGTGACATTTGAAATACTTCTCTATCACTTTTTATAGAGGCTGAAAGCATCCATAAGAAGGGAATAATCATAAGCACAGCTATTATAATCAAAATTGCATACACTGCTGCTTTTCCTGCAATCGCTTTTTTTCTTTGTGATTTCATTGCCCTCTCCCTCCTCTTAGTTTTTCTTAGCCTGGCCTCTGAACTGTATCAGCGTTACAATGAGTACCATTGCAAAAAGTACCATAGATACTGCGCTTGAATAGCCCAGATTCCAATCAATAAATGCTTTTTGATAAATGTAGTATACTAATACGGTGGATGAGGTTGTAAGCTCACCACTTCCGCCACCTGCAAGCATTACTGCGATGTCATATACTTTAAAGCAGTTAATGGTAAGCATTACTACTACAAAGAAGGTTGTTGACTGCAATTGTGGCCATGTAATATAACGGAATTTCTGCCAAGTGTTTGCACCGTCAAGGCTGGCTGCTTCGTATAACTCTGCTGAAATCCCCTGTAAGCCCGCAAGATAAATTACCATATAATAGCCCATATATTTCCATACACTAAACAGTATCATGGAAACCATTACTAGGCCTCCTGTAAACCACTGTGGCAGATTTTCCTGTGGCACATGAAATACATTATATAAAATACTATTAATAGGTCCCTTGCTTGGATGAAAAAGCATTTTCCATACTGCCGTTATCGCTACGAGTGAAGCTACATAGGGGAAGAAGGATAGGGTTCTAAATATTCCCCTACCAAATACCTTTTGATTTAATATAATAGCAAGGGCAAGTGACGCAATCATGGTAAGCGGCACGGTACCAATACAATAAATAATTGTATTTTTAAGTGCTGCCTTAAAGAAGATGTCATCCTTTAGTTGCAAGAAATTACTAAAGCCTGCCCACTGAATCGGATTACTTCCATCCCATTTTAAGAATGCAAGTGCAAAGGCAAAAATAATAGGAATCAAAGTAAAAACTGCAAATCCAATAAAGTTGGGAGCGATAAAGGAATATGCTACAAGATCTCTTTTTGCCGCTCTGCTTAGCTTACTTCCCGATTTTATTTTATATATTTTTCTATTTAAAGCATCAATACGTGCTATTTTTTTCTTCTTTACTTTTATGTTACTCTCAGTTCTAATTGATACAATAAGTCCGTCTAATTCGCTTTGAAGGATATCTACATTTCCCATAGTTTACTCCTTGTTACTATAAGTATGGGGCCGGTATTCCGACCCCACATTTTTACCGGTAATCTTCTTAATTACTGATTAATAATTTTTGATACTGCTTAGTTCATTGCTTTGATAACATCATCAATTGTCATTTCACCTGACATAATGCTTCCATGATATGAATCAAGAGTCGAGTTGATTTCTGATACGTTTGGTGCGTAAGGTACCTCAAGGTATAGGTTCGATACATTTAATGCTTCTTTACTAGCTTCATCTGTTGGGAAGCCTTCAAGTCCTGTGATTAAATCACGTGCTTCTGCAGTCATAATTGCTGGGAAGTTTCCTGTTTCAGCCATAACTGCTGCGCCTTCCTCACCACTAACCCATTTTACAAAATCCCAAGCTGCGTCTTTTTTAGTGGAAGCACTTGTTACTGCAAGGCCTGTAATTGTACCAAGTGTTGAACCTGCTTCTACACCGTCTGCATGAGGATATTTAACCATACCCCAGTTTCCGCATAGGCTTGCATCATAGTCGCCACTCTTAATATTGTTGATTAATGTTGAAATAAACCATGATCCCATGTTCATCATTGCTACATCTCCGCCAGAGAATGCTGCTGAATAGTGTAAACCTTCTGTTTTAAGATCTGTATAGCTTCTTGTTACTTTATCTGTTTCTTGATTTAGTACCATTTCATAGTATGGTTTGAAGAATTCGTAGCTACCATCTAAGATGCTGTGTTCTCCATCAAGAACGCCAAATAGCTGTACTGCTGATCTCCATGTGTGGTAATGAGCACCATAAATCTGGTTACCAAAAGTTGTATCTGTCATTTCTCTTGCAAGTGCATCATATTCTTCAAATGTCATATCATTTGTAGGATAAGCAACTCCTGCTGCATCGAAAAGATCTTTGTTGTAGAATACAACCCAGAAGTCATTTCTAAAAGGAAGTTCATATAGGCTTCCATCTACGGTTACCTGATCTGTAACACCTGCATATTGAGCTAAGTCAATGCTGTTGTCACTAATATATTGGTCTAAAGAAATAATTGCATTTTTCTGAACTAGAGTTGCATAGCCTGGAACATCTTTAACGGTTACAACGTCAAAATCACTTCCCTGTCCTGATAATTCTGTAGCAAGTACAGTCATGTAATCTGTAGATCCTAAATCTACAAGAGTAACTGTTACATTAGGATTTGCTTCTGTATAAGCATCTGCAAGTGCTTGCCAATATACAGTTGTGTCTTTATCCCAGATAGCCCATTTTAGACTTACTGGCTCTGCTGTTACCTCAGCCTGCTGTGATTCTTGTTTTGTTTCTGCTTTGCTCTCTGATTTGCTTTCCTGTGCTGGAGTAGGTGTATTTCCACATCCTACAAGAGTGGTAGCAACCATCGCTGTTGCTAAAAGTAAGCTTAGTAATTTCTTTTTCATTTCATATCCTCCTTAAATATTAAGTTATCTTTAACTCTGATGTCAGTATATCCTAGGATTTCCATTGATGACATGGAGATTTCTATAATTTTCATTCACAATTTACTCACATTCTACATTATTTTGAGGACTGCATGTAAAATTTTTAGAAATTATACAAAATTTATGCCAAGATACATTTTTACGTGAAATTTGCCTTTAAAGTAGTGTATACTTAGGTAGATTAAGTACAATATTTTAAAACTAGGATTTATATATTTACAATAACGAAAATGACATTCCGCCGGGCAGCCGTTCTCACTTGAAGAAAAACGTAATGGTGCATAAGAACCTACACTACAGGTTCTAAGCACCAACGTTTTTCTAGACTACCCTTACGGAATTGTATTTTCGTTATCGTAATCTACATAATGGCTTCTTTTAATAAAATATTGTTACATTAATTACTACCTAAAGTAGCAACCACCATTCTAATCTTAATAACATTGAAGAAAAGTTTTACTATTACGTTTTCCTCCAAGCGCGAGCGTCTGCTCGTGGGAATGCTATTTTCGATATTACACATTCAAATTTATTAACCTAATGACATTGATTATAAACAAGAGGTAACTATGAAACGAAAGAAATCTTCTATCGGCATCCAAAAAAAAATATTATTAATTACTTTATCCTTTATTTTGGGTATGTGCGTAATTATTACCTCCGCAAGTAATTACATATTTAAAAGATATTTACAAAATAGTTTGGTTCAATCCACGGAAATCAATCTAAAGTTTTTATCCGATAATATAAATAAAAGCATGGAGGGCGTGGAGCAAATGGTTCGCTTTTGTCAATCAAACGCGGACATTGCTTCTTATATAGAAGGAAATCCAAATCCTTCCTCTACTTTATCCATTTCCACCCATGACCGTTTAACAGAAGAATACAATAATAATCCGTCCCAAAGCTTTATGCCTAGGGTTCTCATTATTTGTGGAGATAATTTTTTACAAGTGCTGTCCACTACCTATTCTACAAACAAGGATATTGCTAAAATGGCACCTAAGCTTCCCTATTTTGAGAAGCTTATGGAAGCGAAAAACCTGAATTATTCTGTTGGTTTAGTAAATGATCCGTTTTCTATGTGGATACCCAAACAGGTTTTTATGATTATTCGTCCTATAACTTATCGATACAACTCTGTACAGGGTGGCTACCTAGTTATAGAGGTTTCCTCTGATATTTTTATTAAGCCACTTCAAAATTATACCGTTGCAGAGGACAGTCACTTGTATTTAACTATGGATGAGCATACGTATCTGTATTCTGATGGCACCTTAGTTGCATGTGAGCTTCCTACAGAGCATGATGACGATTTGTTTGTAACAGTTCCTCTATCTATGGAAAATTGTTATGTCAGCCAAATTATTTCTCCTTCTGAGCTTACAAATCAGCAGCTTATTTATCGTGTGTTTTTGTTTGTAGCCATGATTGCTATTATAGTCGTGGGTATTGCTTTAATGTTTATATTAAACCAAACCATCAATGTACCAGTTAAGAAAATTCAGGAACGAATGAAGCGTATCTCAGCGGGTGATTTTACAAGGGATACTTCTGTTGAGTGGAACCACGAATTAGGGGATATTGGACGTGGCATCAACGATTTATCGGAAAATGTTATAGTCCTTATGAATAAACGACTAGAGGACGAAAAACAAAAGCGTGATTTGGAATATCAGATGCTACAAAGTCAGATTAATCCGCATTTTTTGTATAATACATTAAACTCTATTAAGTGGATGGCAACGACGCAGGGTGCTACAGGCATTTCGGAAATGACGCTTGCCCTATCAAGGCTGCTAAAAAGCATTTCAAAAGGCACTACTCTTTTAATCTCTGTTAGAGAAGAGCTCGAGCTTGTAGAAAATTATTTTACCATCCAGCAGTATCGCTATGGGGGAACTATTTCTCTTGATATACAGGTGGATTCTGAAGAATTATATGATTGCTCTATCGTCAAATTTACGCTACAACCCATTGTTGAAAATGCTATTTTTCATGGCATTGAGCCAAAGGGCTGTGCTGGCACTGTAACAATTCATGTATCAGCTAAGGGGAAAAATGAGTTTCTTATTCGGGTAACAGATGACGGTGTCGGCATGTCCAAAGAAACTGCATATAAAATACTGCATTCTCAAAGTGAAACCGCTTCAACCTTCTTTAAGGAAATTGGACTTTACAATGTTCAAAAGCGCATTCAATATGAATTTGGTGAAAAGTACGGTATTTCCATTGAAAGTAAAGAAGGCGAATATACAACCATGACTATATATTTACCTATCAAAAAGTAAAGGAGGTGCTCCATGTATAAATTATTAATTGTCGATGACGAACCGCTAGTGCAGGCTGGTATTTCTTCCATGCTAAATTGGAGTAATCTCGGAATTGAAATTTGTGGTACGGCTGTAAATGGTCAGGTGGCATTACAAATTATTGAGCAGCAGGCTCCTGATATTGTTATCACAGACATAAAAATGCCAATTATGTCAGGGCTTGAGCTTGCACGTATCTGTTTTGAGCGCTATGGAAGCGACCATCCTTCCTTCATTGTCCTAACTAGCTATGAAGATTTCCAAATGGCAAAGGAAGCTTTAACCTATCGTGTTGCAGATTATCTTGTAAAGATAGAGCTAACTGCCCAGTCCCTTCAAGCTTCTGTTGAAAAGCTCCTTAAGCAAAAAGAGGCACAAAACAAAAATGCGCAGATTTCTACACCTGCTATTTCCGATATTCATTTATTTTATGATAAATTTTTTATTCGTCTTTTAAATAATCTTTTTGAGGATGCAGAGCAGTTTTCTTTGCAGGCAGCAGACCTACATTTAAACTTTGAATATTCACATTACCTATGCTGTCATGGTGAAATCATCTGTGACAACGCTAACGACATGTCCATAGAAAAGCAGGTTAGCCTTTTTGGCTCAACCATGCAAATGCTTAAGGAAATTACTGGCAAATACCTTCCTTGCTATTGTCTTGCCCTAGATATTAAACATTTTGCCATTATCTTTTGTTACTCAGACCAACCCGCTGACAACTATGAAGAAAACCTACTTCAAATACTTCAAAACGTATTTCGTACCATACATAACTATTATAATGTGGACTTTCGTATAGGTGTAGGGCTTTTAGTAAATAGCCCACAATCCATTAGCGAGTCTTATCAGTATGCACGTCAGGCCTTTCGATATTCGGATGCGTTTACTCCTGCTTGCTTTTTTACGCAGTGTTCTTCTGCCGATTTGTCTCACAGCGCCTTCCATATCGCTTTGTTTAAGGACCGCTTAACCAAAGCCTTTGAAGAATTTGATGCGGAGATTTTAGAGCAAACCATTACAGAAATAACGGACCTGTTTTCAAACAATCCAAGTCATATTGTGCAAGCCATGGACGCCGCTTGCAATATTTTATATCTAGCCCTTTCACTCCTTCCAAGTGGGGAGTCTGTTGTGGCTGAGCTTTTCACCGATTATCCAGATAGTTATCGTTCTATCTATCACCAAACCACCATCGAACAGATAGTAAACTGGCTACACATTTTTAGTGATAGGCTTTGCGATGTCTTTTCAGAGCGGAAAAAAGATTATAAGAACCATATTGTTACTAGTGTAAAGCATCACATCCAAGAGCATATTTCTGATCACCTATCCTTAAATGAGGTGGCCGCTGTCTTTGGCATCAGCCCCAATTACTTAAGCCAGCTCTTTAAAAAATATAGCGACTCTGGCTTTAATGAATATGTCAGCATGGCTAAAATAAAAGAAGCCAAGCGTCTTCTAGCCGAGGGACACTATAAAGTGTATGAACTAGCCGATATGCTTGGCTTTGAAAGCCCGTTTTATTTTAGCAAGGTATTTAAGAAGGTGGAGGGGATTTCGCCTTCTGAGTATTTGAATTTGAAGTAAAAGGGGTGTTTCTCTAAATTCAGCCCCTATAATCCGTTCCAATTCGATTTTGCCAGACATTTCAATGAGCCTTTTACATGGCAAACAAGGATTGTCACAGATTATAGGGGCTGAATTTAGAGATTCTTTCATTTTACTATTATATTATACTTTATATCCCGTAAATTTTTGCTTGCTTTTATGCTTGAATTATATTATTATTACATAAAAGGAAATGGGTTTTTACCGTATGGCTATTGCCTAGGCGGCGTGCTCGTTTCCTTTTTAATGTCCACGATGTCATAGAGATACCTTTTTCCATTAGTATGATGTCTAATCAACATCACAGCATGAAACACGTTATATCTCGAAAGTTCTCCCGATTCATTATAAACTGGTAATGCAAATCGAGACTCATAACGATACCAGCCAAAAGCCGCATCTTTTTTATGTTTTTCTTTTCTATTCTGCTCAAACTGTCTATTTGTTGAAATCTCGAGCATTTCAGGTATTCCCTGTGCTGCATTTGCTTTTGCTTTTGCATTCCCCCCTTTGATATGTTTTGAATATTTTGATCCAGTATACTCATCCGCTAAGTCTTTTCCAATGAATACTAACTCTTTCGTTTCGGCAATTTCA
>JAVBUZ010000049.1:0-8535 GCA_031554725.1 Lachnospiraceae bacterium | reverse complement strand
TTGTAATAAATCCACTGTACCAGGTAAGTGCACCCATATATGCATTATATACTTCATCGGCTTTTATGCCCTTTAGAACCATAATGCGAGATATGGTAGTCCAGTCAGCAGCTTCATAGTCCTGAATAAATTCAAGGACTTCATAAAAGTCTCCTTTATGATGAATCAAAGCATTACGGATTGGCTCAGACACCTGTACAACTTCAAGTGCATCTGCAATTGGCATTTCTAAAATCACATCAAGTACAGAAAATAATCCCATTAGGAAAAGCCCCTGTGCGTGAATTCCCATTTCAAACTTAGTAGCCATATTTTCTGCAAATTTAGCACGTATAAGGGATAGCTTGGTAATTTCATTTGGCTTTTCAGCTGCAAGGTTTTTCGTTACAGCAGTAGTAATCCACTTGCGTAGTTCTGACTGTCCCAAGATTACAGCAGCATGGTTGATACTTTTGATTTTTTGACTTAGGCCCAGAGAATTTACCATTTTCAGAAGTGAAATTGCAAGGGCAGTATCCTGTTGAACAATGCGGGCAACCTGATCAATATCAAAATCTTCATCTCCAACCACATTTAAAAGCTGAATATAATTGGCCTTTAGTGGAGTAACCTCATTTTGTCCTTTCGGGAGAGGAACTCGATAGAAGGAGCCTTCAAACATGCAAAAATCATCATTTTTAATGCGTTCAAAACAATCATTTGAGTCAATATGGGAAGCGATGATACGCATATTGGGATATGTTTTTCGAACAAGAGATATATGAAGCTTTGCATTGACTTCACGCTGACTTATAAAAACAAAATCGCAATAATTTAGTAGTGGAGCAAAACGGACAAAATCTACGGTGCCGTTTAACGCAAAACGATATCCTAAATTCTTATAAAAGATAATACGATCAACAAATGTTTGATTTATGTTTGATTTTTTATCTAATACAAAAATAATATTTTCAGGAGCAGCATTGCATTGTTCCTCTTGACCAGCAAGAAGTGCCATATCAGTAATAGGAACAAAGATAGGCTTACCAGTAGTAAGTGCTTCTAGACCAACACGTGTGACCACGTCTAAAAGAGGAGAGTTCATAGCACCATCAAGTGCAGCGGTATCTTGTCCAGTAAGAAATAAAGAATCTCCTCTTTGAAAACGAAAAAAATAAGCTTCAACAGACATTTCGTTATTAAAGAGAGGAACAGGTACGATTAATAGTTTCATCCAAAAACCTCCTTATATTTTTATTTATAGTTTTATGATACTATATAAGAGTAGGAAATGTAAGAGCATTTATATAGGAAATTGGAACTATACATATTTAGAGCAAAATGACATTAAAAGTAGGTGAAAATTATGCCAGAGCTACCAGAAGTTGAAACCGTTCGTAGAACCTTGAAAAATTTTGTGATTGGAAAAGAAATCAACGATATCCAAGTCTATTATGATAAGATTATTACTGGTGATTCAGAGATATTTGTACAGTCACTGAAGGGACAGAAGATTCAGGATATTGATAGGATAGGAAAGTATTTAATCTTTATTTTGGATCGAGATGTATTTATTTCTCACTTACGCATGGAAGGGAAATATAATATCGTTGAACCTAGTAAAGAACTTAATAAGCATGAACATATTACTTTTGAGTTTAGCGATGGCACTCAGTTACGATATCATGATACGCGTAAGTTTGGCCGATTGGAGCTGGCAAAGAAAGAAACCTATTTAGAAGATTTACCTCTGCGTAAGTTAGGGCCTGAACCATGGAAGGCGGACTCCGAAGCTATTTATTCTCAAATACATAAAAGTAAATTGCCCATCAAGGCATTGCTGCTAAATCAAAGCATCTTGACTGGAATTGGAAATATATATGCAAACGAAATATGCTTTTACTTAAAAATCAACCCCAAAACCCCAGGCAATATGGTTAGTAAAAAGCGGGTTGAAGAATTGATTGAGGTGTCTAAAGTTGTTTTAGATAAAGCTATAGAGCAGGGTGGAACATCTATTCATTCATTTGATGCCAATGGAATTACCGGGTTATTTCAATTGCAATTACAGGTTCATGAGCAAAAAAAATGTTCCATATGTGGTTCTGAAATAGTAAAAGAGATGGTATGTGGCAGAGGAACTTATTATTGCCCCAAGTGTCAAAAAAGAAAAGGATAACACGAAGGATTTATGAAGCGATATAAAAGAATTTATGTTGAAATTAATAATTGTTGTAATTTAAGCTGTGATTTTTGCCCTAAGTCACAGAGAACGCCAGCTATGATGAGTGTGGAGTTTTTTAATGATATTCTTGAGCAGATTAAAGAATACACAGATTGTATCTATATGCATGTTATGGGAGAACCACTGATGCATCCTAATTTTAGTCAGCTACTAGATTGTTGTAAGAAGCATGGCATTAGTGCCAATATTACTACAAACGGAACCCTTCTTTCAAAAGAATTTTACGATAAAATAAAGAATAAAGAAGTCATAAGGCAAATGAATATATCCCTGCATAGTTATGGTGGAGGGAGTGTTAATTCCTTTGATGACCAATATTTTAATTCTATATTTGAATTTGTAAATTTGGCGAAGGAAGAAGATATCTATATTAATTATCGTTTGTGGAATGGGGATGAAGAAGATGTTAAAATCAAAAATGCTGATGTACTTGAGCGGATTCAATCAAAATATCAAGTTCCGGAGGAACAATGGAATTCATGGAATGCGAATAACAAAGGACTAAGGTTGGCACGTAAGGTGTTTCTACAGCAAGCCCAACAATTTAAGTGGCCCAAGCTTGGAGATGAGGAGATATTCTCTTGTGGCATTTGCTATGGGCTAAGAACTCATGTAGGAATCTTAGCAGATGGAACCGTTGTACCTTGCTGTTTAGATGGCGAGGGGGCAATGTCTTTGGGAAATATAAAAGAGCAAACCTTTAGTGAAATTATTCATTCTAAGAGAGCTGAAAGCATTTATGATGGATTTTCAAGAAATAATCCTGTAGAAGCTACTTGTAAGACTTGTGGTTATGCGAAACTCTTAAATCATGGCAGAAATTGTTTGTAAAGCTATTTAATAAGAGAAGTATCAATATTCATGGTACATAACTCACTACTACATTCACCCATAAGAGCTAACTTTCTAAATTCATTGCGTTGTTTTTTTAGTTCTTTTTTAGTGTGCATGAAAACATTTCCGATGACACCTTTTTGATCATACCCACAGATTCTGGTGTTTCCTTCCCAATCAATCCAATAGGAGAAGAAGGGAACACTGCAGCTTTTTGTTTCTTTGGCTTTAGTCACGGGAATTTTATTGTTTGTATTTGAAGGTGCGGTGCTATACATTGCAGGTAAAATAACCTCTGTTCCCATTTTTTGTAAGCGGGCGGCAAGCCAATGAATCTTTTTTTGATACGTCACCAGCTCTTTGGGCGAGAGATTGGAAATATCTTCTTTTTTTAGCTCATTTAGGTCGTTCTGGTTTTCAAATTGCATAAGCTCACGAAATTGTACCGTGTGAATATTATATTCTCGCACGAAATCTATGATTTTTTCAGCATTTAAAATATTGGTTTTCAATAAAATAACATTTAAGCGGACATAAGGCCTTGTGCTTTTGCGTTCGCTTTTTGTTTTTGCAAGAGTCTTCAAGTTTTTGCATATAAGCTCATAATTGGAACCTACCATAATTCTTTCATAATCATCTTTTGTAAAACCATTAAAGGAAACAATGATTTCTTCGATTGATTCTTTTATCAAGAAGGATGTGATATTTTCCTTTAATAGAAGAGCGTTTGTGCAAAAAGAAATATGAGGAATTTTCTTTTGTTTGGCATAGCTTAGATATTCTATGAAGTTAGGTGTTGCCAGTGGTTCGCACGCACAAGATAGGTATAAGATTCTTGTGTCTGTTCCCAAAATATCCATTAGAAGCTTAAATTGCTCTAATGGCATGAAATGTTTTTGAATTTGTGAGCTTTCACGGTTACACATAATACACTTTATATTGCAAAAGTTATTGGTATCCATACGAATAATATTTTTTCTAATACCTAGCCATTCCATTAAAGTTAGTAGAAAGCTTCTGATTTTATCGTTTTCTAATCTATCATATATATGTTTAAAGAATTTTAAATTTTGCATGATAACTCCAAATAATGTTTTTTATATTACACAACCCAAATAACATTCTTTATTTTCTTCATATATATTTTTTTTATACTTATTCTTGTGTTCAAAGATATACTCGCGTATAATGTTAATGAGTAAGAATCTTTAATTATACTGAGGGAGGAAATAAAGAATGTTTTGTAAAAATTGTGGAGAACAATATTATTCAGATGAAAGCATAATGTGCGTAAAATGTGGCGCACCAAAGGGACAGGGACAGAATTATTGTGCCACCTGCGGAAACCCAGTTCAACCAAATAGCTTTGTATGTTCAAGCTGTGGAGTGCCTATTCAAGGTGGAAATGTACAATTAAAATCAAAAGTAGCAGCTGGTTTGCTAGGTATTTTCTTGGGTGCATTTGGAGTGCATAACTTTTATCTAGGTTATACAACCAAGGCTATTATTCAATTAGTAGCTACTATTGTTGGAATGGTAACATCTTGCATTGGTATTGGTGTATTTATTTGTGTTGGAATTGAGATTTGGGGTTTTGTTGAAGGCATTATGATTTTAACAGGAAATATTAACAAAGATGGTAAGGGCTTACCTTTACAGAACTAATAAAAAAGCTTTGGCTGAAGAAACTCTTCAGCCAAAGCTTTTATTAATTGCTATTACTTTCTAAGATTGTTACTTTTTCATCGTCTGGAGTTTCACCATGCAAGAAGGTTATTATATAAGTCAAACGGACATAAGCACGTTCATAATATTCTTTTGCATACTCGGCGGTGTATTCGTTGAAAGAATGTTCTCCAAAAGCATCATGGTATAAGCTGACTGCCTCAGACATATATTCACTAGCATCATCTGCTAAGTCTTCAATGTAAGAGAATTCGTCGGGAATAGCAAAGTTTGATAGCTTCTTAAATGAATCATCTAGCTTATCTAAATACTGCAATAAATCTTCCCTAGCAGTTTCTGATTCTGAGTTAATGCTATTAATTCCGTTATCAATTTCTGCAACCTCTGCACAGAACTCGTCCATTTCTTTTTTAAACTTTGTTAGTTCTTGATCTTCCCCACAACCTGTAAGTGAAAAGCATAATGCAATGGAAAGTATGAATAATACAAATCTATTCTTCACTTGTGTATCCTCCCAATATTTTTTCCAATATTAAAAATTTATCATATTCCATCGATTAAAGCAACAATAAAAGCAAAATCATAATATTTCTTAATTTTTTGATTTGAATATGTAAACAGTATTTGCTTGCAGTAATAAACCGTGCTAATATGTATAGAAAGTATTTTTAAAGGGTAAAAGGTACGAGATAATGACAAAAAACGAATTTGCCACATGGTCAAGCAATCATATTATATATTTAGATGGAGCAACAGGCTCTAATCTTATGAAAGCAGGAATGCCTGCAGGTGTCTGCCCGGAAAAGTGGATATTAGAACATAAAGAGGTCTTTGTAAAGCTACAGGCGGATTATGCAAAGGCTGGAAGTAATATTGTTTACGCACCAACATTTACAGCCAATCGTATAAAGCTGGCCGAATATGGTTTAGAGTCTTCTTTAGATTCTATGATAAAAGAATTGGTTTCTTTATCAAAGTCGGCAGTTGGTAGTGAGGTTTTGGTAGCCGGTGATATTACTATGACAGGTAAGCAATTAGCACCAATAGGAGAGCTTGAGTTTGAGGTGTTAATAGACGTTTATAAAGAACAAATTAATAGTATGGTTTTAGCAGGCGTAGATTTGCTGGTTGTGGAAACTATGATGAGCTTACAAGAAACAAGAGCTGCCGTCATTGCTGCCAAGGAAGTGTGTGATTTACCTATTATTGCAACCCTAACCTTTGAAGCAGATGGAAGAACTTTATTTGGAACAGATGCTGTCACAGCCGCCGTTGTCTTGGAAGCCTTAGGAGTCTCTGCGATTGGAGCAAATTGCTCTACAGGACCAGATAAAATGGTGAATGTCATAAAAGATATGGCAATGGTAACCAATATTCCTATTATTGCGAAACCAAATGCGGGAATGCCATCTGTAGATAAAGAAGGTGATACCTATTATGATATGGATGCTATAACTTTTGTAAAGGAAATGGAACAGCTAATAGAAGCAGGTGCATCTATATTAGGAGGCTGTTGTGGAACCACACCAGAATATATCAGACTTTTAAAACAAGAATATGGAACTGCACGAAAAAATACTTCCTACAATGGAATGAAAAAGACCGGGTATCGTTATCTGGCTTCAGAAAGAAAAACCATTGCCTTTCACTTGGAACAAAATTTCATTGTTGTAGGAGAACGAATCAATCCAACTGGTAAGAAGAAACTACAGGCCGAGCTAAGAGAAGGCTCTTTAGATATGGTCTTACAATTTGCTGAAGAGCAAGAGCTTGGTGGGGCAGATATTTTAGATGTGAATATGGGTATGTCAGGAATCGATGAGAAGGAAATGATGCTTCAGGCACTTTCTCAGATTGGTACGGTTACAAATCTACCGTTGTCTATAGATTCTAGTCATATAGATGTTATTGAAGTGGCACTTCGTAATTACCCTGGTAGAGCTTTAATTAATTCTATTTCCTATGAGAAAGAAAAATTTGAAAAGTTAATACCTATCGCTAAAAAATATGGTGCAATGTTTATTTTGCTTCCCTTATCAGATGCGGGACTTCCAGCCAATACAGAAGAAAAAATAGATATTATCAATAAGATTTGTGAACGCGCGTATTTGTTTGGTTTAGAAAAAGAAGATATTATCATAGATGGCTTGGTCAATACAGTGGGAGCGAATAAAGAAGCAGCACTTCAGACCTTAGATACCATTCGCTACTGCAAGGCAAATGGTTTTGCAACAACCTGTGGGTTATCCAATATTTCCTTTGGTATGCCAGAGCGAGGAATGGTTAATACTGCTTTTTTAACACTTGCGATTTCAGCAGGTTTAACTATGGCAATAGCCAATCCCTCACAAGAACTATTAATGGCATGTGCTTTTGCAACGGATCTCTTATTAAATAAAGACAGTTCGGATATGCGATACATTGAATATGCTAGTTTGATAAAAGCAAAAAGAGAACGCGAAGAAGAGACACTTGGTAAGGTAAATACTGTCGTCTCTATTTCGGATATGGTAAAAGACAATCATGAGAAGATGGTGGGCAATGCCTCAAAAAGTTCTAAGGAGTTTTTGAAGGAAGCTGTCTTAAAAGGGAACAAAAAAGGCATTCAAGCCTTAACCACACAGGCACTTGAGTCTGGTGAAGAAGCAAAAGAATTATTAGATGAGGCTTTACTTCCAGCAATTAATGAGGTAGGAGACTTTTTTGATAAAGGCAAATATTTTTTGCCACAGTTAATTGCAAGTGCAGAAGCCATGAAGCTAGCCATTGAAATACTAGAGCCACATTTAAGCCAGGATAGTAACAGTGAAGAAATGCCTGTAATTATTATAGCAACGGTTGAAGGCGATATTCATGATATTGGAAAAAATCTTGTTGCCCTAATGATGAAGAATTATGGATTTAAAGTAATAGATTTAGGTAAGGATGTGTCAAAAGAAAAAATTGTAGATGCGGCATTAGAGTATAATGCACAGATCATTGCTTTATCTGCATTAATGACGACAACCATGAAGCAGATGAAGGAAGTTATAACATATGCAAAAGAACGTGGCTCTAGCGCCAAGGTAATTATTGGTGGGGCAGTCATAACCCCAGATTATGCTGATGAAATTGGAGCAGATGGTTATTCCAAGGATGCAGCAGATGCAGTAAAGCTTGCAAAAAGACTGCTAGGAATGTTGAACTCATAACTTTTGTGTGTTAAAATTCAAAGAATAATAATATAGGAGGTAATCATATGAACGGAGCAGACGCTATCATAAAATGTCTTGAAGCTGAGGGCGTAGACGTAGTCTTTGGCTATCCAGGCGTTGCAATCTGTCCTTTTTATAATAGTATTTTAGAATCTGATATTAGAACCATATTAATACGTACTGAACAAAATGCTGCTCATGCAGCTAGTGGTAAGGCGAGAATAACAGGTCGTCCAGGGGTATGTGCGGTAACCTCTGGCCCAGGAGCTACAAACGTGATTACAGGTATTGCGACAGCATTTGCAGATAGTATTCCTCTTGTTTGCATTACAGGACAAGTAAGTAGTGAATTACTCGGCAGTGATGTTTTCCAAGAAGCAGACATAACAGGTGCCGTGGAATCCTTTGTAAAATATAGCTACCTTGTTAGAGATGTTAATGATATTCCTCGTATTTTTAAAGAAGCATTTCATATTGCTAATACGGGAAGAAAAGGTCCTGTTCTAATTGATATTCCGATTGATATTCAGAATGCAGCTGTAAATAAATTCAAATATCCAGAAGAGGTTAACCTACGTACCTATAAGCCAACGGTTA